>VGFC01000128.1 GCA_016869045.1 Armatimonadota bacterium
CAGGCACCTATGGGCGACGTCCTTGATTGGTGCCTGGCACCTACTCCCGACGACTGAAGGCTGCGTTCGTTCATGGGTGACCAGTTCGGGCCTCTGTTGGTCTTCACGTTCGTCGGGGTCGGGTTCGGGATCCTCATGCTGGCCACCGCATGGTTCCTCCGGCCGCATGACCCCTACCCCGAGAAGCTCACCACCTACGAGTGCGGCATCGACCCCCTCACCGAGTCCTGGGCCCAGTTTTACGTTCGGTACTATCTATTCGCATTGATATTTGTGGTGTTCGATGTGGAGGCGATCTACCTGTTCCCGTGGGCCGTGGTGTTCAGGGACCTCCTCGGGTCGATGGGCTTCTTCGTGTTCGCTGAGATGCTCGTGTTCCTCGTCATTCTCATCCTCGGGTTTGCCTATGCCTGGCGGAAGGGGGCCCTGGAGTGGCTCTGATCGACCTGCCGGGCAAGGTCCAACAGCGCGTGGACGCCGCCGCCGATGAGGCGATTGCGCGCGGCCACGCAGCCTTCGTGAAGTTCAGCACCACGCCCGCCCGCCGCATCGCCCGCCTCGTCGAGAAGCTGCCGCTCGGCGAGAAGGCCGTCGGGCTGGCCGACCGCGTGCTCAACATGGCGCGCTACTGCAGCCTCTGGCCCATGACGTTCGGGCTGGCGTGCTGCGCGATTGAGATGATGGCCACCGGCGCCTCGCGCTATGACCTCGACCGCTTCGGGATCATGTTCCGCGCGACGCCCCGCCAGGCGGACGCGATGATCGTCGCCGGCACGGTGACCATGAAGATGGCCCCGGTGCTCGAGCGGCTCTACCACCAGATGCCCGAGCCCCGCTACGTCGTGGCGCTCGGGAGCTGCGCCAACAGCGCGGGGCGCTTCTACCACGACGCGTACAGCGTGGTGAAGGGCGTCGAGCGAATCGTGCCGGTGGATGTGTACATACCGGGCTGCCCGCCGCGGCCCGAGGCCCTGATCGACGGGCTGCTGAAGCTGCAGCAGATCATGCGACGCGACTCCGTCGCCGAGAAGCCGAAGGTCCACGGCATCCGTCTCGGCGACGAGCGCTATGAGGTCCTGAAGGGTGAGGGAGAGTAACGCCGACGAGAAGCCGGTCGAGGGCGAAGAGACACCGGCGCCTGAGCCGCTGCCCGAAGACCTGGCGGCGGCCTTGGGCGATTCGGTCCTCGAGTTCTCGGTCAGCGGCGCTCGCATCAGCCTCACGGTGAAGCCCGAGGCGGTCGCCGACGTCTGCCGCATCCTCCGCGACCGCGAGGCGGGCCCCTACCTGCACCTGGCCTCGCTGCTGGGCGTGGACTACGGCGACGACCTGGGGGTCGTGTATCACCTGTATGAGCTGCGCGGGCCGGCGCGGGTGGCGATCCACGTCCGCCTGCCGCGCGCGAAGCCGAGCCTCCCCTCCATCGTCGGCGTCTTCCCGGCCGCCGACTGGAAGGAGCGCGAGGCGACCGAGATGTTCGGGATCGCCTTCGACGGCCATCCCGACCCGCGGAACCTCCTGCTGCCCGAGGACTGGGAGGGCCATCCGCTGCGCAAGGACTACGTGTACCCGGACCATCCGTTCTTGGCTCCGGACCCGCGACACGAGCTGGCCTGAGTTCGGTGGGGACAGGCAGGAATGCCTGTCCTCCTAGCGGCTGGGGATCGTCGGATGGACAGGCAAGAATGCCTGTCCACGCCGGCGGCGAGCGAAGAGGGCATGGAAGCGACCGCCTTCACAACCGAAGAGCTTGTCATCAACATGGGGCCGCAGCACCCGAGCACCCACGGCGTGCTGCGCCTCGTGCTGACGCTCGACGGCGAGTTGGTGGTCGAGTGCGTGCCCCACATCGGCTACCTGCACAGCTCGCTGGAGAAGATCTGCGAGCGCCGGACGTACGTGCAGATCGTGCCCTTCACCGACCGGTTCGACTACCTCGCGGCGCTGGCGAACAACTTCTGTTACGTGCGGGCGGTCGAGAAGCTGATGGGTGTCGAGGTGCCGCGCCGGTGCGAGTACCTCCGCGTGCTGCTGGCGGAGCTACAGCGTATCGTGAGCCATCTCGTCTGGCTGGGCACGTTCGGCCTGGACCTGGGGGCGATCACGCTCTTCCTGTGGTGCTTCCGCGAGCGGGAAGTGCTGCTCGACCTGTTCGAGGCGACCACCGGCCAGCGGCTGCTGTACAACTACATGCGAATCGGCGGGCTGCGGAACGACCTGCCGCCGGGCTTCATCGAGAAAGCACGCGAGTTCCTGGGCTACTTCCCGGACCGCCTCGCCGAGTACGACCAGCTCTTCACGAACAACCGCATCTTCCGCGCGCGGGTGGACGGCGTCGGCTTCCTACCGCGCAAGCGCGCCATCGAGTATGCCATCACCGGCCCGATGGCGCGGGGCTCGGGGATCGACGTAGACCTGCGGAAGACCGATCCCTACAGCGTATACCCGGAACTCGAGTTCGAGGTGCCCGTGTTCGAGGCCGAGGACTGTCTCGCGCGGTACATGGTGCGGATGGAGGAGATACGCCAGAGCCGCAAGCTCGCGCTGCAGTGCCTCGACGCGCTCGACAAGATGGCCGGCGAGCCGTACCAGGCGAAGGTCCCGAAGACCATCAAGCCGCCCGCCGGCGAGGTCTACGAGCGCACGGAATCGCCGCGCGGGGAGCTGGGCTGCTACCTCCTGAGCGACGGCAGCGATACGCCGGCCCGTTTCCATTGGCGCGCGCCGAGCTTCGCAAACCTGCAGGCCCTGCCCATCATGGCGCGCGGCGGCCTCGTCGCCGACATCGTCGCCGTCCTGGGCAGCATCGACATCGTGTTGGGGGACGTGGACCGCTAGTCCTACCCCCCTGCCCCCCTTCCTTCAGAAGGGGGGAAACGACGCGCGCTATCCGATCCGTAGGTGTTCCCCCCTTCTGAAGGAAGGGGGGCAGGGGGGTAGGACACACAGACCGTGACCGAACCCAGCCTCACCGGAAAACTGATCGCCTGGCTCGCTGACCTCGTCCACCGGGTCACCGGCCTCCCTGAGCCGCTGGTGCGGATGCTCGGGTGGGTGGTCGGCTGCCTGGTGATTGTGGTCGCGGTCCTGTTGACGGTGGTCTACCTCATCTACGTCGAGCGGAAGATCAGCGCCTGGATCCAGTCGCGCATCGGGCCGAACCGCGTGGGGCCGTACGGGCTGCTGCAGACCGTGGCGGACGCCGTGAAGCTGCTGCTGAAGGAAGACATCATGCCCGCCGCGAGCGACAAGGGCCTGTTCGTGGCGGCACCGATCCTGGTGTTCGCGACGGCGGTCGTGACCCTGGTGGTCATCCCGTGGGATCGCGATGCCAGCGGCGGGGAGATCTCCATCGGCCTGCTGTTCATCTCCTCGGTCGCGTCGCTCACGGTCATCGGGATCATGATGGCCGGCTGGGCGAGCAACAACAAGTGGTCGCTGCTCGGTGGCCTGCGCTCCGCCGCGCAGATGGTCAGCTACGAGGTGCCCCAGGCGCTCGCGCTGGTCTGTGTCATCACCTGGACCGGCACGCTCTCGCTGCGCGAGATCGGCCTGGGCCAGACCGGCTGGTTCTTCCACTGGAACCTCTTCCGGTACTGGCTCTGGATTCCCGCGCTGATCTACTTCACCGCGAGCATCGCCGAGGTGAACCGCACGCCCTTCGACCTGCCGGAGGCCGAGAGCGAACTCGTCTCAGGGTTCAATACCGAGTACAGCGGCATGAAGTTCGCCTGCTTCTTCGTGGGCGAGTTCGCGAGCATGTTCGTCGTCTCGCTGGTCTTCTCGGTGCTGTTCCTGGGCGCCTGGCACACGGGCATCCCCGCGCTGGACCGCGTCATCCCGGGCCCGATCGTGACCTACGTGAAGGCCTGGGTGGTTGTGCTCGTGATGATGTGGATTCGCTGGACGCTGCCCCGGTTGCGCGTGGACCAGCTCATGGGGTTTGCGTGGAAGCTGCTCATCCCGCTGAGCCTCGCCGCGATCCTGATCGTCGGCGTGGTCGTTCAGTTGGGGCTGACGTACTGAGAGGGACGGCATGGGGCGTGATGAATCACGCCCCTACACGCGGGCACGATGAATCGTGCCCCTACATGACGGCGATGAGAAGTGGCTGGTGATGTAGGGGCGCGATTCATCGCGCCCAGCTGTGTAGGGGCGCCATTCATGGCGCCCACGGCCGGATGGGCGCATGGCACGCAACAACGTCGTCGATCTCATGCAGGACGTGGCTTCCGGCGCGAAGAGCATCGCGGACGGGCTTCGCATCACGTTCCATAGCCTGTTCTTCCGCGGGAAGGTCACGGACCAGTACCCGCACCGGGACCCGTCGCTCAACTACAAGCCGGGGCCGGGCTATCGTGGGATGCTGGGACTGGTGGCGAACCCCGAGACGGGGCAGCTCAACTGCACCGCCTGCGGCCAGTGCCAGAAGGTCTGCCCGGACCGGTGCATCCTGGTCGAGGGCGAGGGCAAGGGCAAAGAGCGCAAGCCGGTCCGCTTCACGATCGACATGAGCAAGTGCATGTACTGCGGGCTGTGTACCGAGGTCTGCCCGTTCGACGCGATCACGATGACGCCGAAGTACAGCGATGTAGTCGAGCACGTTGAGGAGCTGATCTGGGAGATCGACCGCCTGCGGGCGGAAGCCGAGGGGATGGAGCACATCTCGAAGGTGGGAGAAGTGGAGAAAGAGGGACACCATACCAATTCATGACGTCCGAATTGGTATGGTGTCCCTCTTTTTCCGGGCAAGATGCTGCAGCACCTGTCCGAGTTCATTCAGGAATACGGCTCGCTGATCCTCTTCGCGGGGTTCGCCCTGCTGACGCTGGGCGCGGCCGTGTTGGTGGTCACCGCGCGGCGGGTCACGCATGCGTGCCTGAGCCTGCTGCCGTGCTTCATCGGGATCGCGGGCCTGTATGCGGTGATGGCCTCGCCGGTGATGCTGGCGTTCCAGCTGCTGATTTACGCGGGCGGCATCATGGTCCTGATGCTGTTTGCGATCTTCCTGCTGGAGCGGCGCGCGGGCCCGATCACGGCAGCCAACCACTACGTGTTCCCCGCCGGGCTGATTGCGGGGCTGACCGCCATCGCGATCCTGGGCGCGCTGCAGACGGAGAGCTTCCGCAACCGCGAGCTGCGCCCACCGCCGCTTGAGATGCGCGACCGCGCCACGGGCGAGGAGAGCTGGTACGACTACTACGACCCGCAGACGCAGACGGCCGGCGAGCAGCCCTCGACGAACCTGCGGCGGACCGGCTTCTACTTCCTGACATACTACCTGCTACCGTTCGAGTTGACCTCGGTGATCCTGGTGGTCGCCATGGTCGGCGCCATCGTCATCGTGAGGCGGGAGAAGGGCTGGGTGGCGGCGGGCAGGATGCCCGCGAGGAGTGAGGAGCGAGGAGTGAGGAGTGAGAGTAACGGCACGGCCACGGCAGCCACGGAAGGGGAGGAGGAGCTCTGATGGTGCTCCAGCAGCTGGGCCTCCAGCACTTCCTCGCGCTGTCGGCGATCCTATTCTCGGTCGGTCTGTTCGGTGTCATCTCGCGACGGAACTCGATTGCCATCCTGCTGGGCGTCGAGTTGATGCTCAACGCCGCGAACATCAACCTGATTGCGTTCCAGCGGTATCTCGCGCCGCCGGCGGGGCTGAACCTCGTCCTCGACGGGCAGATCTTCGCGCTCATCGTGATCACGCTGGCGGCCTGTGAGGCCGCCGTGGGCCTGGCAATCATCCTGAACGTCTACCGCGTCCTGCGCACCACGACTGCGGATGAAGTGAGCTTGCTCAAGTGGTGAGTCCGTTCTTCGAGAACCTGGCCTGGCTGATCCCGCTGCTGCCGCTGCTGGCATGCGGCGTCCTGATCGGCTGGGGAGTGAAGCTCCACCGGAAGATCGGTGACCGCGTCGCGCTCATTGCCGTCGCGGGCATCGCGATTCCCTGCGTCATCGCCTGGGGCATTCTGGCCTCGCGGGTCAGCCAGACCTTCGGCGCTCCGCACGAGGCGGGCACCCACGGCGAGTCCGCTCGTGAGACCATCGAGGGGCCGGAGCCCTTCGAGATGGCGGTCGAGTGGGCACCGCTTGGCCCGTTGAGCCCAGCCGTCCTGTCACCTGTTACCCGTGACCTGTCACCTGCCTTCGACGGGCGCCTGAAGGTGGGGCTGCGGATCGACAACCTGACCGCCGCCATGCTCGCGATGATCACCCTCGTCGCGATGCTGATCCAGATCTACTCGATCGGCTACATGCACGGCGACGAGCGGTATCCGCGCTTCTTCGCGTACATGTCGCTCTTCTGCTTCTCGATGCTGCTGCTGGTGCTAGCGGGCAGCTTCCTCGTGCTGTTCGCGGGGTGGGAGTTGGTCGGGTTGTGCTCGTACTTGCTGATCGGCTTCTGGTTCCAGAAGCCCTCGGCGGCCAGCGCCGCGAAGAAGGCCTTCATCGTGAACCGGGTGGGGGACTTCGGCTTCCTCATCGGGATCATGATCATCTTCTTCCACGTGCCCTCGCTAGACATCCGGGCGGCGCTCGCGGCGGCGGGGACGGCGGCCTTCCCGCCGCACTGGGTGGCCATCGCGGGGGCGTGTCTGTTCACGGGCGCCATCGGGAAGAGCGCGCAGTTCCCGCTGCACGTCTGGCTTCCGGACGCGATGGAGGGCCCGACCCCGGTCAGCGCCCTCATCCACGCCGCCACGATGGTCGCCGCGGGCGTCTACATGGTGGCGCGCATCTCGACGCTGTATGTGGTTCCGCAGGTTGCAGAGCTGGAGGTCTTCGCGGGCCTCACGAGCCTGGAGATCGTGCGCTACATCGGGATCATCACGGCGGTGCTGGCGGGCACCATCGGCATCGCGCAGAACGACATCAAGCGCGTCCTCGCCTACTCCACCGTCAGCCAGCTCGGTTTCATGATGTTCGCCCTGGGGATGGGGATGGCGGGCTGGGTCGCGGGCGTGTTCCACCTGCTGACCCATGCGTTCTTCAAGGCGCTCCTGTTCCTTGGCTCGGGGAGCGTCATCCACGGCTGCGGCGGCGAGCAGGACATGACGAAGATGGGCGGCCTGCGCAAGGCCATGCCCACGACGTTCTGGACCTTCCTGATGGGTACGCTCGCGCTGACGGGGGTGCCGTTGTTCTGGGCGGGCTTCTGGAGTAAGGACGAGATCATGGCCGCCTCGTGGGCGGTCGATCAGCCCGTCTTCTGGCTTGGTGAGTTCGCCGCGTTCTGCACGGCCTTGTACATGGGCCGGCTGATGTTCCTGACCTTCGCGGGCGACCATCCGCGCGATCACTCGATCCATGCGCATGAGAGCCCGAAGGTCATGACCGTGCCGCTGACGATCCTGGCGGTCTTCTCGGTCGGCTTGGGCTGGCTGGGAATGCCCGGCGACCACAACCTCATGCACCACTTCCTGGGCTCCTCGGCGCCGCAGATCGCGGAGCACGCCGAGCATGCCGTGGCGGGCGGCGCCATCAACATCGCGGGGATCGAGTTCGAGATCGTCCCGCTGTGCGTGTCCGTGATGGCGGCGGGCCTGGGTTGGCTGCTGGCGGCGGTGATCTGGGGCTGGAAGCTCGTGGATGTGCCGAGGCTCAAGCAGGCGGTCCCGCCCATCGCCTGGGCGCACAACGTGCTGAAGAACAAATATTTCTTCGACGAAATATATCACGCGACGTTCGTGCGCGGAACGCTGGCGCTGGCCGCCGGCTGCGGGCTGTTCGACAAGTACGTGGTGGACGGAATCGTCAACCTGGTCGGCTGGGCGACGACCCGCGTGTTCGCGGGTCTCGCGCGGCTGGCGGATACGTGGATCGTGGATGGCCTGGTGAACCTGATCGCTGAGGCGCAGAAGCTGGCGGGCCGGTTCGCCGCCATGCTGCAGACGGGCCGCGTTCAGCACTACATCGCATTCTCGGCCCTGATTGCCGCGCTGATCGCGGCGGCGATCTACGTCCTGGGCGGGCACTGGATCTAGGTGAACGGCGGACTTCAGACCGCAGACTTCAGACTGAAGACCTGAGGCCGAAGGCACGAGACGGGCGACCGTCCCGAGCAGGTGCAAGAGATGATACTGAGCGTGTTGCTTGCGTTGCCCGTGGTGGGGTTGGTGATCGTGTTGTTCCTGGACAAGGAACGGCACGTGCGTCAGATTCAGGGGGTCGCGATCGGCGCCTCGCTGGCGGCGTTCGTCTGGTCGATCTTCATGTGCATGGCCTTCGCCACCGAGCCCAGCAGGGGCCCGATGGCCATGCGCCTGGAGTACCAGGCGCCCTGGATTCCCTCGCTGGGCATCGGCTACCACGTGGGCGTGGACGGGCTGAGCATCCCGCTGATCGTCCTGACCACCGCGCTCTCCCTCCTGTCGATCGTCTACTCGCTGCGCATCACCGTCCGCGTCAAGGAGTACATGGCGTGGTTCCTGCTGCTGGAGACGGGGATGCTGGGCGTGTTTGTCTCGCTCGACTTCTTCCTGTTCTTCGGGTTCTGGGAGATCGGGCTGGTCCCGATGTACTTCATCATCGGGGTGTGGGGCGGGCCGCGGCGGGAGTACGCGGCGATCAAGTTCTTCATCTACACGCTGGTCGGCAGCCTGCCGATGCTGCTGGCGATCCTGGCCTGCTACTTCTCCATGCCGGAGCCGACGTTCGACATGGTGAAGATCATGCAGGCCAACCCGATGGCCGGGGCGGGCGTGAAGGCGGCGCTCGTGTTCTGGGCCTTCTTCCTGGGCTTTGCGATCAAGGTCCCGCTGTGGCCCTTCCACACGTGGTTGCCCGACGCGCACGTGGAGGCGCCGACGGCGGGCTCGGTCATCCTGGCGGCCATCCTGCTGAAGCTCGGGACGTACGGCTTCGTCCGCGTGATCCTCCCGATGTTCCCCGAAGCCAGCGCGCGGTTCGCCGATTACATGGCGATCCTGGCGCTCATCAGCATCATCTACGGCGCGCTGTGCGCGATGGCGCAGAGCGACCTGAAGAAGCTGATCGCCTACTCCTCGGTGAACCACATGGGCTTCGTGATCCTGGGCGTGGCGGCAGTGGCGGCCCGCGGCGGGGTCATGGCCTCGATCACGACCCGCACGACGGCGCTGAACGGGGCGACGCTCCAGATGGTCACCCACGGGATCATCACGGGCGCGCTGTTCTTCCTGGTGGGGGTCATCTACGACCGCGCGCATACCCGGAACATCAACGAGTTCGGCGGTCTGGCCAAGCAGATGCCGCTGTACGCGGGGATCATGATGTTCGCGTGCTTCGCGTCGCTGGGACTGCCGGGGCTGGCCGGCTTCGTGTCCGAGTTCTTCGTTCTGACCGGCTCGTTCTCGTCCTACACGCTCATTACATGCCTGTCAGCCATCGGCGTGATCATCACGGCAGCCTACTTCCTGTGGATGATCCAGCGGGTGTTCCTCGGCCCGCTCAAGGAGCGATGGGCCGACCTGCCGGACATGGATTGGGGGGAGATCGTCGCGACCGCCCCGCTGTGCGTAGCGATGCTGGTGATCGGCGTGTACCCGAAGCCGCTCATTGCGGTCATGAACGGGCCGCTGACGGCCATCGTGGACCATGTGACGAGGTTGGCGGGGTTGGGGTGAGGTGGAATTGCGGGGACACGATCCCAATTCGCGGACGACGCGAGTTGGGTCATGTCCCCGAATTCCGCTCGGACCTGAGACCTGAGACCTGAGACTGGGATGACGCTGAACCTGCAACCGACGGCCGGACTGGACCAGTTTGCGCCCGAGATACTCCTCGGCGTGCTGGGCCTCATCGTGCTGGGAATCGGGGCGCTGACGAAGAGGCGGTGGCCGCTGGCGGCGCCGGTGGTCACGCTGGCCGGGCTGTTTGCGTGCCTGCCGCTGGTGGCGATGCAGTGGCGCCACGAGCAGTCGGTCATCTTCCTGGGGTCGTACGTGGTGGATGACCTGGCCGTCTTCTTCAAGCTGGTTGCGGTGGCGGCCGGGGGGCTGGTGACGCTGATCGCGATGTCGTACATGCGGCGCGTGGACCGCGACTACGGCGAGTTCTTCGCGCTGCTGGTGTGGGCCGTGCTGGGGCTGTGCCTGATGGCCGGCGCGGCCGACCTGATCGTGATCCTGCTGGCCATCGAGACGGTCAGCCTGCTCTCGTATGTCATGACGGGGTACCTGCGCAACGAGCCGCGCTCGGCGGAGGCGTCCCTGAAGTACTTCCTGTACGGAGCGGTCGCCTCGGCGGTCATGATCTACGGCATGAGCCTGCTGTACGGCGTCGCGGGCACCACGAAGCTCTACGGCCTGCTG
Source organism: Armatimonadota bacterium (assembly GCA_016869045.1). Lineage (GTDB taxonomy): Bacteria > Armatimonadota > Zipacnadia > Zipacnadales > VGFC01 > VGFC01. The sequence continues at coordinate 10,290 of VGFC01000128.1, forward strand.
GGTTCGGAGGCCCTGCCGATGCAGTTGAGGCTGCACCCGAGCCCGCTGCAGCCCATCGCCGCCGTGCTGATCCTGGTGGGCCTGGGCTTCAAGATCGCGATGGTGCCGTTCCACTGGTGGGCGCCCGATGCCTATGAGGGCGCGCCGACGCCGGTGACGGCCTTCCTGTCGGTCGGGCCGAAGGCGGCGGGGTTCGCCATCCTCGCGCGCCTGTTCATGCAGGAGGGCAACGCACTGTACCCGCAGTGGCCCACGCTGGTGGCGGTGCTGGCCATCGCGACGATGTTCCTGGGGAACTGGGCGGCGATCTGGCAGGGGAACATCAAGCGAATGCTGGCCTACTCGTCCATCGCCCACGCCGGCTACATGCTCATCGGCGTCGTGGCGTGGCAAGGCGGGGCGTGGACGGTGAGCGACCGGGGCGGGATCGCGTCCCACGGCGGCCTGCACGCGGTGCTCTTCTACATCGCCTCCTACCTGTTCATGAACCTCGGCGCGTTCGCCGTCGCGATCGCGATCGAGCGGGCGACCGGTTGCGAGTCCATCGAGCGCTATGGGGGAATGGCCAAGCGCAACCCGTTCCTGGCCATCGCCATGACAATCTTCCTGCTCAGCCTCTCGGGCATCCCGCCGCTGGCGGGCTTCTTCGGCAAGTTCTACGTCTTCAACGCCGCCATCCGCGGCGCCGCCGACGACGCGATCAGCCTCTCCCTGCCCTTCGGCATCCACGTCAACGTGCTCTTCTGGCTGGCCGTCGCGGGTGTCGTCAACAGCATGATCGCCGTGTACTACTACATGAATGTGGTTCGGTTGATGTACTTCCAGCCGGCGACAGGACTCGACGCGGAGGAAGCGGAACACGCCATAGTCCCGTCCGTGGGCGTGCAGTCGGTCATCATCATCACGCTGGTCGCGACGTTCCTCCTGGGGCTCCTGCCGGAGGCGCTGGTGAGGTTCCTCGCGGAGTCGGTGTTCCCGGGCGGGCTGTCGTGACGGACGGCTACGGAACGAAAGCGGGAAGATTCGAAGAGCAGAAGGACGGCGAAGACGGCAACGGCGCAAGAGGGAACGGCAATGGCTGACGACAAGAAGGCGGAGAAGACGCTGCTGGGACAGGTGCTGGCGCTCAGCGGGGTGCACGTCGAGAACTGCTACCAGTGCGGGAAGTGCACCGCGGGGTGCCCGGTGGCGTTCGAGATGGAGATTCCCCCGCAGCAGATGATGCGGATGGTGCAACTGAACCTGAAAGACCGCGCGCTGAACGCGAACACCGTGTGGGTGTGCGCGTCGTGCGAGACCTGCTCCGCGCGCTGCCCGATGGACGTGAAGGTCGCCGATGTGATGGACGCGCTGCGCCGAATCGCCATCGAGGAGGGTGTGCCCGCGCCCGCCGAGGCCCGCACGATGGCCGTCTTCCATCGCGAGTTCCTCGGCGGCATCCGGCGCTGGGGTCGGCTCAACGAGCACGAACTCATCGGCCTGTACAAGCTGCATACCGGGAAGTTCATGGATGACGTGGGCCTCGGCATCCGCCTGTTCGGCAAACAGAAGATCCGGCCGTGGCACTTCCAGAAGGTCAAGCGGACCGAGGACATGGCGAGGCTGTTCGAGGCGGCGTTGAGTGGGGAGAAGGACGGGCACTGAGGGGACGGCGGGTTCGGGGTTCGGCGTTCGGGGTTTGGGGGAACGGCAACGGGGGACAGTCCATGCGTCTCGGTCCCGCAGGCAGGACCGAGACTTGGACAGTCCCGAAAGGCATACGCAGATGCGAGTAGCGTACTATCCGGGGTGTAGTCTCGAGGGGACGGCCATCGAGTTCGATCAGTCGTGCCGCGCGATGTGCGAGGCGCTGGGGATCGAACTGGTCGAGGTGCCGGACTGGAACTGCTGTGGCGCGAGTTCGGCGCACTTCGTGAATCACGACTTGGCCGTGGCGCTGGGGGCGCGAAACCTGGGTCTGGCGCAGCGCACGGGCGCGGATCAGGTCACGGCGCCGTGTGCGGCGTGCTACGCGCGGCTGAAGTTCTCCGAGTACAAGCTGCACGAGGACCCCGAGCGCCTCGGACAGATGCTGGAGCGCGGCGGAGTGGACTACAAGGGCGGGTTGCGCGTCTCCTCGCCGCTGGAACTCCTGGTGCGCGACTACGGGCTGGAGGCGCTCAAGGAGAAGCTCGTCCAGTCGCTCAACGGCCTGAAGGTCGCCTGCTACTATGGGTGCCTGCTGGTCAGGCCGACCGAGATGCCGAGCTTCGACGACCCCGAGAACCCGCGCAGCCTCGACAGCCTGATGGAGACCCTCGGCGCCGAGCCGGTGGACTGGGCCTACCGCGTGGAGTGCTGCGGAGGCGGGCTGGCGCTGGGACGCGCGGACATCGTGCGGAAGCTGATCGGGGACATTCTGGACAACGCGGTCGAGGCCGGCGCCGAGTGCTTCGTCGTGGCCTGCCCGCTGTGCCAGGGGAACCTGGACTGGCGGCAGACCGAGGCCGGCTCCCAACGGGGCAAGCAGTACAACTTGCCCGTCTACTACTACACGCAGCTGGTGGGGTGGTGCCTGGGCCTCCCGCCGCAGAGGCTCGGCATCGAGAAGCTGCTGACGCCGGCGACGACGCTGTTGGAGCGGAAGGTCTCGGGTCTCGTGTCTCAGGTCTCAGAGGGTGTATGAGAAGCACGGCATCGGGCGTGATGAATCACGCCCCTACACTCGGGCACGATGAATCGTGCCCCTACATGACGGCAATGTACGCTCGTTTGTGACGTAGGGGCGCGATTCATCGCGCCCAATCGTGTAGGGGCGCCATTCATGGCGCCCGGCCACCCTCCTCATACACGCTCTCAGGTTGAGGGACAAGGCGAACAAGGGACAGTCCTGCATCCCGGTTCCGTCGGGTCGGAACCGGGACTTGGACAGTCCCTGACAGTCGAAGAGGGTCATCATGCCAAGGGTAGGCGTATTCGTCTGTCAGTGTGGGACGAACATCGCGAAGAGCGTCGATTGCGCCAAGGTGGCGGAGGAGGCGGCGAAGCTGCCGTACGTGGCGCACGCGGCGACGTATGTCTACATGTGCTCCAGCGCGGGTCAGCAGATGATCGAGGATGCGATCCGCGAGCACAACCTGTCGGCCATCGTCGTGTCAGCCTGCACCCCGCAGATGCACCAGAAGACGTTCGAAGGCTGCACGGAGCGGTCGGGGCTGAACCGCTACATGTCCACGATGGCGAACATCCGGGAACAGTGCTCGTACGTACACAAGGACCCGGAGTTGGCGACTCAGAAGGCGCTGGAACTGACGGCGATGGCGGCGGCCAAGGCGGCGCGGGATGAGCCGCTGTTCCAGTCCGAGGCGCCGATCAACCGCAAGGCGCTGATCGTCGGGGGTGGCGTGGCGGGCATTCAGGCGGCGCTGGACATCGCCGAGGCGGGGTACGAGGTCACGGTCGTCGAGAAGACGCCCTCCATCGGTGGGCGCATGAGCCAGTTCGACAAGACCTTCCCGACGCTGGACTGCTCGGCGTGCATCCTGACCCCGAAGATGGTGGAGGCCTACCAGAACCCGAACATCCGCCTGCTCACCTACGCGGAGGTCGAGCAGGTCGGTGGGTTCGTCGGCAACTTCGAGGTGAAGATCCGCAAGCACGCGCGGTCCGTGGATGAAGAGAAGTGCACGGGCTGTGGCTCGTGCTGGGAGAAGTGCCCGCAGAAGAAGATCCCGAGCGAGTACGATGAGCAACTCGGGCCGCGCACCGCGATCTACGTGCCCTTCCCGCAGGCGGTGCCGCTGGTGCCGGTCATCGACCGCGAGAACTGCCTGAAGTTCCTCAAGGACCGCTGCGGGGTCTGCCAGAAGGTCTGCCCGGCGAACGCTGTGGACTACACGCAGGAAGACGAGATCATCGAGGACACCTTCGGCGCGATCGTGGTCGCGACGGGCTTCGATGTCTGGGACCACAGCGACTACGGCGAATACGGCGCGGGCCAGATACCCGACGTCATCAGTGGCATCCAGTTCGAGCGGATGCTGAACCTCTCGGGCCCGACGCACGGCAAGGTCCTGCGGCCGTCGGACGGCAAGGAAGCGAAGACCGTCGTCTTCGTGCAGTGCGCGGGCTCGCGCGACGACCAGCACGGCTACCCGTACTGCTCCAAAGTCTGCTGCATGTACACCGCCAAGCACGCGATCCTGCTGCGGGAGAAGGCGCCCGACGCGCAGGCGTACATCTTCTACATCGACATTCGCGCCACGGGTAAAGGGTACGAAGAGTTCATCCGCGACGCGCAACGCAAGTACGGCGCGCAGTACATCCGCGGCCGCGTCTCGCGCATGTTCCGGCAGGGCGACAAGGTGCGCGTCTTCGGCGTCGATACCCTCGGCGGCGGACAGGTGAAGATCGACGCGGACCTGGTCGTCCTGGCGACTGCCATCGAGCCGCGCCACGACGCCAAGGCCCTGAGCCAGCTCCTGGGCATCGGGTGCGACAACAACGGCTTCTTCAACGAAGCGCACCCGAAGCTCGCGCCGGTCGATACGATGAGCGCGGGCATCTACATCGCGGGCGCGGCGCAGTTCGCGCGCGACATCCCGGACACGGTGGCGATGGCGAGCGCCACGGCGGCGAAGGTGGTCGGGCTCTTCTCCAAGGAGAAGCTGCTCAGCGAGCCCAGCGTCGCGAACTGCGATGTGAACCTCTGCAGCGGCTGCCGGGCATGCTACGTCACATGCCCATACGACGCCATCGAGATGACCGAACACGACGACCGCGCGGCGCGCATGACGCGCATGGTGGCCTGCGTCAACGAGAACCTGTGCCACGGCTGCGGCGCGTGCTCGGGGGCCTGCCGCAGCGGCGCGATGACTCTAAGGGCGTTCACGGACAACCAGATCGAGGCGCAGGTGGAGGCGTTGTGCGAGTTGGTGCCGGCATAGCCTCACCCCCGGCCCCTCTCCTGAAGGGAGAGGGGAGAACGGCAAAGGACGGCGAGGGTGACGAATGGCTCAACAGCTTACGGCGGAGACGGCGACTGAGGAGCGGGCGGAGGTAGCGGAGTGGCGGCCGACGTTGCTGGCGTACCTGTGCAACTGGTGCAGCTACGCAGGCGCGAACCTGGCGGGCGCGAGCCGCATGCCCTACGACGCCGCAATCCGCGTCATCCGCGTGCCCTGCTCGGGGCGCGTCGATCCACTGATGATCTACAAGGCCTTCGAGCGCGGCGTGGACGGCGTGCTCGTCGGCGGATGCCACCTGGGGGACTGCCACTACTCCGAGGGCAACTACGCCTGCCAGGGGCGCATGACCCTCGTCAAGGCGCTGCTCAAGGCTGCAGGAATCGAGGAGGGGCGCTTCCGGCTGGAGTGGATCTCGGCGAGCGAGGGGTCGATCTTCCAGGCGGTCGTGAATGAGATGGCCGCGAAGCTGAGGGAGCTGGGACCGGCGAGGATGGGCGATGGGTGACAGGTGATAGGTGATGGGAACGGCGGACGGCAACGGCGGCCACCGCGCGCCAGCCGGCTGGAAGCCCGCGCTCCCAGGTGGATGTCGACGCTAGAGGGACGGAGCCATGAGTGACTTGACAGACAAGGTGCGGGCGAGGGCGAAGGAGCTGCTGGAGAGCGGCGAGGTGAAGCTCGTCATCGGGCACGCCCGAGGGACGACGCCGTACCGCTCGCGGCCGCACTTCGCCTCCACGCCGGAGCAGACGGCGGACCTCATCCACGACGTGACCTGTGCCACGAACCTCGCGGTGTACGTCAGCAAGCCCAAGGAGAAGGTCGCGGTCATCGCCAAGGGCTGCGACGCGCGGAGCCTGATCACCATCATCAACGAGGGGCAGGCGGAGCGCGGGAACGTGGTGATCGTCGGGGTACCGTGCGAGGGGAAGCTGGATGAGGGAGGGCTGCTTGAACGGCTGGGCTTCCCGCGGCAGGTGAAGGCGGTGCGGGAGGAGGGCGAGGAGGTGGTGGTTGAGGGGACGGAGGGTGAGGTGCGGGTTGCGCGCGATGAAGTCGTCATGCCGAACTGCACGTACTGCCGGGCGCGGACGCCGGCGGTGCGCGATGAACTGATCGGCGACCCAGTTCCAGCGCGTGAGGAGGCCGACAGCTACCCGGACCTCGCCGAACTGGATGCGATGACCGAGGCGGAACGCGCGGCCTTCTGGCACGAGCAGCTGAGCAAGTGCATCCGCTGCTACGCGTGCCGGAATGCGTGCCCGTCGTGCTTCTGCCCGGAGTGCTTCGTGGACGAGTACCACCCGCAGTGGGCGCTGCACGGCGGCGGCCAGTTCCGGGGCAACTGGATGTGGAACATCGGTCGCGCGCAGCACCTGGCCGGGCGCTGCTCGGCCTGCGGGAGCTGCCAGCGGGGCTGCCCGGTGGACATCCCGCTGATGCTGCTGAACCGCTGGATGGAGCGCGCGACTAATGAGGCCTTCGACCACCTGGCCGGCATGTCCGAGGAGCAGAAGCAACTGGCGGCGCTCTTCCGGAAGGCCGAGGCGAAGGTGGAGCACGGATAGGTGACAGGTGACGGGTGACAGGAACGGCGGGAAGGTGAAGGATGGATAGGCTGAAGATCCAGAAGACGCGGCTGGGCGAGTGGGTCGCGAAGCTGCAGGAGAGCGCGGCGGTGTATGCGCCGATGGAGCGGGCGGGGATGAGGTGCTTCGCGCGGTTGGCGGAGGGCGCCGAGCCGCAGCTCGACTACGGGAACACGGACCTGCCGATGAAGGACGTGCTGTTCCCGCAGACCGAGTGCCTGGTCACCTGGCAGCGCACGCCCGATGGCCTGCAAGTGACGGAGGTGGATACGTCCGAGCCGACGGTCATCCTCGGCGCGCGGCCGTGCGATGTGACCGGGCTGAACTTCCTGGACCGCGCGTTTACGCTGGGCGGCATCGAAGACCCGTACTACGTCAGGCGGCGGGAGAAGACGACGGTCATCGCGCTAGTCTGCCCACATCCGGTGCCGGGGTGCTTCGGGCCGTCGGTCGGAGTGAATGAGACATCGCCCGAGGGCGCGGATGTCGTGCTGACCGACGTCGGCAATGCGTACGTGGTTGAGGTGAAGACGGAGAAGGGGCAGGCGGCGGTTGGGCGGGGAGGGGAGGCGTTTGCGGCAGCCTCCGAGGAGGACCTGATCGCGGCGCGGGAGGCGGGGGAAGCGCTGTTGGCGGAGCTGGCCGAGCAGGCCATCGCGATGGATGAGCCCGAGGCGCGGGCGAAGGCCTTCTTAGACTCGCCGCAGTGGCAGCAAGTATGGGGGCGCTGCCTGAGTTGCGGTATCTGCGCGTTCCTCTGCCCGACGTGCCACTGCTTCGACATCTGCGACCAGTCGTGCCGCGGCGGCGGAGAGCGCATCCGCTGCTACGACACGTGCAGCAGCAAGATCTACACCAAGCAGGCCGGC
>VGFC01000129.1 GCA_016869045.1 Armatimonadota bacterium
CCCGCTCGTGCTGTCATGTCTGCTGCCTCCTGAACGGCCGGGTTGGCAGCACTCTACAGCAACTCCCTCCCCCGAAACAAGACTATGCAATGACCCTGGGTCCGCCCGGGCCGTCGCGGAGACAGGAGACGGCCGGGCGGACGGATGGGTGAGCCCCTGCGTGTGCCACGAGATGCGCGGACCGGTCGGGCCGAACTGCGCGTCACGGCGCAGTGAAGACATGGAGCGGCTGTCCTCCGCGTCGTGAGGACAGCCGCCCATACAACTCGGAGGTCCACCGCAAACGCTAGTCGGACCTGACGGTCAACTGACGCTGCTCGATCTTGGTCTGCCACTTGGCGTGGCCGTCGTAGAAGAGGCAGTTGGCGCCGCTGTTGTGGCGCGCGGCGCCTACTTGGCCGGCGGTGTAGGTGTAGTTCGGGTTGTAGCCCTCAGCCGACTGGCCGCACGAACCTCCGCACAGGCGGAAGGGGCAGCTCACTAACCCATCGGACGTGGTGTCGATGGTCACAATCGTCATGGGGTCCTGGACGTAGGAGTCTGACTGGCCGCCCCAGAAGCCCAGGCCCGCACCATCGTTGCTGCCAACCAGGATGTAGCCCAGACGCGGAGGGTTGCAGGCGCCGGCAGGCCGGGTGGAGCCGTCGCGGCTCCGGTCGCTGGGGCACATGAACAGTTGCCAGTTCTTGATGTAGGGCTGGAGCATCGTGCGCCAGCTCTGGTTGCCGAGGGGGCCCGGGCTGCCTGGGGGCAGGCTGTCCACGGCGCCGAGGGGCCCGCCGCAGGTCGCTCCGCCGGCACAGCCCCCCGTGTGGTGCCGGACGTTCGTCTCGTCGTAGTCGGTGCGGTACATGGCCATGGCGGTGCCCATCTGCTTCTCGTTCGCCAGGCAGCTGGTCTGGCGGGCCTTCTCACGGGCCCGCGCAAAGACCGGAAAGAGAATTGCGGCCAGGATGGCGATGATGGCGATGACGACCAGTAGCTCGATCAACGTGAACCCACTGCGTCTCGACACGATGGTCCCTCCTTGTCACGCCGGGAATGCGGATGCAGCTGACGGAGTAATTCGCCGGGGAATGATCCGCCTCCTCCTTGATTCCTGCGGTTTTCACTTCCGGCGGCCCGTGGAGGGCGGCGGGCCGACGTGGGGGAATGTGCCAGTTCTCGGCCGAGCCGATCCCGCCGCACCGGACAGGAGGCTGCGTTGAGCCGAGTGACGCTGGTGACCGGAGGCGCGAGGAGCGGGAAGAGCCGCCATGCGCTCGCGCTGATGGAGCCGTACGCCAGGAGGGCGTTCATCGCGACGGCGGAAGCCATCGACGAGGAGATGCGGGACCGAATCGCGCGGCATCAGGCGGAGCGGGCCGACTCGTTCCTCACGGTGGAGGCACCCCTGCATCTGGGGGAGGCGATTCGAGCGCTGCCGGAAGGGGTCGAGGCAGCCGTCGTCGATTGTCTGACGGTGTGGCTCGGAAACCTCATGCACCACTATGGGGAGGACGAGGCGGCCCTTGGCGCGCGAGTCGAGGAGCTGATCGCGGCGCTGCGACAGCCGCCCTGCGATCTGGTGATCGTGACGAACGAACTGGGGATGGGCATCGTGCCGGACAACGAGCTTGCACGCCGCTTCCGCGATCTCGCCGGCTGGCTGAACCAGGATGTGGCCGAGCTGGCGGACGAGGTGGTGCTGGTCGTGAGCGGCGTGCCCTTGCATCTGAAACGGAGCAGTCAATGAGTCGTCTCGACGCAACCAGAGAGAGCATTGCCCCGGTGGATCGGTCCCTCGAGGCGGCGGTCCGTCGGCGCCTGGACAACCTGACCAAGCCGCCGGGCAGCCTGGGGCGGCTGGAGGACCTGGCGGCGCAGTACTGCCTAGCAACCGGGACGACGAGCCCGGCGGTCGGGAGGAAGCGGATCGTCACCTTCGCGGCGGATCACGGCGTCGCGGCCGAGGGTGTGTCGGCCTATCCGCCCGAGGTCACGCCGCAGATGGTGCGCAACATGGTGGCCGGCGGAGCGGCGGTGAGCGTGCTCGCGCGGCATGTGTGGGCGGAGGTGCAGGTGGTGGACATCGGCGTGAACGATCTGCTGGAGGGGGCGCCGGGTCTCGTGGCGGCCAAGGTGCGCTCCGGCACCGGCAACATCGCCGAGGGTCCTGCCATGACCCTCGAGGAGGCTACGCGCGCAATCGAGGTCGGGATCGGGCTGGCGCAGGCGGCGCACGAGGATGGGGTCACGCTGATCGGGACGGGTGAGATGGGCATCGCGAACACCACACCCTCGGCAGCACTATCTGCGGCCCTGCTGCCGTGCGAGCCGGAGGAGATCACCGGTCGAGGGACCGGGATCGATGACGAGCGGCTCGCGCACAAGGTGAGCGTGGTGAAGCGCGCGCTGCAGGTCAACGCGGAGAGGCTGGGTGATCCGCTCCAGGCGCTGGCGGCAGTCGGGGGCCTGGAGATCGCGGGGATCTGTGGGCTGGTCCTCGGGGGCGCGGCGTGCCGGATGGCGGTCGTCGTCGATGGGTTCATCTCCTCGGCGGGGGCGCTCGTGGCGTGTCGGATGAGCGAGCATGTGAGCGGCTACCTGTTCTTCAGTCATTGCTCGGCCGAGGCGGGCCACGCGCTGATGCTCGAGCGCATGGGTGCGCAGCCGATCCTGGACCTCGGCATGAGGCTCGGCGAGGGCACCGGCGCGGCGCTCGCGATGTCGGTGATCGAGGCAGGCGTGAAGGTCTACAACGAGATGGCGAGCTTCGAATCGGCGGGCGTCAGTGGGAAGGCGTGACGGCGAACGAAAGCGGGAAGAGCGGAAGAACTGAAGACTGGAAGAACGGCAACGGCATGTGGCGAGGGCTGGTGACGGCGATACGGACGCTGACCGTCCTGCCGATTCCCGGGCGAGAGGCGGAGTCGGCAGCGACGGCCCTGTACTGGTTCCCGTTGGTGGGACTGCTGATCGGGCTACTGCAGTGGGGTGCAGGGGAGGGCGTAGGCGCGATCGCGGCCAAGGGCTGGCCCGCAGGCGCGGCCGCGGCGGTGCTGGTGGCGGGCCCGCTGCTGACGCGCGGGCTGCACCTCGATGGGCTCGCGGACTGGGCGGATGCGACGGCGGTCCTGGCGGGGAGGGAGAAGGCGCTGGAGGTGATGAAGGACCCGCGGATCGGGGCGCTGGGCGCGGTCGCGCTGGTATCGGTGATGCTGCTGAAGTGGGTGGCCTTGACGCGGCTCGTGGCCTCCGAAGCCCTGATCTGGATCGTGCCGGCGTGCGTGATCGCGCGGGCCGTGCAAGTGGAGTTGGCGGCGTCGCTGCCCTACGCGCGGGCGGAAGGCGGTACGGCAGCGGGGTTCGTGAAGGGCGCAGGTCGGCCCCATCGACTGCTCGCGCTGGCCTCGGCGGTGCTGTTGGTGCTCGTACCGTTCGGCGGGACGGGCGCGACTGCGGTGCTCGTCGCGTGGGTGTTCGCGGTAGGGTTCGGCGAGGCGTGTCGGGTGCGCTACGGCGGCGTGACGGGCGACCTGCTCGGCGCGTGCAGTGAGCTGACGGAGACCGGGCTGCTTCTCATGGCTGCACTGGCGGCTGACCCGGAGACGGGTGTGAGGGTGTTGGGGTGGGGAGGGTGGTTCTGAGGACGGCGTCGGAGCTGGCGCTCCGACCTACAAACGGCCTATATGGGAGTCCGCGACATCGATCCTCGGGCGCCATGAATGGCGCCCCTACATGGGCGGGCGCGATGAATCGCGCCCCTACACGGGAACGGCCCGGACGGGAATCGCGGATTCCCGGTTGGAGGACGGGATTGTGCTAGCGTGGGTCATGGTTCCAATGCTGGCGGGCATGGCGCCGGCGCAGACGAGGCTGCCGGACGGCGTGCTGCACTACTGGGGGTGCGAGAAGTGGGGCGGGAGCGGGTGGCGCGATGAGGCGTGGGACAAGGGCGGCTCGGGGCGCATCCACTTCGATCCGCAGGTGAAGCGGTACGGTGCGGCGTCGCTGCGGCTGGACGGCACGGAGGGCGGGCATGTCGCGGCGCTGTCGCTGGAGCAGCCGGCGGAGGTCACGACCGACAAGCAGTACGTGCTGCAGGTGTGGGCCAGGACCGCCGGAGTGAAGGGGAGCGCCGAGGTCCGCGCGTTGGCGCACGGACCGCAGCCCGGCGAGATGTACCGGCCGCTCGGCTGGGTGAAGCTGAGCGACCATGGCCACCTGCGCCTGCCGCCCGACTCCGACTGGACGCAGTACCGAATCCCCATCGATGCCCTCCCTGGCGGCGCGACCAAGGTCTTCTTCTACTTCGTGATCGATGGCGAGGGGACGGCGTGGTTCGACGAGTTCTCGTTCGCCGAGGCGGGCGTGGAGGCGCCGCTGGGCGGACAGGCGCCGCTGCGAGACGAGGACTACGCAGGGGTGAGGTTCGACGATGCGAACCTGCCGGAGAACCTGCTGGTCAACGGCGGCTTCGAGGAGGGGCTCAGGGGCTGGCAGCTCTTGCCGCCAGACTACACGGCGGCGGTCGATGAGACAGTCGCGCATACGGGCAAGGCCTCGTTCCGGTTCGATGCGAAGGAGTTCACGGGCGGCTACCTCTGGCAGCGTGTGGACATCGATCCCCGCCGGTACTACCGCATCTCGCTGTGGGCGAAGACGGACGGACTGGTCGGGTACTTCTACACGCACCTGCTGCCGTTCAACCGGCACGGCGTACCGATCGGTTGGCACGGCGCGAACCACGCCAGCGAACACCACTACGTGACCGGCAAGACCAACGGCTGGGAGGAGCGCGTGCTCGTGACGCGCTTCGCGCCGGAGGTCGCCTCCGTGGTGATCTACCCGCGCGTGGATGACACGATCGGGACGGTGTGGATCGACGACATCGTCATCCGGCCGCTGCCGCTGGACTACGAGTCAGGAGGAGATGGATGAGGGCGAGTTCAGGGGCGAAATTAGGGACAGGCCCCAATTTCCGACATGACGTCCGTCGGAAATTGGGGCCTGTCCCTAATTTCGCCCTCATCCTCCTGGCGTCATCGGCTCATGCGTGGCAGCTCGGCGAGTTGCGACACGCTGCAGACGCCCCGGGCAACCTCGTGGCGGGCTGGCCGCCCGAAGGCGGCGCGCGGATCGAGCGAGCGGACGACAAGACTGATCCTCGCGTGACGAGCCCTGACTTCCCCGCGACGCCCGGGAAGTACCTCGCGTCGGCGTGGCTGCGGACCGGAATGGCGGCTCAGCCGGACCCGAACTACAGCGCGGTCGCGGAGATCGTGTGGGCCGATGCAGGCGGGCAGAGCCTCGGCACGGAGCGCTTCGCGGCAGCCAACGGCGTCACCCACGTGTGGGTCTACCGAGAGCGACCGGTCCAGGCGCCGGCGGGGACGGTGAGCGGGAGGGTTGCGTTCCGGTTCAACTGGTCCTCGACGGGTTGGGCCGAGCTGGACAGGGTCGCGGTGACGCCACTGGGCGAGCAGCCGGCGGCGGGGCCGCCGGTTGTGATCAGCCTCAGCGCAGCGGAGCGGATCTTCGCGCTCGATCAGCCGCTGGCGGTGAGGGCGCAGGTGCGTCTGCGCGAAGGCGGGCCGGAGACGGTGCGGCTGAGGATGGCCGTCAGCGACTCGCGAGGCAGGCAACTCACGACGGGTGCGGCGGAGTGCGAGGCGAGGTCGGATCGTGACACGGAGGTCATGATCAAGGCCGGTCCTGCGGAGGCGCCGCTGCGCGAGCATCTCGTGGCCCGCGTGGACACCGATCCGCCGAGCGGCGCGGCGCAGGAGTTCGGGCTGCTCGTGATCCCGCGCCCGACGGACTTCACCCTCGACGAGACCTCCCCATTTGCGGTGCTGGAGGGGCACCCGTACGTGCAGCGGTGGCTCGGCGCGCGCTGGCAGCGGCCGAACTTCAACTGGAACGAGCGCGAGATGGAACTGGCGAAGCGGTACGGGATCAACTACGTGGGGATGATCAACGAGCCGAACCAAGTGCTCGTGGGCGACCTGTCGCTGGAGGCGTACGGCGCGTATGTCGAGGAGTCGGTGCGGCGCTTCAAGCGGCTGGTGAAGTACTGGGAACTCGGTAACGAGCCGAACCTCTACGAGCCCGGAATCCCCGAGCAGTGGGCCGAGATTCTGCGGGTCGGATACGAGGCGGCCAAGCGCGCGGACCCCGAGTGCAAGGTGATGTGGGGAGGCATCACGGGGCTGGATGTGGACCCGGAGATGGTGGACAAGCTCCTCGCGGCGGGCGGAGGGAAGTACACGGACATCATCGACGTGCACTTGTATGTCCCGATTCCCCGGATGGATGCGTTGCTGGCGAAGGTGCGCGCCGACATGGCGAAGCACGGCGTGGACAAGCCGATCGTCATCACCGAGACGACCGCGATGCTGGGCACGCAGGTGAACGAACGCGACAAGGCGGCCCACGTCTACAAGCGGTACGCGGTCGCCGAGAGCCACGGCGTGCTGGCGACCTGGTGGTTCGTCCTGCAGTGGGTGAACACGGGCGAGTTCCGCTACTGCTCGCTGATCGATCCGGGCACCGGCGAGCCGCACGAGGGCGCGGCGGCATACGCGCGGCTGACGGAGGCGCTGAAGGGCGCGAAGTATGCGCGGCGGCTGGACTGCGGTGAGAAGAGCTACGTGTACCAGTGGCGCAAGGCGGACCGTTCGGTCTTCGTTGCGTGGGCCGAGGGCGAGGGCGCTACGGGCTCGTCGGCGCTGCCGTGCGGGGAAGGGCCGGGCACGGTGACCGATGTCGCGGGGCACCAGTGGCCCGTCAACGTGCGCGACTCCCTCGAAGCGAACCTGCGCGATGAGCCGCTGCTGATCGATCTGCCGACGCGCGATGGCGAGGCGAAGGCCCGTGGCCTGGACTTCGTGCCAACCGAGATCACGTTGGCGCGAGGGAGCACGGTCCCGTTGCCCAAGGCGGAGGGCACGCTGGAGGCGGACGCGCCGGCGGGGCTGGCGGTGAACGGGGCCGCGGTGACCGCCGATTCGCAGGCCGCTCTCGGGCGACACTGGCTGGTGCTGCGGGAGCGCGTTGCGGGTGTGGACCGGGCCTTTCTGCGGCTGAAGGCTACGCTGACGGCGCCGCTCGCGCTCGACCTCACGCCCCTGCCGGAGGCAGGCGGCCACGCAGCGGTGACGGCGAGAGTGACGAACCTGTCGGCAGATACGGTCGGCGGGCGGCTATTGCTTTTGTCGCCGGTATCGGCCGGGCCGCGAGAGGACCGGATCGAGGCTGAGTTCACCGACCTCGCGCCGAACGCCACGGGGGAGGCGACCATCGACCTGCAGGGCGCGACCGACCCGCTCGGGCGCTACGAGTTCCGGCTGGCGGGGGAGACCGACAGGGGCGTGCGCGAGGAGCTGACGCGGACCCTCGTCTTCACGCCCGCAACTTGGGCGGCGACTCCGCCGACCATCGACGGGAAGCTGGACGACTGGCCGGAGGCCCTCCCGATCGTCGTCGGCGCCGACACCGGCGAGCGCGGCGACCCGCAGGATGGTCCGCCAAGCAACCCGGACGACCTTTCGGCCAAGGCCGCATTGCAGTGGGATGCGAGCAACCTGTACCTCGCGGTGCGTGTGCGGGATGACACCCATCGCAACACGCAGCGCGATGGCGCGCTCTGGGATGGCGATGGGCTGCAGCTCGGGTTTGCGCCCGAGCCCTACGTCGCGTCGAGCGCCTACTACGAGTGGGGCATCGCCCTGACCGAGCAAGGCCTGCAGGCATGGTCCTGGCGCGCCGTGCCGCCCGGCCCAACGGGCGCGATCACCTTCCCCTTCCGCATCGAGCGCGGGACGGGTGAGACGGTCTACGAGGCGGCGATCCCCTGGCAGATGCTGGCACCCATCCAGCCGGAGAACGGGACCACCTTCGGCTTCGGCCTGTGCGTGAACGAGCAGGACACGGCGAACCGGGGCTACTACGGCTGGCACGCGGGAATCGCCGGCGAGAAGGACCGCGCGAGGTTCGGCCAAGTGACGTTGCGGAAGTAGCAGGCGACGGCAACGGAACGGAGGGACAGGATGAAGAAGCTGCGCTGCGGAGTGTCGGGGCTGGGGAGAGGACGCACGTTCGTGGAGCGGCTGAATGGGATCGAGGGGTGCGAAGTGGTCGCAGTGTGCGACCCCGATGCGCGGAAGGTGGCGGAGTTCGGCGATCTCGCGGGCTACACGGAATATGAGACGATGATCGGCGAGGCCGAGCTGGATATGGTCGCGGTCATCGGGCCCGGGCCGACCCATGCGCCGCAGGCGCTGCACGCGCTGAGGAGCGGGGTGCACGTGATCAGCGAGACGCCATGCGTGTACTTGCTGGAGGAGGCGCAGGCGATCGTGGAGGCGGTCCGCGCGACGGGCTGCAAGTACATGCTCTCCGAGGACTACATCTTCATGGGTTGGGTGCAGCACTGGAAGGCCCTGGTGGAGGCGGGCGAGCTCGGGGAGATCGTCGCAGGGCAGGGGGAGTATACCCATGACTGCCGGGGGATGTTCGTCGTCGGGCCGGAGGGCAACTACCTCCCCTGGTCGGAGCGCGGGCGCGAGGGTGTGCGACCCTCCTGGCGGGCCTCGCACCTCCCGCCACTGAGCTACTGCTCGCACACGCTGGGCCCGCTGCTGTACCTGATGCAGGACCGCTGCACCACGGTCACCGCGTTCGACTCGGGTTCGCGGACCTACCCCGAGGCGGGCACCATCGACTACGCGAGCGCGGTGCTGAAGACCGAGGGCGGGCGCGTCATCACCCTCACGAACGGCTTTGGCGTCGCGCACCCGTTCATCTTCTTCATCGGCCTGATCGGCACAAAGGGCAGCCTACGCTGCGTGAGCTTCAACTTCGGCGACGCGCAGACGAGGATGTACCTGGACCGCGACGGCGGCGGCTGGCAGGAGCTGACGGGCGTATGGTTCGAGCGCCCGGACGGCCGCCACTGGCTGAGCGTGCTGCTCGAAGCCTTCGTGCAGAGCATCCGCGAGAACGGCCAGCCGCCGATCGACGTCTACGAGTCGATGGACTACACGCTGCCGGGAATCTGCGCGCACCTCTCGGCGGCGAGGGGCGGGGAGCGGGTGGACATCCCGGACTACCGCACGTAGCGGAGGCCCAACATGCGGCGGCTAGCGGTGATCGTGATCTGCGCCCAGGCCCTTGGGTTGGCGTGGGCGGAAGGGCTTCTCGTCCTCGATGATGCGGAGGGGAAGGTCGGGCCGTGGCGAGGGACGGAGATCGTGAGCGGGCCGGTGCATGGCGGCGAGGGGGCGCTGAAGTGGGAGGTGGCGAAGCAACCGACGCTCGACTCGCCGAGGTTCCTGGGCGATTGGACGGCGTTCGACGAGCTGCGGTTCTGGGCGTATCTCGACAAGGCCTGCGACTACAACATCCCCCTCGTGTTCCCGGCCGAGGGCGGGTACTACATCATCGACTGGAAGCTGGATTGGAGCGGCTGGAAGGAGCAGCGGATCAAGCTGGCGGACTGCCGCAAGGCCTACGAGCCGACGGGCTGGGACCGGATCACGAGCCTCGGCTTCCGCGCGCAGGGGTATGGGCAGGGGCCGGTGCCGGAGGGGCTGACGATCGTGTTCGACGACTTCGCGCTCCATGCGCCGGGCGAGCTGCCGGAGACCAGCCTGGAGGCGTGGCTGGCCCGAGAGCGCCGAGAGAGGGTGGCCAAGCTGAAGGCACAGGGCAATCCGTACTACCTCAGCGTGCTGGAGAGCCTCAAGAACGTGAAGGCGGAGCCGGGCCTCCCGCAGGAGATCACGTCCTCCTGGCAGTTCAGCGGGCTCGCCTGCCAGGCGCTCAGCGCGGCGTGGGCGGCGGGGTGGGACGAGTCTCCGCGCAGGGGCGATGCGACGCTCATCGCGCACGCCTCGGCCCTGATCGACTTCTGCCTGAGCAAACAGGTGGACGGAAGCTGGTTCTACTCGCAGAAGTGGGAGTCGGGCGATCCGAACAGCGACCGGTTTGCGCTCGGCCCGCTGATGGATGCGATCTGGTGGCTGCGGAAGCTGCCCGAGGGTGAGGCGAAGTGGGCAGAATGGGTAAAATGGGCAGAATGGGAGGCGCCGCTGCGAGAGCTGGTGGACTTCCAGTACGAGAACTGGGGGAAGCGCGCGAACCAGGCGTGGGGTCAGAGCGCGACGCGCTACCCGAACCAGGACGTGTTTCACCTGTACGAGATGGCCCTGGCCTACCGGTGGTGGCATGACGCGAAGTACCAGGGGAGCGTTGGTGAGACGCTTGCGGGGCTCGAGGCGCACCTGCTGCCGGAGGGCGGGCTGAACTACATCGGGCCGGAGACGGAGATCCCCTGCTACCACGACCTGAACGTGCTGTGGATCGCGCGGTACTACGAACTGACGCAGGACGCGCGCGCGAAGAGCCTGCTGGAGCGCACGGCGCCGTACTACCCGTCGGCCTGCTCGAACGAGGGCCGGCCCGAGTACTACACGGACTGTTGGTGGAAGCACTATTGGGCGGACGGCGCGGCGTGCGGGCCGGAGATCGTGGCGGGCCTCACGGGCGACGGGCGCAACAAATGGCTGGCCGACCGGCTGCTGGAGCGGCTGGGGCCGGGCGCGGACTACAAGGCCATCTATGCGGGCATGTTCTACCGCGCGGACGTGAAGCCGGAGCCGCTCGCGGACAACTACGTGCGCCTCGACCGCAACATCGGCGGGCCGCGCGGGAGGTACGGGAACTGGTACTTCGCGGGCACAGTCGGCGGCGGGGCGCGGGATACGTTCGTGGGAGCGATGATCTGCCGGCCGGATCGGCCGGAGCCGCTGGACTCGGCGCTGCTCGCGGCGAACATCGAGGTGGGCCTGGGCGGCGGGGGCGCACGTGACCGGACCCACCTGTACATCTCGGGCCCGGATGACGTCACCTCGGTGGCCATCGGGAAGGACATGGCGGCCCTCGGCGCGCGCTATTCGCCGCGCAAGCCGTACATCAACAGCGTGCCGAACCCGGACGTGCCGCGCACGCCCTGGCAGGCCACGCAGGTGTGGCTGCTGAGCCGGGAGGGGTTGGTTGGGCTGGTGGAGTTGGAGGCGACGGAGGAGCAGACCGTGCCTTACCTGGGCGGGGAGATCCGGCTGGGCCCCGAGCAGAGGGCCAAGGCGACGGACGATCCACGGGCCTTCGTCTGCGGCGACCTGGGGGTGAGGCTGCTGGAGAGCGACTTCTCGACGGTGACCGTCCAGCCCGCGCGTCCCGGCTACGCGCAGTCCTCCACGCGGCACTCGGCGGTCGTCCTGCGCACGGCCGGCGAGAGCTTCACCGCTCGGCCGGGCGAACCGGTTCGCTACGCGGCGGTCGTCGCCCCAACGTCGGCCGCAGCGGCGACGGACTTCCACCGCCTCGACGCGCCCGGGCTGTGGGGCTTCACGGTCGAACTGGGCGGGCGACGGTTCGCGGTGGCGTTCAATCCCTCGGACCGGCCGCAGACGCTCCGCCTCGATTGGCCGAGCGCTGCCGCAACCGCCCAGGCGGGAGAGGCGGGGCCGGCCAGGCTGGAGGCCCGCAACGGCGCGCTAGACCTGCGCCTGAGGCCCGCGGAGGTCCTGCTCATCACCCCTTAGGCCGTCACTTGGCGGCTGCTGTCCCCCGTGACGAGATTCCTGCGGTACTTGCCGCTCCCAACGTGGTAAATGGTCGGTAATGTCTGAGCACGTTGCCGACGCCATCCGGCAGTTGCGCCGCGCGTCCTCCATGCGAGCCTTGTATCCTGAGGGGCACCCGATCTACGCCTCCTCGGCGGAGAAGGCCCGTGAGGCGGTCGCGATGCTGCTTGGCGACCAGGACCAGGTAAGTCTGGCGTTCGTCGGCGGGGCGGTGAGCTGCGAGGGGGAGCCGGTCGAGGGCGAGGACGACGTGACCTGTGATCTGGCGGATCGCTGGTGGAGCCAGGGGATCTGCGGGCTCACCCTGCAGCGAGGCCTCACGGACGGTGAGCTTGACATCTTGTTGGAGATGAGCGCCGCCGGCGCCCAGGACCTGGACATCAAGGGGATCCAGGACCGGCTGCAGGCGATCGGGGGTTCCCATCTGCTCCCGACGCAGACCGACTACGAGCGCTTCGTGCCGGAGTCCCGCGTTCCTGAGGAACTTGGGGGCGAGTTGTCGGCGAGCGACATGGGGAGCGTGCTGCGGGACCTCATAGCCGGTACCCTTGGGCCAGGGGGGGAGGTAGACGCCGAGAGCCGGGAGGCTCTCTGCGTCCTGCTGGATCATCCTCAGGCTTTGGCCAGTGCGGTGGAGCTAGGGGTTCTGGGCATGAGCCTGAGCGGCGAGGCCGTCAGGTCCGACGAACCGGCAGACCTCGTCGTTGTGGCGGACCGCGATGAGGCTGCTTCATCGCGCGGCGCAGAGGGCGTGAGACTGGCCGTGGCGGTGGGGCGCCTGGCGGAGATCGGCTGTGGCGCCGATCCGCAGCGATTGCAGGAGGTCTGCGCGAAGTTGGCGGACGCCTTTCGGCACCTGGACCCTGCAGTGGTGGCCCTGGCGTTCCGAGCCGGGCTGGAGACGCGGGACGGGGGCGTCGACGTCCTGACCGAGATCGCTCGCTACCTGACGGTTGACGAACTCGTGGAGGTCGTCCGAGCCCAGCCGGGTGCGATCGCGGGTGAGGCCTCGGTCGTCTATCGCCGGCTCCTGCGCCGGCTGTCCGGGGGAGGGGAGCGGGCGGCGGAACTGACAGCGGCGCTGAAGGAGGCGCTCCTGGAAGACGGGATGTCCGAGGATGTCTTCGCGAGCACGGTAGGGATGGCGTTGGCGGCAGAGGCGGAGGCTCCGGCAAGTGAGGAGTCAGACGAGGGGATGCCCAACGTCCTGCCGGTTGCCGTTCGCCGGGCAAGCGAGGAGGAGCGGGCAGCGCGGAGGGCGGAGATCGAGCCGGAACTGGAGCGGGCCTTCGGCGAGGCCGTATGGGCGGACCGAGCGGTAGTGTCCCTGGAACTGCTCACGCTGGCGGACTCGCCCCACCTGCAGGCCGCGGCCGCGGCCGACACCAGGCTGGCGCTCCGTCGGACCCCGCAGGAGCTCAAGCCGGACGTGTGGATCCACGCGGCGCTGGAGCTGGGCCGACTGATGCAGCCCGACGAGTGCGCGAGCGAAGCCCAACAGGGGGCCGCCAGGACGGTCATCTCCGAGACGGCGGACGTGGACCTCATCACGGCCCTGCTGGACTTCCTGCCGGTCGCCGGCGTTGACGAGCACCCCCCGCTGTTCCGCGCCCTGGCGGCGAGCGGCGACGTGGGGCGCGCGGTCCTTGCAGGTCTGCTGGTTGAGCGGGACGCGGCTCTGGTGGAGGAGGATGTGGCGCGGATCACCGACGTGCTGCTGGAGTCCGAAGAGGGAGGACACGGCGGCGGGTCGGAGTTGTCGCTCGCGCTGATGAACCCCGACTGCTGGGCGAGGGCGCAGGGCCTGCGGCTCGTCGGGGAGCGGGGCACCGAGGCGTCCGAGGGCGTGATTCGACGCATCGTCAGGGACGCCGACCAACGCATGCGGTGGGACACGGTCCGCCTGCTGGGACAGACTCCCGGGAGGAGCCTCCAGGCGCTTGAGATCGCGCTTGAGGACCCGGATGACTACATCGCTTGTGCGGCGGCCACCCACCTGGGGTTGTCAGGTGATCCGCGGGCCGCCGCGAGTCTGATCCGTCGTCTGCGCACTGCACAGGACACGGAAGATCGCTTCCCGCTGCGGCTGACTCTGGTACAGGCTCTGGGCGAACTGCCCTGCGCCGAAGCGACGGAGGCTCTGGCCGAAGCGCTGCACACCCGCACGTTCTTCGATCGCCGCAACAATGACGCGCTGAGAACCGCCGCCGCCGAGGGGCTCATGCGGTTCGGCACTCCTGCCGCTCTGGGGCACCTGGCTCTCCATGCCGACCGCGAACGGTGTGGCCGGATCCGGGAGCTGGCCGCCCGTGCGGCGCGGACCGGCGCAGCGCAATCCGAGGGGAGGTCCGAGACCGATGCCGCCTGAGCTTGCCACCGATGGGACTGCCCTGGGCTCCGAAGAGTCCTCCATGCGGGCCATTGAGGAGGCCATCGTCGGACTGACCCGCGTCTGGAGCGACATCCGCCTGTACCCGCCCACCCATCCTGTGATCGCGGGGCGCTTGCGCGAGGCCGAGGCGGAGCTATCCCGTGTGCTCGGCGTGGGGCGTGAGCTGACCATCAAGCAGGTGGACGGAGACCTGGTCCACGGCGCCCACCGGCTCTTCCGTAATCAGCCCCGGCCCGCCGGGTTCATTGGCACGCTGGACCGCCTGGGGATCGGCTGTTTCACCTTCCAGCGCGGAGTCACGGCCCACGAGTTGGGTGCGTTGTGCGCCGCACTGGCCGGCGAGGCGGACGGCCTGACGGACGAGGCTGCGGTTCGCCGGCACCTGACGGAGCAGGGCGTGACGCATGTCGGAGTGGACCGGCTGGCGCTCGTACATAGCGAGGGCGGACGCCGCCGGGGCGTCTCCCTGTCGCAGCTCTACAACTCGGCGGTCGATGTGGCGCGGCAGGCACTGGAGTCGGCGCGCATGGGTCGGCGCCTGGACGTGATGAGCGTTCAGGCGGTCACGGAGCACATGGTGGGGGAGATCACGCGGGATCCCTCGGCCGCGCTGGGGCTGGCCTCCTTGCGCGGGCACGACGAATACAGCTTCGCTCACTCCGTGCATACGGCGCTCCTCTCCCTGGCCTTCGGCGACTACATCGGGCTGACGGAGAGCGAACTGCGCCAGGTCGGGGTGGCGGCGGTCCTGCACGACGTGGGCAAGGCCGTGGTGCCGGTCGATGTGCTGCGCAAACCCGGAAAGCTCTCCGACCAGGATTGGGGACACATGGCGCGCCACCCGTCCGAGGGGGCGACCATGCTGCTGGACTACGACGGCCTGCCCGCGGTAGCGCCCATCGTGGCCCTGGAGCACCACATCGGCTGCGATCGCGAGGGGTACCCGCGGATGCGGCGGTCGCGCGACCTATCGTTCGTGAGCCTCATCGTCACCATGGTTGACGTATACGATGCGCTTACCACCCACCGGCCCTATCGCCCGCCGCTGTCGCCCACGGAGGCGCTCGACCTGATGGCGGGCATGGCCGGCGGGAAGCTGGACCGGAAGCTCCTGGGCTGGTTCCGCGGCATGCTGGGCGTCTACCCGCCGGCAACTTGCGTGGTGCTGGACAGCGGGGAGATCGCCGTGGTGTGCGGCGCGAACCCCGACGACCCGGAGCGGCCGTTCGTCACGGTCGTGGCGAATGCGGCGGGGCAACCGCTGGAGACGCCCCAGGACGTCGACCTGACGGAGATGCAGGACGGCAAGCACGTTCACTCCGTCCGGGCCTCACTGTCCCCTGTCGAGGCAGGGATCGATCCGTCCGCGGTCATCGACGACTGGCTGAAGCGCCAGAAGGACGACGGGGCGGACGAGGCGTAGGGCTGCGGAAAATGGGACGGAGGCATTTATCCGTCTGTGCTCACGGCTGAGCACAGACGGATAAATGCCTCCGTCCCATTTTCCGCACAGCTTGACGGAGGGAAGCAGGAACCGTACACTCGGCGGGAGGATCAGGGGGGAGGCACCCAGGAATCCACCATGGGGCGGACGCGCCGTCCGCCCCGTTGTTCTGGCACGCGATGGCTGCGCTTGACGAGGAGACTCTCCGGACACCCGCCGAAGCCGCAAGCCACGATCGGCGCGCCCGCGGCGTGACGCTGCGGGCGGCGCTGATCGGCTTCGCGCTGCTGCCCATCAACGCGTACTGGGTCACGCAGATGGAAGTGATCCGGTATGAAGGGCACCCAACCACCGTCTCCCTGTTCTACAACTGCGTCTTCATCCTCACACTGCTCATCCTCGGCAATCTGCTGGTCAAGCGCCTCAGCCCCGCACGGGCCTTGCACCGCAACGAGCTGGTCGTCATCTACGTGATGGTGGTGATCGGGTCGTCGCTGGCGGGGCATGACACGATCCAGATCATCGCGCCACAGATCGTGTGCCCCTTCGAGGGCGCGACGCCGGAGAACAAGTGGGCCGAGCTGTTCCACCAGTACCTGCCGCGGTTCCTGTTCCTCACGGACGAGAACGTCTACCAGGGCGCCTTCGCCGGCGGCAGCAGCCTGTATCGGTGGGATCGCATTGCCGGCTGGGGGAAACCGGTCCTGATCTGGTCCGGGTTCATCGTGGTGCTGCTGCTGCAGATGCTCTGCTTCAACGTCATCCTGCGCAGCCGCTGGATGGACCGGGAGAAGCTCACCTACCCGATCACCCACCTGCCGCTGGAGATGACCAGCGAGCGGACGAATCTGTTCCGCAACCGGTATCTGTGGATCGGCTTCGGGCTGGCGGCGCTGGTGGATTCGGTGAACGGGCTGCACGGGTTCTTCCCCGTGATCCCCGAGGTGAAGGTGCGCGTCGTGCAGTACGACGCGTACATGCGCGACCTGTTCAGGGGCTATCCGTGGGGCGCGCTGGCCGGCACGCGCCTGTCGTTCTACCCCTTCGCGATCGGCATGGGGATGCTGCTGCCGACCGACCTGGCCTTCTCCAGTTGGTTCTTCTACCTCTTCTGGCGACTGCAACACCTGGGCAGCGCGCTGCTGGGGCTGAACAAGATCCCCTCCTTCCCGTATGTCGAGGAGCAGTCCACGGCGGCGTACTTCGGGCTGTGCCTGTTCGCCCTGTGGATGGGCCGGGACCACCTCAAGCGCGTCTTGCTGCACGCCTTCGGCGGAGCGACCGACCTGGACGACCGGCGGGAGGGGCTGCCCTATCGGTGGGCGGTGTGGGGGCTGATCGCCGGCTTCGCGTTCATGCTGATCTTCTCGTACTACATCCGCATGTCGCTGTGGATTGCAGTGCTCTTCTTCACGTGCTACTGGATGGTGTCGCTGGCGGTGACGCGCGTGCGTGCGGAGCTGGGACCGCCCGCTCACGACCTGCACCGCGGCGGGCCGGACTATGTCATCACGAACATCTTCGGCATGGGCTCGCCCGTCGGGCCGCAGAACCTCACCTCCATGACGCAGTACTTCTGGTTCAACCGGGCCTACCGCGCCCACACCATGCCCATCCAGCTGGAAGCCTTCAAGCTGGGCGAGCAGACGGGCATGGCCTTCCGCCCGCTGACGTTCGTGATGATCGGCGCGAGCATCTTCGGGACCCTGTGCGCGTTCTGGGCGAACATCCACGGCTACTACAGCTACGGGATGTCGGCGAAGATGAGCTTCGTGGGCCGCTACTTCGGGGTGGAGCCATACAACCGCTTGCAGTCGTGGATCAGCGCGCCGCAACCGGCGAACCTCTCGAAAGCCATCGCCTACGTCGTGGGCCTGTGCTTCACGCTCGGCCTGATGGCCCTGCGCGTGCGGTTCGTCTGGTGGCCCTTCCACCCGGTCGGCTACGCGATCTCCAGCTCCTGGTCGATGAACTGCCTGTGGATGCCGATCCTGATCGCCTGGCTGATCAAGATCCTCGTCATGCGCTACGCCGGCCCGAAGACCTTCCACCGAATCATCCCCCTGGCCCTCGGCCTCATTCTCGGCGAGTTCATCGTCGGTTCGCTCTGGTGCATCCTGGGGATCGCGCTGCAGAGGAGCACGTACTCGTTCTGGGTGTAGAGGAACA
>VGFC01000130.1 GCA_016869045.1 Armatimonadota bacterium
CAACGGAGCGTACGCGGTCGAGGCGCTCAAGAAGGCCGGGCTCTGGGAGAAGCTGGAACAGGCCCACAAGATCGTCACCACCAAACAGCCCGCCGAGCTGAAGGTCATGGTCGGCCAGCGGAAGGTCGATGCGGCCTTCATCTACGGGCCGTGCGTCCACGAGGTCGCGAAGGGCGAGACCGAGCCGAAGGAAGGCCCGCCGAAGAAGACCGAACTCATCGGCAACGTCCCCGAGGACCTCTACACACCCTTCTTCTGCATGGCGGCCGTGCTGACCAAGACAGACGGTGAGAAGCTGGCGCGTGAGTTCGTGAAGTTCATGGACACGGACGAAGCCTCGGAGTACTGGCAGAAGTGGTACTTCGGCCCCCGGAAGGCCAAGGCGGGGGAGAGGGCGCAGGCCCTCCTCGTGCACTGCGGCGCGGGGATCCGCCCACCCATGGACGAGATGGCGGAGCTGTTCGAGTCCCGCACCGGCACGCGCGTGGACATGGCGTACAAGGGCTCGGGCTGCCTGCTGGCGGACATCGAGTTCTCGCGCAAGGGCGATCTGTACATGCCCGGCGAGACCGAGTACGTGAACCAGGCGAAGCAGAAGGGCTTCATCAAGAACACGCGCCCGGTCGCGACGATGGAGACCGTCATCATCACACCGAAGGGCGAGGAGGAGGTCAACGCGCTCCAGGACCTCGCCCGACCGGGCCTGAAGGTCGGGCTGGGCTCCTACCCGGAGGTCGCCGTCGGCGTGGCCGCGAAGAAGGTACTGGACAAGGCCGGCCTGTGGGACGCGGTGCACAAGAACATGACGATGGGCGCCTTGAACGTGGTGGAGTTGGCGAACTCGGCGAAGCTCGGCGCCATTGACGCCGCCATCGCGTGGGACGCCACCGCGCACCTGGTGAACGACGACGTGCGGGTGGTGAAGATCGACCCGAAGTACACCTACAAGACGACCGTCCTGCTCGGCACGCTGAACTTCACGCGCCACCCGGACCAGGCGCAGCTCTTCATGGACCTCGTCGGCAGCGCGGAGGGCAAGGCGATCTTCGCCAAGCACGGATACGGGCCGGTGTCGGGGTAGGTCCCAGCCACGGCGTTCAGTGAGTCCCCACGCGTATGAGTGACCAGATCCCTCCGCCCCGCGCCTCATCTGCCGCCACGTCGGAGGCGCTCTTCCGGGCGGTTCTCCTCAGCTTCCTGCTGCTCTTCATGGCGATGGTGTTTGCGCTCATCATCGCCGATCTGCGGTATGGTGGACCCACGCATTGGGTGCGCGCGTTCACCACCGACCGCGAGGAGACGCTCTTCGCGATTCGCCTGAGCCTCACGACCTCCGTGGTGGCCCTCATCGCCTCGATCATCGTCGGGCTGCCCTCGGCCTACGTCCTCAGCCGTTTCCGGTTGCCGTTCGCCACGGTCATCGACACCGTCATCGATCTCCCGATCGTGGTGCCGCCGCCCGTGATCGGTCTCAGCCTGCTGATCCTGTTCAGCCGCTCGGGCCTCGACCGCTGGCTGGAGGACCACCTGGGGTACGGGTTGGTGTACCAGCCGTGGGGCATCCCGCTCGCGCAGTTCATGGTCGCCGCCGCCTTCGGCACGCGCGCCCTGAAGGCGGCCTTCGACAGCATCAACCCGCGCCTGGAGCACGTCGCGCGGAGCCTGGGCTGCTCAGCCTGGCAGGCCTTCTGGCGCGTCTCGCTCCCGCTGGCGCGCAACGGTCTCATCGCGGCGGCCATCATGACCTGGGCGCGCGCGATCGCGGAGTTCGGGCCCATCTTGTTCTTCAGCCAGGCCACTCGCATGAGAACCGAGGTCTTGCCGATCGCCATGTTCCTGAAGTGGTCATCCGGGGACATCGAGGGCGGCGTCGTCCTGGCCTTGCTGATGATCGGCATCGCGGCGGTCACGCTCGTGACCTTCAAGAAGCTAGGTGGGAAGGGGTATCTGTGGTAGAGGCAGGAGATCAGGAGTTCAGGAGACCAGGAGAACAACCGCGCAGGCCGTGGCTGTGCTTTCGTCGTTCTCCTGATCTCCTGTTCTCCCGAACTCCTGTTCTCCCGCCGTCATGATCCGCACTGTCAACCTCAGCAAACGGTTGGGCGAGTTCCAACTCCTCGAGGCCTCCGTGACCATCGAGGAGGGGGAGTACTTCGTCCTGCTCGGGCCGACGGGCGCGGGGAAGACGATCTTCGTCGAGTGCATCGCCGGCATCTATCAGCCCGACGGCGGCTCGGTCCTCATCGGCGAGGAGAACGTCACCCACCTGCGGCCGGAGGAACGCCGGCTGGGCTACGTGCCACAGGACTACTCGCTCTTCCCGCATCTATCGGTCGAGCAGAACATCGGCTTCGGCCTGACCGTGCGCCGCGAGAGCCCGGCGGTCATCGCGGAGCGCACGCGGGAGCTGAGCGACCTCCTTGGCATCACGCCACTCCTGCGGCGCCCGATCCGCACGCTAAGCGGGGGCGAGCGGCAGCGCGTTGCGTTGGCCCGTGCCCTCGCCATCCGGCCGCGAGTCCTGTTGCTCGACGAGCCTCTGAGTGCCGTCGATGAGCAGACGCGCGAGGCGCTCTGCGCCGAGCTGCGCCGCATCCACGAGGAGCTGCGGACCACCACGATTCACGTGTCTCACAACTTCGAGGAGACGCTCGCCGTCGCCGACCGAATCGGTGTCATCCGAGGCGGCGTCGTCCAGCAGATCGGCTCACCCGACGACATCTTCCGGCGCCCCGCCAACGCCTTCGTCGCCGGCTTCGTGCGCGCGGACAACATCCTATCCGGCGTGGCCTCCCCGACCCCGGAGGGCGCGGCCGTTGGCCTGGGGAACGGCGCTGTGGTGCACTCTTGCCGACGGCTGAGCGGGCCGGTGACCCTGGTCGTGCGCCCGGAGGATGTCGAGGTTCTTGGCGGGCCGCCCGGCCCGGACGTACGCAACTGCTTCGCTGGCGCGATCCGAGACACCCTCGACCGGGGGGCGACCGTGAAGCTCTGGGTCGAGTCCGAGCCTGCGTGGGCTTCCCTCGTCCTGCGGCCTCGATGGCAAGCCGAGGGGCTGAGGCGAGGCGCCCGGGTGTGGCTCCGCGTGCCGCCGGAATCCGTGCACCTATTCCCGGCCGAGGAGGCCAACGGGCAGGAGGTGGTGCGAGATGGCGCGTAGCGGCCCCTTCCTCGTCGCTCTGTGCGCGCTGGCGATGGTGCCGGCTTGTCACCCCACGCGCGGGCCTGGCCACGCGACCCTCGTTGTTCGCGGCGGACCCCTCCTCCGCGACGTGTTCCCCCAGGTGGTCGCCGATTTCGGGAAGCAGCACCCGGAGGTTGAGATTCGTTCGGACTTCTCCTGCCCGCCCTGCGTACTGACCGACCGCGTCGGTGAGGGCGTGGACTTGGATGTCTTCATCTCGGCGGGTGACGTGGAGCGAGACATCCTGGCGAAGGCCGGTCTGCTCGATCCCTCCACGACGCAGGTGATCGGGTCCACGCGGCTCGTCCTCGCCGCGCCCCCGGGTAACCCGGCGAATGTGAGAACCCTCGCCGACCTGCACCGCCCGGAGGTCAAGCGCATCGCCGTCGGGGACCCTGAGCAGACCTCGCCCGGCCGTTACGCCCGGCAGGCCTTCGAGCACATGGGCCTGTGGGATGAGGTGAAGGGGAAGTTGGCCGTCAACAAGACCGGTTGTGAGGTCTTGAGGTCGCTTGCCCTCGGACAGGCTGAGGCGGGGCTGCTGTACGGCTTCTGCCTTCACGGCCAGACGGGCGAGCCGGTGCTCGTGGAAGAGCTCCCCGACAAGCTGCACGATCCGATCACCCTGAGCCTCACCGCGGCGCCCGGCCGCGAGGGCCCGGCCATGGACGCCTTCTTCGAGTTCATGGCAACTCCCGAAGCGCAGTCAGCCCTGCGCCGAGCCGGCATCGGCCCGCCCCGGGCTTCGGGAAAGGAAGCGGCCTGATGCTCGTTCGCGGCTACGAACTGCGCCTGCAGATGCCCAAGTGCAGCCCCTTCGCCGAGCGGTCCAGCGCAACGGCGTTGCTGCTCAATGACATCGGCGCGGTCCTGCCTTACCTCAACGCCGTATTGCCTGAGGCCCGCTACGCCCCGAACGCCCCCGCGCTGACCTTCGGTCTGGACGGCCACCACGTCGCGATCTGGCCCCGTGAGATCCTGGTCAGCAGCTGCACCGGCGAGGAGGAGGCCCGCGCTGTGTTGGACGAGGTGTCGAGGCTGGTCAACGAGACCTGGGAGCGACGCGATGAGATCGAGCCGGACCATCGCGGGTTCGAGGAGCTGACCGCTCTGGAGGCGCTGCGACTCCTTCCCGGCACGAACTGCAGGCGTTGCGGCGAAACCGCCTGCCTGCCCTTCGCGATGAAGCTCGTCTCGCGCCAGGCCGACATCGCAGCCTGCCAGCCCCTCTTCGAGCCGGGCTGCGAGGGGAAGTGCGAGGAGTTGCTGGGCGAGTTGGCGGCGCGCGGCTACCGCAATTCGGGGACATGACCCAATTCGCGTCGTGTGCGAATTGGGATCGTGTCCCCGAATTGCGCCTACCCCCCGCCCTTCTCCTGTTCGGGCGGCAGAGGCCGCTTGTCCGCCTCGGGCTTCGTAACGGCCTGTTCGTCGGGGACCTTCACCGCGTGCGACTCATTCGGCGCGCCCGATCCCGGGGGGGCCCGGACGCCCGTGGGTGCTTCGACGGTCGTGCTGGAAGTGACGGGCGCCTGCGAGCTGACCTTGGCGCCGACGGTGAAGTGGTAGATCAGCAGCACGCAGGCCACGCACACGGCGACCACCACCAAACCTGTGATCACGTTCTTTGTAGTCCTCATCTGCCGCATGGCAGGCCGTCCCTTCGCGTGAGGTCGGTTCTCCTCTAGGCAATCACCGGGCCCCGCGATTTGTTCCTGAGCAGGGATGCGACCTGCCCGCCGCGAACACACCGCTCCGTACGTCCCAGAGGCCGAGGAAACGACCGCACCGCATGGGCGACGCAGCTCCGAACGATACTACCGTCTACGAGGACCTCCTCGCTCGCTGGAAGCGCGGGCGCATTCGGCTCTTCTCCGTCCTCTGGCTGACCTACGCGGCGTTCTACCTCTCCCGCTCGAACCTCAGCCCCGCGAAGAGCACGCTTGAGAAGGCGGTCGGCCTCACCAAGGCCGAGCAGGGCTACCTGGACTTCCTGTTCAAAGGCGGGTATGCCGCTGGCCAGTGGCTTGCGGGGGTGTTCGGGGACCGCTACGGGGGACGGCTTCTGCTCGCGGTAGGGGCGGTCGGCGGCGCGTTGATGTGCATGGGCTTCGGGCTGTCGAGCACCTTCGGCGCCTTCGCCGTCTTCTGGGTGCTGAACGGGCTCATCCAGTCGATCGCCTGGCCTGGCGTGACGAAGTGCTTCGCCAACTGGTTCCCGCCGCGCCTGCGGGGCAAGCTGCACGGGCTGCTGTGCTCCTGCTATCAGGTCGGCCCGGCCGTGGCGCTCATCGTGGCTGGGTCGCTGCTGGATCGCCATGGCTGGCGCGCGGCCTTCTTCGTCCCCGCCGGCGTGCTGCTGACGTTCGGTGTGATCGCGGCCATTCTGGTTCGGGAGTCGCCTCAACGAGCAGGGCTGCCCTCGCTGGAGCGCCTGGATGGGATTCACCACATCCACCGCCTCGGCGCGCCCGACGAGCCCCCGAACCACGATGCGGAGGACGACGACCACGACCGCCATCTCGGCTATCGCTACACGCTCCGCCGGACCCTCGCCAATCCCCGCATCTGGTGCGTCTGCTTCGCCCTCTTGTGCATCGACATCGCGCGCCACGGCACCTTCGATTGGCTCCCGCGCTACTTCTCGGAGCTGTACCCCAACATGCCTATCACTCACGTCGCCTTGCGGACCTGGACGGTGCCCCTGGGCGGGATCGCGGGCGCCGCGCTCGCCGGCTGGGCGACTGACCACTTCTTCGGCTCGCGCCGCGCGCCTCTGGTGGCGGTGCTGCTCGCCATCGTCGGCACGCTGCTCTTGCTCTGGGCGCGCTACAGCGACCTCATCGCGGCCCATTCCCATCTGTACCTCCTCGTGATGGGTTTCTTCATCTACGCGCCTCAGGTGCTCATTATCGGGCCGCTGACCATGGACCTCGCCACCCGCAAGGCCGCGGCCTCCGCCTCAGGGATCGTCGGCACCTTCGGCTACGGCGGCGCCGCGCTGATGTCCATCGCCTCCGGCGAGATCCTGGAGCGCGCCGCCCTCGCCGGCGACCCCATGGCTGGCTGGCGAACCCTCTTCAGCATCTGGTACATCGCCGCGTTCCTCGGCGTCCTCTTCGTCCTCCCCCTCTGGCGCTTCCGCCCCGGCGAGGAGCAGTACTACTGAACACGCCATGTTGCTCTCGGCGAGGAAACGTAATAGAGTAGGAGCCGGAAGGCGGTGAGCGCAATGGCTGGCGCAGGTGCGCGTGACGCAGACGAGGTTCTCAAGCTTCTGCTGCAGTCCCAAGCCGACATCGACCGCAAGTTCGGCCCGGGGGCGGACAGCACCGTGTTCATCCGCGCGCACCGGGATGGCCCAGAGATGTGCCGGGAGTGCCCGCTGATGACGACCTTGCGCGCGATCCGGGACCAGAGGGCAAGCACCGCAGGTGGTGATCAGTGACACCCGCGATCGTCGTGCTCACCATGCTCCTCGGGGCGGCGCTTGGCGCCCAGTCGCCGGGCAGCAACCTCCTCCGCAACCCCGGGTTTGAGGCCGGGGGGCAGGCGCCGGAGGCTTGGGGTCTCGGCATGGAGGGGCGAGGTGCGGGGAGCGCGCGCTGGGAGAGCGAGGGGCCGCACGGGGGCGGTCGGTGCGTGCGGGTGGAGCTGGCGGAGCGCGGGGACTACTGGATGGCCGACCAGGTGCTGCCGGCGCGCAGTGCGTCGGAGAAGAGCCTCTACCGTCTGACAGGTTGGTATCGCGCGGACAAGCCGAACGTCGCCCATCCGACTGTGTACTCGCTCGATGCGAATGGGGCGTTCCTCGGCGCCTTTGAGTTTGCGCTGCCGCAGGCGAACGAGTGGACGCTGTTCGACACGCTCTTCCGCCCCAAGGCCGGCGTGGACCACTTCCGGCTCCAGCTTCGTGTTCAGGGCGAACCCGGGGTTGTCTGGTACGATGACGTCGGCCTGTCGGAGGTCGGCGATGCGGAGGGCTTCGCCGCTCAGCAGCGCGCCCTCGCAGAGCAGCTCCAGGGCCAGGCCGCGGCGCTGTCCGGCTGGTGGTGTGCGCTGGTCCCGACGGAGGCCTTCGCCGAGTTCCGGCTGCGAGGAGCGGATCAGGTGACCGTTGCGATGGCCTTGGCTGGCATGGATGAGCTGCCCCGCGGAGCGTTCGCAGGTGTCGAGGCGGTCTACCAGACCCTCGAGGGCGAGCAGACCTTCCGCTGGCCGTTCGAACCGTCCCAGGGGCTTGTGCGGCGCACCCTTGACCTCCGCGAGCCGGGGATGAAGGGCTGGTCTGGGAGCGTGACACTGCGGCTGGCCGCGCGCGGCGTGGGGCCGGGAGCGAGGGCGTTGGTCGCAATCGAGCCGACCCCGGAGGTCCGCCGCGCCCTCGTCGAGGGGCGGCTGGGCACGGACTACCTCTCACCGGCGGGCGAGGCCCTGCCGTGGGGCCCCCAGTTCCTCGGTGACACCGCCGCGCAGATCGCCGCGCTGACCGCCGAGAACACCACCCGTCACCTCGCCCAGACCCTCGGCGCGAAGTCCGGTCGGGCGGGGATCGTCGCGCTGGACGGCCTCACCAGGCGCCGCCCGGATGAGTGGCGGGAGGACGTCACCTCGGGCCGCCTGGAGCCGACGAGCACGATCGAGCTGCTCTGCGCGGGCGGTGAGGCCGAGAGCTTCCAGTGCCTCTTCGCAGCGAGCAGCCCGAACGCGGGCAAGCTCATCGCCGAGATGACGCCGCTGCGGTGCAAGGGGAACCCGCCGATCCCCGCCGAGGCCTGCAAGGTGCGCCTCGTCGAGTACGTCCCCTTCGCGGGGAAGGCGTGGCCGGATCCGCTGCTTGAGGCACAGCCCTTCGAGCCGTCGAAGCTCGGCCCGCCGGTCTTCTGGGTCACTGTAAGCGTGCCGGAGCAGCAGCCCACCGGCCTTTACACGGGCGAGCTGAGGATGCGAGCGGAATCGGGCGACCGGGCCACGGCCGAAGTTCAGGTCCGGGTGCCGGGCTTCGCGCTGTCGAAGGAGACGCACCTCAACTCCAGCTTCTGGCTCTTCCGCGGGCACATCCGGCACTACTTCGAGCTACAGGACGAGGTTCCGCCGGAGGTCTACGGCGAATACATCGACCTCGCTACGAGCCATCGCCTCAGCCCCATCGACGTGCTCGAAGGGCCGTGTGGGCCGTTGGTGACCGTCTATCGCGAGGCCGACGGTTCGCTGAGTTACGACTGGGCCCGCTGGGACGCGTACGCAAAGCGCGCGATGGACGGCGGCGCGAGCACGCTGCACGTCGCGTGGACGCACTGGATGGGCTGGTTCTTCTCCGACCGGGCGCCAGTGACCGCGATCGACCGCGCGACCGGAGAGGCCGTCAAGATCGCGCCGCCGCACAACTCCGAGGAGCATCTGCGCTACCTGGGTTCCTATCTCACCGCCGCCGCCCAGCACACGCGGGAGCTGGGCTTCAAGGGTTTCCTCTACGTGCAGCCCTACGATGAGCCGCAACCCGACGGCTACGAGCGGGTCGCGACGACGCTCGCGGGCCTGGGCCAGTACGCGCCCGGCATCCCCCGGCTGATGGACGCCGTCTACCCTCCGGCGCTGCCGCAGAACCTGCGCAGCAACATCGACCTGTGGTGCCCCCTGAGCCCGGGGATCGAGGGCAACGAGTTCGAGCAAGAACACGCGGCGGGCGACATCATCTGGTGGTACGTGTGCTGCGGCCCGCGCGGGCAGTATGCCAACTTCTTCACCAACCAGTCGGTGCTGGAGAACCGGATGCTGTTCACCCAGACCTGGCAGCACCATGTGACGGGCGTGCTGTACTGGGGCCTGAACTACTGGCTGGACTGGGGCAAGCCGCCCGTCGCGCCACGCTTCCCGAACGCCCCGTGGCGCGGCGTCACTGACAACGAGGGGGCCGGCTACTGTGGGGACGGTTACTTCATCTACCCGGGGCCTGCCGCCGATCAGCCGCTGTCGTCCATCCGCCTGGAGACGCTCCGCGACGGCGTGGAGGACTACGAGTACCTGTACGCGCTGAACGAGCTGGCGCGCCAGAAGGACGTCCCGGAAGAGGTCACACGCCTGTTGGCGGTTCCGCCGGAGGTCGCCGCCACGCTCACCGACTTCACGCGGGACCCGGTCGTGTTCCGCAAGTATCGAGAAGCTGTCGCCGAGTGGATTGAGCGGCTGGCCGCCGGCCGGCCGTAGGAGTCACCGAATGGACTGGTCGTTGCGCACGAAGCTGCTGGTGGGCTTCGGAACGGTTGCGCTCGTCGGCGCGGTGCTGACGGTACCCACCGGCGGCTTGCTGCTCCGCAAGTCGGTGCTCGGGGAAGCCGAGCGCCGGGTGGTACTTGGCCTGCGTACGGCCGATGCGATGCTCCAGTGGCGCCTCAACGAGGCGCGGCAGGCGGCGCGCTCGATGGCGGATGTCGCGGCCCTGCGCCTGGAGTCCGGGCAGGGCGTCACGAGCCGCGATCTGGAGGCTTGGCGCGCCGCGCAGGGCTTCGACTTCGTGCAACTGGCCGATGCGCGCGCCCTTCCTGTGGCCGGGTCCCGAGCCAGGCCCACGCGGGCGCCCGTCTTCTCGATCAGCGTCGCCTACAGCTCCCGGCAACCCATCTCCGGCCTCGCCCTCGTGCCACTGGCCGAGCTTGAGCGCGAGAGCCCCGCGCTCGCTCAGCAGGCGCGCGTCGAAGTGATCCCCACACCAAGGGCGAAGCCCGGCGGCCCGGACCGCCTGGACGACGCTCTGGTGCTGGAGGCGGCGGCCCCGATCCTGGACTCCGCAGGCAAGTTCCGTGGCGCGATCCGCGCGGGTACGGTGGTGAACGGCAACTTCGAGTTCGTCGACTTCGTCCGGCGGAACGTGTTCGCCACGGCCACCTACCGCGGGAAGAACGCGGGCACGGTCACGATCTTCCAGGGCGACGTGCGCGTCGCCACGAACGTGCAGGGGCCGGATGGGAAGCGCGCGGTCGGCACGCGGGTCTCGGCGGAAGTCCACGATCGCGTGCTGGTCGCAGGGGGGCTCTGGGAGGGCCCGGCCTTTGTGGTGGGCAACTGGTACATGTCGGCGTACGAGCCGCTCCGCGACCTGCGGGGCCGCATCGTCGGAATGCTGTACGTCGGCGTGCTGAAGGAGCGCTATGATGACATGGGCGCGCAGGCGATGCGGTCATTCATTGGCCTGGCCGCGCTCGCGCTGCTGGGGGCCGTGGTGCTCTCGGCGGTGTTTGCCCGGCGCTTCGCCCGCCCGCTGGCCCGGCTGACGCAGGGCGCCACCGAGATCGCCCGCGGCAACCTGGACTACGACCTTCCGCCGCCCGCGCGCGCCCAACATGACGAGATCCGCCGACTCAGCGCGGCCTTCCATCAGATGCTCGCCGCCCTCCGCGGGCGTGATGAGCAGCTCCGCAGCAGCAACGCGGAACTCCAGCAGTGGGTGCAGAACTACCTCGACATCCTGGAGTTCATCACGCATGAGCTGAAGAACCAGATCGCGGCGATGACAATCAACGTCCTGGCGGTCCGCGATGGCTACGTTGGCGAGATCACGGACGAGCAGCGCGCGGCACTGGATGACGTGGCGAAGACGATCGAGCGCTCGGAGGAGATGATCCTGAACTACCTGAACCTCTCCCGAATTGAGAAGGGGGAGCTACAGGTGCGCGCGCAGGCGCTGAACCTCGCGTCGGACGTGATTCGCCCGGTGCTCAAGGACTTGCGCGGGCGGCTGGAGGCCCGGCGGATGCGTGTGGAAGTCGAGATGGACGACGACCTCGCGGCGTGGGGCGACGCCTCGCTGCTGAAGATCGTGTACTCGAATCTCATCAACAACGCGGCGAAGTACGGGCGCGACGACGGCGTCGTGAGGTTGCGCGGCGAGAAGGCGGGCGGCCTGGTCACCCTGCACGTATGGAACGACGGGCCGGGTGTTCCGGAGGGGCAGACCGGCGAGCTGTTCCGGAAGTTCTCGCGCATCCATGCGCCGATGGATGAGCAACCGGGCACGGGGCTTGGGCTGTTCATCACGCGCGAGATCACCCGCCGGCATGGGGGGGATATCCGCGTGGAGAACTCGCCTGGTGAGTGGATCGACTTCGTCTTCACGCTGCCGACGCCCGACGCCGTGTGAAGGAGGTATTGCCTTGATCCCCGAGCACGCCCTGCCCTCACCAACGGGCGGCGGACACAAGATCCTCGTCGTGGACGATGAGCCCGGCATCCTGCGTGGCTGCGAGCGCGTCCTGCGGGCCGCCGGGCACGAGGTGCAGTCGGCGGATCGCGCGGAGAAGGGGCTGGAGATCCTCCGCGAGGACCCCGACACCGAACTGGCCCTGGTCGATCTGCGCATGCCGGGGATGGACGGCCTCGAGCTCCTGGCCCGCGCGCAGGACGCGGCGCCCGAGACCGTGTTCGTCGTGATCACGGCCTACGCGACGATCGAGGCCGCCGTCGAGGCGACGAAACGCGGCGCATACGACTTCCTGGCGAAGCCGTTCTCACCCGACGAGTTGTCACGCGTCGTCAACCGCTCTCTGGAGCGCGTCCATCTCATCCGCGAGCGCAACCGCCTTGAAGCCGAGCGTCGGAGCCGCATGCTGGAACTCGCGACCGAGAAGAGCCGCCTGCGCACCATCATCGACTGCATGGCCGAGGGGGTCATCGTCTCCAACGCGGAGCACCAGCTCGTCCTCAGCAATCCCGCCGCCTTGAAGGTGCTCAGGGGCGACGTGGAGGCGGCGGCGCCCGTCACACTGGGTGATGCCCTCGCCGCCCCGGAGCTGGCCGCGATGATCGAGGAGGCCTCCCAGAGCCGCAAGCGCCTCTCCAGCGAGTGGAAGCTCGGCGAGGAATGGGCGCTGGTCGATGTGGCGCCCGTCACCGATGAGGCTTCCGGTCAGTTCCTCGGCTCGGTGACGGTCCTGCGCGACATCACCGCGCTGAAGCGCGTCGAGCAGGTAAAGGCCCAGTTCGTCAACATGGTGGCTCACGAGCTGCGGGCGCCGCTGGCGGCGGTGGACGGCTACCTGTCGGTGATGCTCGAGGGGATGGTGAAGGACCCGGAGAGGCAGCGCTCGATGATCGTGCGCTCGAAGGACCGCTTGGGGGCGCTGCTGGCCTTGGTCGGCGACCTCCTGGACGTGGCGCGCATGGAGGCGGGCACGGTCCGGCGGGAGATCGAGGTGCAGGACCTCGGCGAGATCGCGCGCGAGGTTGGGGAGCCGGTGCGTCTGCTGGCCGAGCAATGCGATGTCACAGTTCGCACCGAGATCGCGGAGGACTTGCCCGGCGTGGAGGCCGACCGTGAGGAGCTGATCCGTCTCTTCGGCAACCTGGTGAGCAATGCCGTCAAGTACAACCGGCCGGGCGGGAGCGTCACGCTGTCCGCCGAGCAGGACGGGCCGTACGTGAAGGCCTCGGTGGCCGATACGGGTGTCGGGATCAGCGAGGCGGGCATCGGGAAGCTCTTCAGCGAGTTCTTCCGCGAGAAGACCTCCGCGACCCGCAGCGTAACCGGCACCGGCCTCGGCCTGAGCATCGTCAAGCGAATCGTGGACTTCTACCACGGACGCATCGAGGTGCAAAGCCAACTCGGCGACGGCTCTACGTTCACGGTCTGGCTCCCCTGCAAGCGCCCTGCCGAGCCCGCCGCGGAGGGTGGGTAACGCGCGGTGCGTAAGCCGATGGCGCAGCCAAGCCGGGCCGTGGTGTGTGCAGCCGGGATCGCGGCCGTCCTCTGCGTGGGCGCGTGCCGGCAGATGTCTCCCCAGTCACTCCCTCCGGCGCACGATACCCTCCCGAAGCTGGATGTCGTGCTGACGACGGTGACCAAGTCCGACGCGTGGTGGACGGTCGTCCAGGCGGTGATCGCAGGCGAGAACGCGCCGGTCCTGCGCCTCGATCCACGCAACCCCGCGGTCATCCTCGCCGATCTGCGGGCGCTTCGGCCGAAGTATGCGGTCCTCGTGGTGCCGCCGCGGGACCTCGACGTGAACTTCGCCTGGCGGTGGCTGAGTGCGGCCTCACGGCTTGACGACGATCCGTTCGTGGACCTGTGCTATGGCGTTGTCACCGGCTCGACGCCGCAGGACGCCATCGCCTTCTGGCAGCGAAGCGTGGACGTCGAGAAGGACCCCACGATTCTCGCCCCGAGGCTGCTCGATTGCCTTGGCCCGAACCAACTCGACAACGACCGCGCCATCGTGCACCCCCAGCTCTTCTGGGGGGCTTGGCTACGCGGGAGCCTCGACGCGCGGGGGATGAACAACGGGCTGCGTGGCTTCTCGGACCGCGACCTTGGGAAGCTCGCCGGCTACGGGATCATCCACTTCGGCGGGCACGGCTACCCCGACCGGATCGACCAGGGCCTCACGGCGCGGCAACTCGGCCGCGCGCGCCTCAGCCCGAGCATCGTGTTCAGTGGCGCCTGCAGCACGGGCGTGACCTCCCGCGCCTTCGAGATGGGCGGCGGCGGCTGGGCAGAGAGGACCTACGCGCCCGAGGAGTCGTTCTGCCTGACGATGCTCAAGCAGCCGGTGGTGGCCTACTTCGCGGCGACGCACCCCGACCACGGCGTGCCGGTCTACCAGGAGATCGAGCGCTGGCTCACAACGGGCTGCACGCTCGGCGAGGTCATGAAGGGCACGTACGATGCGGTGGTGGTGGCGAACGGCGGGCGCGCGCTCGCCTTGGTGGCGCTCAAGGACGGGCAGCCGGTGCCCAACTGGACCCCGAAGGAGATCATGCTGTACGGGACGGCGGCGCGCCTCTTGTTTGGCGACCCGAGACTGCGGCCCTGCGGCCCCGTGCATGAGCCGCCCCTGGAGGTCTCCCCGCTTGATGGCGCCGGACGCACCGTGGTCACCGTTGAGCACCCCGACATCGGGTGGTCGCTGTTGGACACGTTCGAGTGCGACATGGCGGCCCAGCCGAACGGGTTCAACGACCGGATCCATGTGCACATGCCACTCGATGGGCCGGCTGGTGTGAGAACGGTAAGCGCAGCCGCGGCCGTGGATGGCAAGGGCGTGCCCTCAAAGGTGGTCGGCTTTGCGGTCGAGGACTGGGAAGGCGAGCGCTACCTCCATGTGCAGGTGGACCTGCCCAGCACGGGATACCAGCAGGGCCCGATGAGGACGAAGGGCGCAACGGTAGAGCTGGCGGTGACGGGAGGCGGATAGGGGAAACACGACGCCTCCCCGAGTGCCGAGGAGGCGTCGCCTAGCTGCGGAGGACGGGGCGGACTGGACTACCAGTCGCGCCTGAACAGCCGCTGGCCAGGGAAGATCTCGCTCTCCACAAAGTTCTGCTTCTGCCACTTGACGTGGCCGTCGCAGTAGGTGATGTTCATCCCCTCGTTGTGGATGAACCGGTACGCCTGCTTGATGTTGCCGCCGCAGCATCCGCCGCCGCACGCCGGCGCGCCGTTCGCGAGGTAGTACTTCAGGTGCATCTGGCCGTTGCTCTCGCCGAGCTGCGCGAACTCGGCCGGGCGGGTGATGCTGCCGATTTTCTGGTTGCTCGCGGTGTGGCAGGCGATCCCGTAGTTGCCCCCGATCTGGGAGGGGTTGTTGCCCGGGTCTGCGGTGGAGCTCGGACACTCGAAGAGTTGGATGTTCTTGACGTACGGGTACATGCGGTCCCGCCAGCATGTGTAGTCGGTGTGCGGGCACCCGCAGCTGCACTCTCCCGAGAACCTCTCGTCATAGTCGGTGCTGTACATGTGCATGGCGAGGCCGAGCTGCTTCAGGTTGCTGGAGCAACTCGCCTGGCGCGCCTTCTCACGTGCTCTCGCGAAGACGGGGAACAGGATGGCCGCCAGGATTGCGATGATAGCGATAACGACCAACAACTCGATGAGCGTGAAACCGCTTCGGCGGGTCATGGACTGCCCTCCTTCTGTGGTGATGTGGAAACGACTACAGCACTCCTCTCGGAGCTCCGCAAGGCCCGGCTCCGCGATTCCTCCTTTCCCACTGCCGATTCTCTCCATCTTCTGCCGGCGCCAAACCGGAGCGGTTTCGCGCGGGTGGTAGGAGGTACGCCCGGGCCAGCCGCCGAAGGGTGCATAGCAGCCGTGGGAGCATTTCACGTGCAGGGAGTGGTCTACATGAGAACTCACCGAGGCTTCACGCTGATCGAGCTGCTGGTGGTCATTGCGATCATCGCCATCCTGGCGGCGATCCTCTTCCCCGTCTTCGCACGCGCGCGCGAGAAGGCGCGCCAGACGAACTGCCTGAGCAACCTCAAGCAGATCGGCACGGCCACGATGATGTACATCCAGGACTTCGACGAGAGGTACCCTGGGCACACGAGCAACGCGGCGGATCCCACGTACGACTGGCCCATCTCGATCGGTCCGTACGTGAAGAACGCGCAGCTCTTCCGCTGCCCGTCGGCCAACCCGCCGCCGACCCACATGTACATCAGCGGCGTGCCGTTGTGCTACGGCTACAACTGCTACTACCACGGCTACCAGAACCAGGCCCAGATCCAGGACGTCGCGGGGACGATCCTGGCGGCGGACTCGAACGGCGACAACCGGATCGGGCCCGACTACGCAGTCCGGCAGGCGCGCGTCGCCGGTTGCGGAGATCAGTTGACCGTCCCACACAACGAGACCCTGAACTGCACCTTCAGCGACGGCCACAGCAAGGCCATGAAGGCCGAGACCATTCGGCAGAACGACGCTCTGTGGTTCAACCCGACGCAGTTCTGATCGTGCGGGCGGTGCTCGCGCCGGCTACAGGGTCGTCTGGTAGATCGCGTCCACGAGTTCCATCGTCTTCACGGCATCCTGCATCGAGGACGACGGCTCGGCGCCCGTCTTGATGCAGTCGATGAAGTGGCGGCTCTGAGCCTCGAAGCCGTAGAAGACGCGGTTCTCGTCGGAGCCCGCGACCTCCGTCGCGCTCAGCGTCACGCCCTCCTCCTGGTTGTCGCGGTAGACGTGGGCGACGCTGTTGCAGTCCACGAAGGCCGAGATGCCCCGCGCGTGCATCTCGAAGGTGTGCACGCGCTTGCCCACGCACCAGTTCCCCAGCAGCACCCCGGAGCAGTCGTTGTCGAACCGCATCAGGGCGTTGAACGAGTTGGCGTACGTCTCCTCGCAGAGGTAGCGGACATCGCCCACCACGTCCGTCACGTCGGCGCCGGCCATCCAGCGGAGCGTATCGACCGCGTGGATGCAGTCGCTGGTGAGGATGTCCACGGCGCCCTTGTAGTACGCCCCGGCGAAGTGGTGCTTGTAGAACGTCGCGACGCAGTGCAGCATCTCCCCGCGCTCGCTGACCATCTCCTTGCACTTGTTGAGCAGCGGGATGTAGCGGCGGTTGAAGCCCACCATCGCCAGTACCCCGGAGCGCTCGGCGGAGAGGGCCATCTGGCGCGTGTGTTCGGTGGTGACTCCGGGCGGCTTCTCGATGAACAGGTGCAGCTTCGCCTCGAGCACATAGATCGCCAGGTCGAACAGGTGGTGGGGAGGCATGAGGACGTAAACGGCCTGCGGCTGCGTTTCCTCGAGCATCCTCCGGTAGTCGGTGTAGCGCCTCTCGATGCCGAACTTGTCGGCGGTCGCGTTCAGCTTGTCCTCCACCAGATCGCACAGGCCGACCAGGTCGACGTCCTCGAACTTAACGAGCGACGGGTAGTGCACCGAGTTGGCCATGCCGCCGGCGCCGATCAGCGCCACGCGTACCTTCTCCATCGTCACAGGCTCCTTGCGTACAGGTTCCCAGTCGGGAGGCGCCAGGCACTCGCGCCCCGTCAGGGAGTTCGTGAGGGAAGCGGGTTTTCCTCTGCGGGCCACAGGCTAGGGGCTGATTCGGCACTCCCGGCTCATCGGGCACCCCCCGCGCGGGCCGTCGCTCTCGCACTTGCGCTCGGACGGGCAGGAGGGGCTGGAGATGGCGAACGAGGAGAAGGCCTTGCGCACCTTGCGGCTCCCGCAGCTCGGGCACGCCGGAGGCCGGGCGCCCCGGCGGGTCAGGACCTCGTTGATGCTGCTGCAGTCGAGGCATTCATACTCGTAGAGCGGCATCGTGCGACTCCCGACGGTGGTGCTGTCTTCGGGTGGATTATAGCGGCGAGGGTGAACGGGGGCAAGACCCGCGAGCCCGTGGGGAAAACGACACGGGGCAGTCCCCTGTGGGGACTGCCCCGCGAGTTGGCCCCGCGCGAAGCGTGGGCTTACCAGTTGCTGTAGTTCGTGCCGTCCACGGCGGTGCCGGACTTCGCCTTCACCGCGCCGGTGGTGGCGGTGTAGGTCCAGTCGGTTCCCACAACGTTGGCGCCGGTGATCGGGTTCTTGGGCAGGTTGCCGTCGGGGGTCGTCAGGTAGGGGCCACGGAAGTCGGCGGCATTGATCGTGACGCCGTTGCCACCG
>VGFC01000131.1 GCA_016869045.1 Armatimonadota bacterium
CACCTACTACTACATGGCGATGGACCCCTCGCGCGCGACGCCGATGCTGCTGGGTTTCGACTCGGCGACGCAGCTCGCGTTCTTCGAGCGCCTGCTGGAGGTCCCGCGCGTGGGGCCGAAGCTCGCGTGCCGGATGCTGGTGGCGCCGGTAGCCAACATCGCCCGCGCGATCGAACTGGGCGACGTGAAGTTCCTGGCGTCACTCCCCGGCATTGGCGCAAGCAAGGCGCGCGACATCAGCAACGCGCTGAAGGGGAAGATCGCCGACTTCGCCACAACCCCCGAAGAGGCCATCGCCGCCAGCGAGGAGGCCGCGCCGAGCATCGAGTCTGACGCCATCGAGGTCCTTGCGCAACTCGGGTATCCGCTCGTGGAGGCGCGACAACGGGTGCTCGATGCGCAGGCGAGACACCCGGGGATCGGGACGCTGGAGCATCTCGTGGCGGAGGCGTTGGCGGATAGAGCGTAGGACGGCGAGGAGTGAGGGGAAAGGAGTGAGGAGTGAGAGTGAACGGCGAACGGCACAGCGGAGCGACACATGGATAGGGCGGAAAGGCCGCAGAGGGTCGTAGGGCCCGAGAAGCAGGTCGAGGATGTCGCGACCTTCGTCGAGGACCGGCCCAAGACCCTCGCGGAGTACGACGTCGGCCAACGACAGCTCGTTGATGCGCTGACGATCTCGATCCAGGCGGCGCGCGCGCGCAAGGAGCCGCTGGAGCACATCCTGTTCGACGGGCCGCCGGGCCTGGGCAAGACGACGCTGGCGTACATCATCGCGAACGAGATGGGCGTCAAGCTGCACCAGACCTCCGGGCCGGCTCTCGAACGCGCGGGCGACCTCGTAGGAGTCCTCACAAACCTCGAGCGAGGCCAAGTGCTGTTCATCGACGAGATTCACCGCCTGCCCAGCGTGGTCGAGGAGTTCCTGTACCCGGCGATGGAGGCGTTCCGGGTGGACTTCGTCCTGGACCGGGGCGCCTACGCGCGAACGGTTACGGTGCCGATCAAGCCCTTCACTCTGGTCGGCGCGACGACGCGCGTCGGCCTGCTCACCGCGCCCTTGCGCGAGCGATTCGGCATCTACCACCACCTGGACTTCTACACCACCGAGCAGCTCCAGCAGATCGTGGGTGGATCGGCGGCGAGGCTGGGGGTGGAGATCGACCTCGAGGGCGCGCGCGAGATCGCCGGTCGCTCGCGGGGCACGCCGCGCGTGGCGAAGCGCCTGCTGCGACGGGTGCGCGACTATGCGGTCGTGAAGAGCGACGGGAGAGTCGGGCGGGAGATCGCGGGCGAGGCGCTGGCGGCGTTGGGGGTGGACGAACTTGGCCTGGACGAGCAGGACCGCCGGTATCTGGCGGCGATCATCACCGTCTATCGCGGGGGGCCCGTGGGGGTGAACGCGGTCGCCGCGACGCTGAACTGCGAGCAGGATACGTTGGAGGATGTGGTGGAGCCGTTCCTGCTGAAGATCGGGCTGATCCGCCGCACGCAGCGCGGTCGCGAGACCACTGAGAAGGCCCATGCGCACCTGAAGGCCTCCCCCAACCGAGCCGACAGCCTGCAGCGTGAGTTTCGCTTCTGAGGGCACGGGGTACCCTCGTCTGAACCATGGGTGTGAGGTCTGACGTAGAGAGGGCAGTGACCGCCGAGGCGCCAGCTGACGCGGAGGCGTGGGTCGGTCCGTTTGTCTGGGACTGGCGCTCGTTCGCGCGGTGTGCCCGGGCGTTCGTCGCTACCACACTCGTGGTGTTCGTGGTGGGGGTGACCATCGGGGCGCTGGCGCCGTGGCTGCCGAGTCGGGTGCTCGGGGTTCTCGCCGCCATCAACCTGTGGCC
Organism: Armatimonadota bacterium; assembly: GCA_016869045.1. Lineage (GTDB taxonomy): Bacteria > Armatimonadota > Zipacnadia > Zipacnadales > VGFC01 > VGFC01. The sequence goes on from VGFC01000131.1 coordinate 1,839, forward strand.
GACGGCCTACCTCTCCCATCTCGTTCCCATCTTCTTCTTCATCCTGCTGAGCAACATCAAGTCGGCCCTCATCGCGGCGCTGCTCGGTCCGGCGGGCGCCTGGGCCAACTCGCGCGCCAACGTCGGCCGGCGACCGCACGGCTCGTCACGGCGGGGGCCCGCGAGTGTGGTGGATCGCGTGACCCTCGCACTGGCGGGGGTGGTCCTGCGCGGGGGACGCTGCGTCTTCCCCGAGCTCGGCGACGAGAGCCACGACCTCGCCGCCCGTTCGAGCGCCGCGCTGGCGGCCGTCGTGCCCTTCCTGACTCTGGCGATGAACGGAATCGTCCTCGGGCTCTGGATGGCCGAGGCCCTGCTCAAGGGCTGGGTCGGCGGGCTGGCGAGCATGGGCCGGTTGCTGCTGCCGCACGCTCCCGTCGAACTCCCGGCGCTGGTGCTCGCGTCCGCCATCGGTCTGCGGCTGGCGCGGCGGCTGGTGCCGCGACGGCCGGCGCACGACGCCGCGTGGCAGTGTGTCGAGGTCAAGCGCCTCATCACCTTGGATCCGGTGGCCCAGAGCCTGGCCTTGATCGTTGGCCTACTGGCCATTGCTGCGGCGCTGGAGCTGTACGCGCTCGTCTGAGGGCGGCCCGGGCCGGATGGCCCTGCGGGCCATGCGGCCCCTCCCCGGGCCTTTGACGAAACCTCCGGGGTCGGCATGCGTCTAACTACTAACGGCTGTAGCATACAACGAAGCAACACCTGAGGCGGTGGTCTTGGTGCGCGTTTTTCGCCTGGGGCGCATGGCCGGCATGACGGCCTACATCCTGCTCGCGCTCGCTGCGCAGTCGGTCCTCGCCGATTCCCCCAGCGCCGTCGTCGATCCGGACGGCTATCGGGAGTCGGTCACGGCCGACCATCTGCGCGAGATGGGAATGGACCCCCAGCAGTATCAACTCGACGTACCCCTGGGACGCCTGCAGTTCCAGCGGACATACGTGCGTGCCGGCGAGCCGGGCCTGTTCTCCACCGGGCTGACGGAGCGCGGCACGAACCTGATTCGCCTGAGCCTCAGCCCACGCAGCACGCTCGAGTTCACGCAGGACGAGGCGCGCTCCGAGTTGCACGGGCTGGAACTCATGGGTTCCACCAAGCGCACGGCGACCCTCACCCAGAGCTTCGGCAGCGGACCGACGGCGGGCACGCTCGCCCTCACCCACACCGACACCCAAGCCTCGGCAATCGGACTGGGCTTCACTGAATCGCGGAGCGACAGGGCGGCGCTGACGCTCGGGCTCGGCAAGTCCTTCGGCCTCACGGCGAGTGCGGAGGATGCGGCCAGCCTGGCGCAGATCGACACGCACAGTCGCCGGTACGATGTCGCCCTCGCGCCGGCGGGGGTCACGATCCCACTCGCAGAGTACCATGAGACCATCTCATCCGTCGGTCAGGCCACGACCGCTGTCAGGCAGATGACGCTGCGCACCCCGACGATCAAGGTGAGCGACAAAGGCACGGTATCTGCGTCGCGCTCCGTTACGGACTCGTCGGCGACGGGCACGGACACCGTAGACACGGTGAACCTGACGGCCGCGCCGACCGGCAAGGTCAGCCTGTCCGCCGCCTACACCGCCACCGACCGCGAGTCCTCGCCCGACACCAACGTCACCACGGTCGGCTCGCAGATCCGCGTGCGGCCCGACACGACCCTCAGCGCAGGATACACAAGCACCGACACGGAGGGTGTCGGTACGACCACCCAGCGCTCGGTGGCCGTGGCGAAGACGCCGACGAACGGCACAGGCCTTGGTGTGGAGGCCTCGGTCGCTGAGACGCACGTACCCAACGCCGACCTCGACCCGACCATACACATCCGGCTGACCTATGCGCTGCCCAGCCGATGGGAGTTCATGGGGCTCTACCACGACGATAGTGGACGCCCGGACCCGGAGTTGGGGGCGGGGGTCAAGGTGCCGCTGCTAGGCGGAGCGCTGGGCCTGACCTATAGCGAGCGCGCCTACGACCCCGCGCTGTATGCGGTCCGCATGACCCGCACCTACGGCACAGAACTGAGCCGCGCCCTGCTGTGGGGCTTCAGCGGGCGAGTCGGCTACACGCGCACGGACAACCTGCTCGACCCGACCGTCGGCGAGCGCCTGCGGGTGCGACTGGGCGGGCCGGACACGCCGCTGGGTACGGTAGACGTGCAGTACGAGGCGGGGCAACTCCATACGGCGTCCGGGCGAGTGCCTGACGGGTCCACCGTGTCGCTCTCGCTGTCCCGCAAGTTCGGGCTGGCCCAACTCGCGCTCACCGGCAAGCGCACGCTGCCGTCGGCGCTCTACGGACCGCTACCGGCCAGCGACGAGGTCCACCTCGATCTGAAGGCGGACTGGTAGCCCCACCGCCTCCCGACCAACAGAGAGGGGCTCCCGGATGGGAGCCCCTTGTTGGCTGGTGCACGGTTCGGGCCGGATGGCCCTGCGGGCCATGCGGCCCCTCCACGGCTAGCGGGACCGGTCGCGACGCAGGAAGGCCGGGATGTCGATGTTGTCTGCGTCGTAGGTCGGCACGTCGGTCGGGAGCTTGGTGCGGGCAGCGTCCGCGGGCGTCTCGGGTTCCGCCGGCTTCGCCGGTTCCGGCTCCGGCGCGGGAGGCGTCTCCGCAAGGACCGCGGGCCGCTCCTGGAACCCGGTGGCCAGTACGGTCAGCCGGATGCTGCCCTCCATGCTCTCGTTGATCACCGCCCCCAGGGTCAGGTCCACTTCCTCGTCGCCGCCAGCCGCCTGCTGGATGATCTCGCTCGCCTCGGCGACATCCTTGAGGCCGAGGTCCGGGCCGCCGGTGATGTTCAGCAGCACCTTGCGGGCGCCCTCGATGCTCGTCTCGAGCAGAGGACTGGCGATGGCGGCCTGTGCCGCATCGGCCGCGCGATGCTCGCCCTTCGATTCGCCGATGCCCATCAGGGCCGGCCCGGCGCTCTGCATGACGGCGCGCACATCGGCGAAGTCCAGGTTGACCAACCCCGGGACGACGATCACTTCGCTGATCCCCTGAACGCCCTGCTGGAGGATCGTGTCAGCGAGGGAGAATGCCTCGTCCAACGTGAGGTCGCGATCGGCCAAGGCGAGCAAGCGGTCGTTCGGGATGACGATCAACGTATCGACCGCCTTCTCCAACCGCTCCAGTCCCTCGACGGCGAGCCGTGTGCGCTTGCGACCCTCGACCTTGAAGGGCTTCGTAACCACGCCGACGGTGAGCGCGCCCAAGTCGCGCGAGATCTGAGCGATGACCGGCGCAGCGCCCGTTCCCGTGCCGCCACCCATGCCGGCCGTGATGAACACCATGTCCGCGCCATCCAGCGCAGACGTGATCGCCTGGCGGCTCTCCTCGGCGGCCTTCGCGCCCAGTTCCGGGTTCCCCCCGGTGCCTAGACCGCGGGTGACCTCAGCGCCAAGCTGCAGCTTGCGATCGGCCGTCGAGAGGTCAAGCACCTGCAGGTCGGTGTTGGCGGCGATGTACTCCACGCCAATCAGCCCCGCCTGCATCATCCGGTTCACCGCATTGGTACCGCCGCCGCCCACCCCGCACACTCTGATCTTCGCGTACTCCTCAACGACGACTTTGTCGCGCAACACCTGCAACGCTCCTTCCCGCGGTGCCCCGAGCACGGGCGAGCGGTATGGGGTATGAAGTGGAGTGCGAGTATATCACCGCCCGGAGGAGAGTGTCAACGTGGCTTCCCGGACGCAGACGGGCCCTCTCAGCGTTCCCGGAAGCCACGCGGGCCATGTGTAGAAGATTCCCCCCTGAACGTTGTTTCTGTGCGTTGCTGCGATCACCTTCTTGTACAAGGATGGGTCTGGACATTTCTTCTCGCGGAGGTCTGCAAGCCCCCAAGAGCGTTGCCTGAGGCGGGCTCGGGAACGCGGCGCACGCCCTGAAGGACACGCCCTTGCGCTCGCCGAATGGCCTGTCCCAGGATTCGTTTTCGGGGTGACTTGATGACGCGAAGAGAAGATCCACGCGCGCTTGAGCTGCTCCTCATTGCCGATGTCCACTACGTGCGGAAGGCAGACCATGTGTGCCCGATCCCCGAGCGGCAGGCGGCGCTGGGGCGCGAGCTACTGCAGCGTACGCGCTTGCGGGTCGCGCGCGGGGGGCCGGTTGATGCGGTGGTGTTGATGGGGGATCTCGTGGACAACGGCGAGGCGCCCGGGGTCGAGAAGGACCTGCAGGCGTTGGCCGATGAGGTGCGCAAGTTCGAGGCGCCCGTCATTGTCGTGCCTGGCAACCATGACGGCTCGGCAGACCGGATGCTGAGCATCTTCGGCGACCACACAGGTGTGCATCGCCTGAAGGGCCATCAGCTCATCACGTTCGCCGACGCGTACCAGGCCAACGACGAGGCCGCGCGTTTCGCAGCGGATCTCGAGCTGGTCGTTGCCGCAGCTCGCGAGCGCCCGGACGAGCCCCTCATCGCGCTACAGCACAATCCGATCCACCCGAAGATCGAGAGCACCTACCCCTTCAACCTCACCAACGCTGCCGAGGTGATGCGCGCGTATGAGGCGACGAACGTGATGCTCTCGATCAGCGCGCACTACCATCCCGGCCTGGCGCCCGAGGCCGTGAACGGCGTGCCCTACCTGACCTGCCCCGCGCTGTGCGAGGCGCCGATGCGGTTCGTGAGGGTGAGCGTGAAGGGCCGAACGTTCACGGCACGCGGGGAGCCGCTGGCCATGCCCGGGAAGGCGTTCCCGCTGATCGACTACCACGCCCATACGCACTACGCCTACTGCGCCGACAACGTCTGCCCGCAGGCGAGCATCGACCGCGCGGAGCGCTTCGGTCTGCAGCGGATCTACTTCACCGAGCACGCGGGCCAGCTCTACCTGTCGCCCGATGACTACTGGGGCGGCGCCTTCCGGCGGGATGCAGCGCTCATCGCGAGGGAGCGCGGGGCCGGTCGCGGCCGGATGCACTGCTACCGGGAGGAGATGGCCTCATGGCGATCAGCGCGGGTCGGTGTCGGCCTAGAGGTCGAGCTGGACGCCAACGGCGAGCTGACGCTCCTTGACGAGGACCGCGAGGGGTGGGACGTGCTCATTGGCGCCGTGCACGCCTTGCGGAGCTTCTGCGATGCGAGCGCGACCGATGCCGAGGCGGCCCGGGGGTTCATGGACGAGACGGAGCGGGTTGTGAGCCTGGGAATCGACATCCTCGCTCATCCGTTCCGGATCTTCCGCCGCAGCAGCCGCGGCGTGCCGACCGACCTGTACGAGCCGGTCGCCCAGCTGCTCGCGGCTCACGGCGTGGCGGCCGAGGTGAACTACCACACGAACGAGCCCGACCCGCGCTTCTTCGAGCGCTGCCTGGCGCATGGCGTGAAGATCGCCCTGGGCAGCGACGCCCACGGGCGGTGGGAGGTCGGGGAGTTCCATCCGCACCTGACGCTGCTGAGGCAGATCGTCAGTGAGGAGGAGCTGCCGCACGTGCTGTACGGAAGGCCGGTTCGATCGTGAGTTCTGCGGGAGAGATGCTACCGATGGAGACCGACAAGCGCCGCCGGAAGCTCGGGTACTTGCTGTTGCTGCTGCCCATGGTCCTTGTCGGCGGGATCATCGTTGCCTCGTTCCTACAGCGTCCTGCGCCGCCCGGGACGCAGATCGTGAACAAGCAGCTGCCGGAGAAGCACCCGCCCCGCCCGTGCTACCAGTGCCACGAGGGCATGGCGACGGGTCAGGCCATCCGGGGCAAGCCCGTTCCGGCGCAGCACCCTACGAAGGAGTGCGCCCAGTGTCACGAGGGATACGCACCTGACCAGGGGGCGCCGGCGAAGCCTACGGCCGGCAGCGGCTCGTGACGCCATGCAGGCCCTGCGCGCGTCCGCAGCCGCATCCGTTGTTGCGAGTGCAGCGGAGGCGCTTGGCTTCCCTGCCGAGCTGATCCTGCGCGAGTGTGGGTCGGACCCAAGCCCGCTGTCCGCCTCGGGAATCGACTGGACCTCCCTCGATCCACACGATCTCACGGCTCTGCACCTTCGTTCGTCAATCGCGGCGCCGCGCCGGGAGCGACAGGCCTCTGGGGCCTATGCCACGCCCCCCGTTCTGGCGTGCATGATGGCTGAGGAGGCGATGGCTCTTGCTCCGTGGCGCCCCGAAGGGTTGCCCATCTGCCTCGACCCGGCGTGCGGTTGCGGCGGCTTGCTGGTCGAGGCCCTGCGGGTCGTGCACGCTCGTTCAGGGGCCGACACTGTGGTGGCGTCACTGGCCCTGAGGGGCTTCGATTGCGACCTCGCGTCAGTGTGGATGGCGCGCCTGGCGGTCATGCTCGCTGCGCGGAAGCTCGGGGCGACGAGCGAGGAACTGGCGCGCGTCGGCGCCGCAGTGGCGGCCAACATCACGGCGCGGGATGTCCTGGCTGAGCCTCCACGGGAGCCGGCGGATTGGCTGCTGATGAACCCCCCCTACGTTCGCGCGGTCCGCACAGCGGCCGACCGCAGACATATCCGGCGGGCCTTCGCCACGGCAACAGGACCCTTCGACCTGCACGTGCCCTTCGTCGAGTTGGCGGTGCGTTGCCTGCAGCCCGGCGGCTCGTTCGCCATCCTGACGACCAACAAGCTCTTCGCTGCGGAGTACGCGCGCGGGTTGCGGCGGCTGCTTGCCGATTCGGTTGCGCTCAGGCGGGTGATCGATCTCGAGGCTTGCGAGGAGGCTCGGTGCGGCGCGCTCGTCGATCAGGTGCTGCTTGTCGGGGTCGCCCATCCACCACCGCCGGAGCACCGGGTCCAGGTTCTGCGTCCCACGACGCTGGCCGCTGGCGGAGCGTCCTCCTCGCGCTTGCAGGTCGAGCTGCTGCGCGAGCGATGGCCAGCGGTTCGCGCCTCGGCCTCGGAGCTGCAGATCATCGCGAGAATGACGGGTGCGGCGGCAAGATCTCTGGGCTCCCTCGCACAAGTCCGCGGCGGGCTTCGCGGGTTCGACTACCGGCGCTGCTGCGAGGCGCTGGTGGACGGCGAGGAGGACCTGGGCGCCATGCGCGTGCTAACTCCCGGGAACATCCGCGCCTACCGCCTACCAACACGTGCGCCCGTCCGACTCGCGGGGCGTCGATGGCGCGACCCCGTCTTGCCCACCCGACCCGATGCGATCAACGAGGCCCTGTGGCGCCTGTTCGGTCGGCCGAAGATGGTGGTCAAGGGCGTCGGCCCGCGGCCCACGGCGGCCTGGTGCCCGGAGCCCGGCGCGCTGCTCGTCGCGGTGTGGGGGGTCTGGGGCGATGAGGAGTTGCTCTGGAGCGTGCTCGGCCTGCTGAACAGTCGGCCGGTGGCGTGGCTTCACTACCATCAACTCGCAATGGCGCGCATCCCGCGCGGATCGCTGCGGACGCCGATGGCCTGGCTCGCGGAGTTCCCGGTACCTCGGGAGAGGATCGGGCCGCTTGCGGAGCTGGCGCGGCTGCGGTTCGAGGCGGTCATCCCGGCCGACCAGGCCACGCTGCAGGAGCAGATCGACGCAGCGGCGGCGCGGGCGTATGGCCTCACGCGCGCGGACCTCCGCCTGATGGCCCAGGCGCCCGTCCGGCCAGTGCAGGCCTGACGGGGGTCCGAGCCGAACAGGGAATCATGCGAACGACCCTCACCATTGCCGGCTCCGATCCGACGGGGGGCGCCGGTATCCAGGCCGACCTGCAGGTGTTCTCCTCGCTGGGTTGCCATGGCGCGGCCGCCATCACTGCCCTCACCGTCCAGGACACTCGCGGCGTTCACGCGACCCATCACGTGCCGCCGGAGTGCGTTCGCGATCAGTTGGTCTGTTTGCTGGCGGACGTGAGGGTGGACGCGATCAAGACGGGTATGCTGGGGCTGGGGGCTACGGCTGAGGCGGTCGCCGGCGTGCTCGAAGCGTACCCGGAGACGCCGCTCGTTGTGGACCCGGTTCTGCGGTCAACCAGTGGAAGCCCCCTCCTCGACGACGCCGGTCTCATCATCCTTCAGCAGCGGCTGATCCCGATCGCGACGCTTGTCACGCCGAACCTCGACGAGGCGGAACTGCTGACCGGCCTGCAAGTGCGCAGCCTGCGGCAGATGCGCGACTGCGCCCGGCGGCTCACCGATCTGGGGGCGAAGGCCGCGCTGGTGAAGGGCGGGCATCTGCCGGGAGACCCGGTGGATGTGCTCTGCATCGCGGGTGAGTGCCGCGACCTCCCCGGCTCACGGGTGGACCGGCATGCCGTTCACGGGACGGGCTGCGCGCTTGCCGGTGCGGCGGCGGTCTTCCTGGCCGAAGGCCGACCCATGCTGCAGGCCGTCGAGCGGGCGAAGGCCTACGTCGCGGCCGGGTTGGCGGCGGCGCACGCTATTGGGAGAGGCTCGGACGTTCTCGACTACGCAGCCGCCGCAAGGGACATCGGTCCATAGCGTCCCCAAGGGGCCCTTCACAAACGACAGGGGCTCCCCGAAGGGAGCCCCTGGTCTGCGTCTGTGCTAGACTGCCGACTTAGAACTCGACGACCGCCGACGCCTGGAGCAGATCGATGTCCTCCAGGCGCAGGCCGTCATCGGCAATCTCGCGGGCGTAGGTGAGGTTCAGGTTGAGGCCGTCCACGATCTTCTTCGTCCCTGAAACCGCCACCAGGTGCGGGTAGTTGCCCCACGGGAGCACGCCCGCCGGGTCGATCGCGTCCACGTTCGCATAGCGAACCTTGAGCGGGACCGAGCCCAGCTTGAAGGCGATGTCGCCGGCGAAGATCCGCGCGCCATTGGCCACGAGCGGAGCGCGGGTCCACCGCTCCCACGGGAGCTGACCGACCGCCGGGTTGATGTTGTAGTCCAGCAACTCGAAGTACGGGTTGATCGCCGAGTACGTGGGCGCATAGTTGTCGGTCGCGCGGCTGGCGATACCCGTGACCTTCACGCTGGGGGTGTCGAGGATCTCGAGGGTGCCCATCCAGGCACGCGGGGTGGCCGCGCCGAAGGCACGGTTGCCGGTGATGTCCTGGGTCATGCGGGCATACTCGAATGTCAGGTCGCGGTTGAAGATCTCGGCCCACAGGTCAGCGCCCCAGGCCTCTTCGTGCGCGAAGCCGGTGGCGAGCCACGTGCCGCCAATAGCCCACTTCGGCCGGGTGTAGTCCATGCGAACGACACCGTAGCCGTCGCTGGTGATGCCGGTGGCCGCGAGGCTCTCGTCGTAGGACGCGCCGCCGAAGAACAGGTCCATGCCGAGGTCGGTACCCCAGAGGTTGGCGGCCTCGCCACGGATGCCCTGCAGCGACATGCGCTGGTTGTCGGCCACGAGCCCGAGCTGGTCAACAGCGACGAACTGGCGACCCACGGTCCACTTGACCGGCGTCCACCAGTCGGTGCTGCCCTGCAGCCAAGCCTCGTCGAGCCAGATGTTGTCGCCGATGCCCAGGTTGACCGGAACGACCGGACCGGCCGGGCCGGGCAGGACGCGCGGGCCGGTCACGACGCCGCCGCCCGGAATGGCAGCGAAGCCGGTGACGCGGAGCGTGTCATCGATGGTCTTGAGGCTGATCTTGCCCGCCAACTCATCGGTGATCTGGCCCTGGATGCCGATCTTCGCGGTCAGGGCGTCGAACTCGGCGTTCTTCCACAGGTCGCCCACGAGACCGATGCGATAGTCGATCCAGCCGGTGACCTTCGGGCGCTTCATCGCTTCCTCGAGCGCCGCAACGCGGGTGTCGAGGTCCTTCACGTCCTCCTGCAGACCGGCAACCTGCTCCTTGATGTCCGCCAGCTCGCCCTTGAACTCATCGAGCAGCTTGGCGCAGATCGCGCGGACTTCGTCATCCGTCGGCTTCGGGCCGGGAGGTCCCGGCTGGCCGGGGTCGCCCTTCTGGCCGGGGTCGCCCTTCGCGCCCTGAGCGCCGGGGTCGCCCTTCGGGCCGGTCGGGCCGGCCTTGCCATCAGCGCCCTTCGCGCCAGCCGCGCCGTCCTTGCCCTTGGGGAGGCACGGCGACTCCATCAGGCGGGAGATCGCCATCGCGAACTCGTAGCGAGTCATCGCGCGATCGCCCTTGAACTCGTGCGTCTTCGGATAGCCGATGATGACCCCACAATCGACCAACTTCTGGACCGCATCATAGGCCCAGTGATCGAAGGGGACCGTCTCGGCCGGGTTGCTGGCGGCCATCGCCGGAACGGCGTACGCCGCGAGCAGTACAGCAAGACCGATCAGAGTCAGCTTACGCATGGGTTGTTCCCTCCGTTGGATGCTACATCTGCGAAGTGCTGTGTGCGCTTCGCGATCCGGACGCTTCGCGAAGTTCGAGCAGGAGGGCGGTAAGTTCCCTAGTTGCCTTGACCGCAATCCCCGCGAACTCTCGAAGCGCCCGTTCCTCGTCCTGCCTCCAGACGACCAGGCTGCGGAGGGCACCTCCTTTCCTGCCAGGTTTGGGTCGCTGGTGGACTGACGAGCGTCCGGGGGATCGTACCACTGAGGCGCCCCCGGACTACGACACTGTATCGTAGCATACACCCAAGACGAGTGTCAACAGGGCGTAGCTCAATACAACCATTCTGACAACTGCTGTTGCGCCGGGTTTCAGCTTCTTCCGTGACCCACAGGTCGCTCTGCTCCCAGCCGTGCCCCGTCTCGCTCTTCAACACCTCCGCACTCCGACCGGTGCCCGGCTGTCTCCACAGCGATGTACACGATCACCACTGCCGGACGGGCCTCCGCGAGGTGCCGGGCCCGGATGCCCTCCGCCTCCGCGAGGGCCTTCTGCCGGATCACCTCGGCCTCCGCGAGCCCCACGGCTCGGATCGCCTCCGCTTCCGCCAGCCCTCTCAGGCGAATCGCCTCGGCATCCGCCTCCGCAAGGCGGCGCGTGCGGTTCAACTCCGCCTCGGTCAGCGTGTCCACGCGGTACCGCTCGGCTTCCGCTGGCCGGTGCACCGAATGAACCAGCTCCTTCTCCTTGAGGCGAATCTCCAGGTCCTCAACCTCGAGTCGCGCCTCACGCTCGACCCTCGCAATGCCAACGCGCTCCCGCACCAGCGCCTGTTCGAGCCTCGCCCGCTGGAGATCGTAGGCCAGGTCTCGCCGGGCCTCCGCCCGCGCAACCTGCGCGGCGAAGTCGCAGGCGGCCACGTCGCGATTGCATTCGGCGTCGGCGACGGCAAACTGCGCCGCGATCTCGGCGAGGCAGGCCTCGGCCTCTGCAGCCAACACGGCTTGCCTTGTGTCTTCGGGGAGTAGAGGCGCCGAAGAGAGTCGGTCGCCGGGGGCCAGGCCCGCGGGCACGCGTACTGCGCAGCGGTCAGGCATCGGAGGGTCCTCCCTTGAGGCCGGGGTCAAACTGGGCCTGTTTCGTTCGCAAGGCACACGGCTCCTTTCGGCAAGGTGCGAGGGAGCCTGGCCGGGAACGAGAGCGCTGCCGGGCCCCGCTTCCCGTTCCCTGTGGAGGTGAAGGTGATGCTCCCTTGCGTGCTCGTCTTGGTCACCGGTCACTGTCACGCGGCCGAACTGCTCCGTGTGGACTTCGAGCGGGCTCCCTGGGAGCCGTGGCTTCAGGTCGTGGGCAACGCCACCGTCGAGGGAGGTGTGCTGAAGTCGGCGCCGCTGGAGGGAGGGCAAGTGGTTCCGGTGGCGGCGCCGGGCGAGGGCATGTGGGTGGCGGCGATCGAGAGTCAGAAGTAAGGCGCGCCGGGTGCCGCGCGGGACCGCGGGCGACCGGTGGACTGCATGGCGGTTGTCAACCCATGCCTCCGGCAAGGCGTCGGAAGTGAGGCGGGAAAGGAGGCTCAGCCATGCGATGGCTCGCGTTCATAGCGGCGCTGGGGACGGTTTCCTACCGGGGCGCGCCTGCGCAGGACGTCCGGGACGATTATCGGGCTCCCGAGTCGATCCGGGGGGTCGAGAAGGTCCCGCTGAGGGTAGGCTTGACCCTCACTACGACGGAGGTGACGCAGACGCGGGTGGTGGGGGTGACGCCGGAGGGCATCGAGTGGCAGCGGTACGTGGCGCGGGAAGACCACGTATGGAGCCAGGAGACGACGGACCGCGAGGACCTCGGCGTGTGGTTTCCCCTAAGCAGTGCCCGGGGTCTGCCGCAGGCGATCGCGGGACACACGATAGTCAGGCTGCCGCGTCCCGATGGCAACGGCCTGCCGGAGTATCTCTTCGCGGGCGTCACGGAGGTGGCCTGCCAGTGCAACGGGGAGATGGCACTGGTCCGTTGCTGGAACCTGGTGACGCGCAAGAACTCGTTGCTGGTGATGGCAGACCCCGACAACCCACTGATCATGGCGAGCGTGGGCCATGTGGTGCGACCGCTGTATGAGACCCTGGAGGTCAAGCCGCCGCGGCCCGACTTCTCGTGCTACCGAGTCGTCTGCATTGACGGCCCCGACATCAAGTTCGCCCCGCCCGGCCAGTGACCCGAACAGGAGGGCGTCCGTTGCCGCATGGGCTTCGCCCTCCGGCGTGCGGGTCAACTCAACCCCATTGCCTTCAGGTTGCGGTAGCTGATGGCCATGGCCTCGAAGGGATCGAGGTCGTAGCTCAGGTCCTGCTCGACGAGGTAGTACTCGACGCCGACGGCCTGGGCGGCATCGAGGATCGCGGGCCAGTTGAGGTTGCCCTCGCCGACGGGCGCGAAGCGCTGCTCGCGGCCCGGGGCCATCGCCATGTCCTTGCAGTGGAGGAGCAGCTGGCGCGGGCCGAGGCTGCGCACCCAGGCGGCCGGATCACCGCCGCCGGCGGTGATCCAGTAGGTATCGATCTCCGCCTTCAGAATGTCCGGCGAAGCCTGTTCGTAGAGCATCGCGAGCCACGTCTTCTCGCCATAGCGGATGAGTTCGTGGTTGTGGTTGTGATAGCTGAAGTCCATCCCCTCGGACGCGAGACGCTCCGCGACGGGCTGCAGTTCATCGATGAACCGCTTCACGCCGTCCGCCGAGTGATACTCGCCGGGCAGGCCGCCGATCGCGGGGTGCGCGCAACCCCAGAGCCTGTGCTCCGCGACCACCGCCTCGAGGTCCTTGAGGAAGCGGTCCCAGCCCATGTGGGTCGAGGCCACGGTCAGACTGCAGTCCTGCATGATCGTGGCGACCGCCTCCGGATCGACCGGACCGAAGCCGGAAATCTGAACCGCCGCATAGCCGATGTCCGCGACCTTGCGGCACGTCTCCGCGACATCCTCGATCGTCTTGCAGTAGTCCCGCAGCGTGTAGAGCTGAGCGCCGATGATGCCTGTAGGCATGGAAGGCCTCCTTGGGAGTGCAGGAGCTTAGGAGAACGACAACGGCTACGGCGGGACGGCCTGCGGCGTCACGATGAAGGGCAGTTCGACGGTCCGGTCGCGCCAGATGGGTATGTCTACGCGCACACGCACCAGCCAGTCGAAGCGGACGTAGGTCCCCGTGTATGTCACCGGCGCCGTTGGGGGAACGACAAGCCTGATGGGCGCTTCGATCGGTTGGCCGGGGGTGAGGTCCCCCGCGTACACCGACTCCTCGCGGCACAGGGGCACCCAGTCGGCGGCGCCCTTACCACCGATCCGACAGCCAATCGAAACCAGCAACCCGCGACAGTGGACCGGCTCCTGGGCCTCGATGACCAGCTTCAGCTCGCGGGTCGTGCCGGCGGGGATGACGGGGCCGTAGTCGGAACCGACGCCGTCGGTCACATCGAGAGCCACCGTGAGTCCGTCGCGCACGACCGCGATCCCCCGGAGCTTCTCTCCCGTCGAGCCGACGACGCCGCCAAGCGTGATTCGGCCGGGCCGACCCTCGATGATCGGCGCGGCCGCCAGCCAGCCCGGCGGGACATGGGGGTCGTCCGCGTGCCCCGTCTCGGCGACCCGGGGCGTCACCTGCAGCGGGACCCTCTCGCGGATGCCTGCGCAGAAGCCGACCGTCGGCACCTCCAGCTCGACCGTCCACTCAATCCTGTGGCTGCGCTCCCCACAGCTCGGGATTGCGTAGGGCGGGATGTCCATCTGGGGGCGAACCTGGAACTCCTCACCCGCCGCCAGGCGCCGACTGGGCAGGAGGTAGCGACGCTCGTAGATCGCTCGGCGGTAGTGTGCAGTGCTCTTGCCCGAGGACACAATCGCGTGCTCCTGGCAGCGAACGGTGACCGTCGCTGTCAGGAGGCTCATCTCGCGCCGGGCCGCAATCCGTACGCCCCAGGTGAGCGAGTCGCCGATCATCAGCGGTCCCGGCGCCGGATCGACCGTGACCGCGTAGGTGCTTGCCGTGACCCAGGCGCGGACGAGGCAGACGACTGCCAGGATCAGGACGGGCAGCACCAGGCCCGACGGGAAGCGCCCCGTGTCCCCAGTGATGACCACGCTGAGGAAGAGTGTCACCGCGATCCCGATCACGAGTGCGATGCCCGGCCCTTCGCGCAGCATCCGCTTGAGCTGCCGTCCCAGCTCCTCCATCTCGGGCGGAGCGACGGCGCCCGTGCTGATCGGCGGGGGGGGTGCGGGCACCGTCGGTACAGGCGGACGCGAGGGCCTCGCGGGTGCGGCGATCGGCGCGGGCGGCATCACCACCGGGCGCGGCGGCGGAGGCGCCTCGGCGGATTGGGTAGGCGGTGGAGGCGGCGTCACGATCGCGCCCGCCCCGGGGGTGAGCAGCGGCGGCGCCGGTGCGGGCGGCGGAGGGGTCGCGGCAGAGGCAGGACCCGGTGGTGGACCGTCGGCCGGGGCAGGCTGCGCGCCCTGCAGGGAGCCGCGGCACTGGTGGCAGGTCGTCACGATGATCGACTTCGGGTTCTCCGCGCCGCAGTGCGGGCAGATCACCCGCTCGCGCCCAGCCATGCTCATCCCTCCGGCCGAGGGCGCGACGTCCGGAGCCCTCGGCTGCCCGGCGGTGCTGCAACGAACATGCCAGGCCGCCTACCCATGCTCGATGTCCCGACGCGCCGACGAGTACGTCACGAGCATCTCGGCCTCCGCGTCGCTGACGCAAGTCGCGTTGTGGAAGACGCCCGCCGGGATCGAGATGGCATCCCGCGGGAGCATGCGGACGGGCTCCATGTCGTCCGCGTAGTGAACCAGCTCGCCCGACAGCAGATACAGCACCTCGTCACACGTGTGATGCGCGTGCCGAGGGTTCGACTGCCCCGGCCGGATGACGACGCGCCCGAGCGTGAGCTTCTCCGAGTTGCCCGCCGCCTCGCTGACGCACCACGCGATGGTGCCCCAGTCGAACTCCTGCCTCGCTGTCTCATCGGTGTGCACGACGGTGGTGCGCATGGCTGCCCCTCAGATGCGTGCGCAGAGGCTTCGGCGGGCGCCATGAATGGCGCCCCTACGCGATTGGGCGCGATGAATCGCGCCCCTACACCACACACGATCGCACGTCGCCGCAATGTAGGGGCACGATTCAGATTGTGTTGAGAAAGGGCCCCGTCAAAGGAAGAACCCTCTCCTACGCGCTCTACGTGGCTCGTAGGTCGGGATACCATGCACATTCCGCACTTGGCGGCCGGGTCTATGGGTGGCCGCGGGATTCACAACTGATTCGCAATTGCGCCGGTTATTGTTCGCTAGACGCGGGGTCTAGGTTTGTGCTATGTTGGCGGCATGGAAT
>VGFC01000132.1 GCA_016869045.1 Armatimonadota bacterium
CGCCGCCGTACAGGTGCTTCGTCCAGAGGGTCGGGTTCTCGTCGTGGGTGCCGCCGAAGAACGTCCAGCCCGGCTGACACGGCCATCGCGTTGTGACCTGCCAGATGCCCTTGCCGCTGAACCAGTCGGTCGGCGCCGCCTCGAAGGCGTAGTCGCGGAAGTTGGGGGAGAACACGACCGTGCTGTTGACGTGATCGGTCGTGGCGCCGACCAGGCCGAGCAGCTTGCCGGTGGGCGGTGCGGGATCGGTGAAGGCGAGGGCCTGGTTCCCGGCGCAAGTCACCCGCATGGTTCCGCCGACGGCCGATACGACGACATCGTCCCCTGCCTGCGCAGGGGAGGAGCCTTCGGCGGCCTGGTCGGGGGCGCGCCTCAACGAGGCCTGTAGCGCCCCCCCGTTGAGCTGGAGCTTCACCGCGCAGGCGTTCTCGACGGTCGAGCCATCGCCCCGCAGGAGGACGGTGAGGGGGTTGGCCAGGCTCGCAGCGCCGATCCGCACGTGCACGTCGCCCGGGTAGTAGCCCCAGTTCCACAGCACGCCCTGGTCCGTGGGGCGCCACTGACCGGCGGGCATGTAGAGTTCGTTGAGCGCCATCGTCTCGTCGGTCAGGAAGACCGGGTTGATCTGTGGCGTCTCCCAGCGGGGCGCGTCGATCCGGTCCACGGCGAGGTCATCGAACACCGCCTCACCCGCCGCCGCCGCGATCCCGACGACCCCCTGCCCGAAGGCGTCGGTGTCTGCGGAGAGCACGGGATAGCGGTCGATGAGGGCCTCGGCCCTCCCAGGGCGCACGTCAAGCTCCAGCCGGTACCACTGGTCCTCCTCGTATCCCCCGGCTGCGGCAGCCAGGACGGTCTCCTTGCCGTCTCGGGTGAGCACGAGCTGGCGGGCTTTGGGCGCGTCGGCGGCGCCGGCATGCCAGCGGAACTGCAGCATGTCGCCATCTTCCTGCACGTAGGCCGCCAGACCGACCCAACTGGCAGTGAGGGCTCGCACGCTGATGCTGGCCCGATAGGCGTCCCAGAACCAGTCGCCCGTCGTCGCCAGGGCGCTCGGCTGACCGGGCGTACGGAAGCCGAAGGGGTTGGCGCTCTGGGTGACCGTGGCCCTCGGCGCCGCGACGAGCGTGTTGCGCCACTCGCCGGCGAGCACGTTCCACGGTCCCCGGTCGTCGGGCTCGCGAGTGAAGTCATCGCGCACGTAGGGCGGCTCGTAGGGCTGCAGGAGTGGCTCTCCGAGGCCGACACCCGGAGACGTCCACGTCCCGACGCGGCCGGCGATGGACGCCTCCCAGGGCTCGTCGAGGACCACGCGACCGAGGGCCACGACCCGGACGCGCTTCTCGCGCCGCTGCAGATGGAGGTCCCAGGCGCCGGTCGCCTGGATGGCGCGAGGCTGGCCGATCTGTTCAGCCTTGCCGGCGACGACCCGCATCAGCGTTACCCGTTGGCCCCGGACGCGAACGTACGCCAGGTCGGTCTCGCCGATCACGTCGAACGCCAGGCGGACCTCGCTCTGGTCGCCCCAGGCGGCGGTCGTCGTGACGCGCACGCTCAGCGTGTACTCGCCGGGTTGCGTGTCAAGCAGCGCGTAGGGGACCGATTCCTGGGCGACGAGACCGCAGGCAAGCGCCAGCAGCGCGCAGGCCGCCCCGAGGTGCGCGGGAAGTCGGCCTCGGTTGTGGGTGACCAGGGCGCGGATCATGGCTTGACGGTTGTCTCCACGCTTGCCAGCACTTCCCGAGAGGCGACATGGACCAGGGCGAGCTTCACCACCGACCCGTCCGGCGAGTAGCGCAGCTCAGGAGCGGCGACCGAAGTGGCCTGGGTCTTCGTAGCCGCCTGGATCTGGGCCTCGGTCAGCGTGGTTACGGCCTCCCAGGGCACGCAGCCCACGATCGGGCGCCTCCGGCCCAGCGCGACGAGCAGGTCGCACTGCAGGTCGCGGGCCATCTGCGGCGAGAGCCCGATGACCCTCGGCTGTGCGATCCCGATGGCGCCCGCATCGACTCCCTTGAGCGCCGCGTCGAGCTTCGCAGCCAGGTCGGCGGAGGCGCCAGGGGGCAGCGGAATAGACCCCAGCTCCTTAAGCAGGACCGTCGGGCTGCCCCAGATGCAGTGCGTGTGATCCGGCGTACTCCCATCCGCCCGGCGGCAGCGCAGGGCGAACGCCGCACCCGGCAGCGCGCACTTCAGCGGAGCCGTGTTCCCCGCGGCTACGCGCGTTGACCACAGCACGGTGCCGGCGTTGTCGAGGACGGCGAACTCGGCCGCGTCCGTGGCGTCCGGCGGAAGGTAGGCCACCGTGCCCTCAAGCAAGACGCCCGCCGCCTGGAGCGAGATCGCCGCGTCGGCCGCGTAGAGGCTGTCCGGGAACTCGCGGCCATCGTGAGTCCACCAGAACCGCGACAAGGGCGTGCGGGTTGTCGCCATCGTCACAAGCGGCGTGCGCTGCGCGAGGCGCGGCACGACGCGGATGTCAACCACGAGCCCGTTGGCGTCCTGGGTGATCTCCACGAGGTCGCCCGGCGCGATCGCCGCCAGGTTCTCCGCACCTGCTATGCGCACGCCCTCGACGAGCGGCGCGGCAAGACCCGTGTCCAGGGCAATCCCGTCCGCCGCGCTCAGCCGCGTAACCGCGCCGAAGACGCTTGGCCGCTCCTCAGGCGGAAGCGGGGGCTGCGCGAAGGCCCCCCTTGCCATCACGCCAATCGCCAGCAGCCACATGATGCCGTTCCTGCCTTGCGGTTGTCGTGCGCCGTGGCCGTTCTTCTGACTCCTGAATCCCGACTCCTGACTCCTGCCGTCTCACTGCCATGCTTGTGCCGTTGCCAGAATCTGGCCGTTCGCCAGGTCAACGACGGCCGCGTTGATGACCAGGATGTCGCCACGGTCCGATACGGAGCCCACGAGTAGGCACTTCGCCGCGAGCTTGCCGGCTTCGGCCTTCGCGGCGTCGGGCACGGGCATTCCCAACTCAGGCCGCTGCGCGCACTTGCCCACGACTTGCAGCGAGCCGACGCCGGCTATGACCAGGTCCTCCTGCAGGTCCTGCAGGGCCTGGTCGTCACGCACGCGCTGCGGCGTGAAGAGGGCGACCGCCAGCGGACCGGGTTGCTTCTCGCCAAGGGCCTGTTTCAGATCGGCCAGCAGCGCCCGCGCGGTGCTCCGGAGGATGCCAACGCCCTGCGGCGCCGGCAGCGGCGCGACGAGCTTCGGGTCGAGCCACAGACACCACTCCGGCTGAAGCGTGCCCTCCCCTACCGGCGAGGCCAGGAGGGTGTAGGCGTCGGCCCGACCCGACGGGAAGTTGAGGCGGAAGTCGGCGACCTCACCCGCCTTCACCGTGCGCTGGAACAGCACGTCGTTCGACGGGCCGACGACCGCGAACCGGGCCGAGGCGACCTTGCTCTCTTTGGGGGGCGTGAAGGCCACGCCTCCGACGAGCGCGACCGCGCTGGCCTGGCCCACGAACGAGGCCTTGAGCGCGCTGAGCGAGCGCGGGTAGGTGCGTCCGCCGACGCTCGCACGCACCCCGGTCGCGCCGCGGACCGTGAGGTTCGCGAGGAAGAACTCAGGGGACAGCGGGGCCGGAAGCAGCTCCAGCCGCGTCACCGTGCCCTGACCATCGATGTTCAGTTCCGCCCGGAGGCCCTTCGCGATGTCCTTCGGGGTGCCATCGGCGCCGTCGAGACGGATGACCTTCGTGGCGTCGCTCAACTTCAGCGTGGTCCCGTCGTCGAGTGTGAGCGCCAGCCCATCCACGTTGTCGATGTAGCCCCACACCAGGCCCGCCGGGGGAGCGCCCTCCTGCGCGGCGAGCGGGAAGCTTGCGCCGAGTGCGACGACAGCCCACGCGATCCCCAACACGGATGAGCTCCTCCGATCCCTTCTCAATCCACGATGGACGCCGCGACGACCAGGGCGCCGTTGTCCACCTGCACCACCATCGCGTTGATGACGGTGCCCTCGGCGCGTACATTCACTGAGCCGACCAGCACGTACGCCGCGCCGAGTTTCTGGAGTTCGTTGCGGTTCGCATCCGGGAGAGGCACACCCACAGGCAGGCGCGTCCGGTAGACCCCAGCGACCCGGTACTTGCGCCCCAGCAAGCTGAGCAGGTCCTCGCCGAGATCGCGCAGGAAGGTCTGGTCCCGGCTGACGCGGATCGGCGTGAACTCAGCCACGGCCAGCCCATCGAGTCGCGTCTCGCCCAGAGCCTTCGTCAGCGCCTCAATGAGCCGGGCGGGCACTTCGCGCGAGAGCATCGCGGGCGCACCGGGCGAGGGCGCCACGAAGTGCGGGTCGAGCCACACGCACCAGTCCTGGTCCAACTGCCCCTCGGCCGCCGGCGCCACCTCCAGGGTTAGCCGGTCGGTTGCGTTGGCATCCAGGCCCGCGCTCAGGGGCGCCGTCTGCCCGGCGGAGACCACTCGCTCGGCGATCGCATCCCCGAAGCTGTCCTTCAGCATGAAACGCGCCGCCGTCGGGGCGCCCGCGACACCGCGAGGATCGTAGCGCACGTCCGCGACGAACTGGGTCCAATTCGCCGGCCGCGTGTAGGTGACACGCGAGAGCGCAAGAGATCGGCTCCGGGTCTCCCCTCCCTCGCGCAGCGTGGTCACGTAGGCGGCACCGCGCACTGGGGCGAGGTTGCTGACATACACCACCTGCGTCGCCCGCGGCGCGAAGGTGCGCACCTCAGTGACCGATCCGTCCGCTGCCTGAGTCACGACGAGGCGACTGCCCCGCCCGATGTCCTCGCGCTGACCGGCGCTACCGTCCGCCCGTAGCACGCGCGTACCGGCGGTCAGGCGGACCAGCGTCCCGTCATCCAGCAGGATGTTCGGCCCGACGATGGACGCAACAAAACCCCACGCCTCAGCGCAGGGACCGGAGGGACTCGCGACGAGGCCTGCCAGGACCGCAAGCAGCCCGGCGATGCATGTCCTTGACCGTTTCATCTCCATACACACGAAGGAACACGAAGGACCGCCCGCAGTTCCCCCGCGCAGGCCCGCACCGCGCGAAAAGGGCACGAGCAGGCTGGCTCCCCCGCCAAGGCCAAACCGTCCTGAGGCGCGAACCAGGCAGGCACGCTCAGGAGGGCCCATGCAACTGACGCTCAGGTACGGTCGCAGCGGGCTGGAGGTCAGTCTGCCGGACGGCAACGTCCGGCACGTGCTCCGCTTCCGGCCCCTGCCGGCGATCGACGACCCGCGGGAGACGACCCGGGAGGCGCTTCGACAGCCCCTCGGCTGTGCGCCACTGAGAGAGCTCGCGCGCGGTAAGGGGACCGCGTGCCTCGTCACCTCTGACATCACGCGGCCGCTGCCGAATGCGCTCGTGCTGCCGCCGGTTCTGGGGGAACTCGAAGCCGCCGGGCTACCCCCCGAGCGCGTCACCATCCTCATCGCGACAGGGTCCCATCGGCCGAACACGCCCGAGGAACTGCGGGAGATGCTCGGAGAGGAGGTCGTGGGCAGCGGCGCGGAGATCGTCAACCACGACGCCTTCGATCCTGACCAGCTGGTGGAGCGCGCAGCGACCCGCCGCGGCACGCCTGTCGCGGTGAACCGCCGCTACGCCGAGGCCGACCTGCGCATCTCCGTCGCGCTCGTCGAGCCGCACCTGATCGCCGGGTTCTCGGGCGGCAGGAAGGCGATCTGTCCGGGCATCTGCGGGATCGAGACGCTCCTGCGCTTCCACGCGCCCGAACTCATCCGGCCCGACGAGGCCTGCTCCGGCCTGATCGACGGAAACCCCGCGCACGAGGAGGCGCTGGAGGCGGCGACGCTCGCGGGCGCGCCGGAGCTGACGGCGAACGTCACGCTGGACGAGGAGCGGCGGATGACAGGGGTGTTCGCGGGGGAGATGGATGCAGCCCACCGAGCGGCGGTCGCGCATTCCGTGGCGCAGTCCAAGGTGGCGATCCCCGAGCCGGTGGACATCGCCATCACCACGAGCGCAGGCTATCCACTCGATCTGACGTTCTACCAGGGAGTGAAGGGAATCGCGGCACCTCTGCGCATCCTCAAGCCCGGCGGCACCATCATCGTCGCGCACGAGTGCGCCGAAGGCATCGGCGAGCCCGACCTCGCGCGGCGCATGATGGAGTTGGATGACTTCGAGGCCTACGTGCCGCGCGTCTGGGATCCCACCTACTTCCACATGGACCAGTGGCACGCGCAGTTCACCAAGATCCGGCGGCAGGCAAGTGAGGTGCTCAGCTTCAGCGAGGGAATCCCGCGCGACCAGCAGGCGCGCTGCTTCGTGACGCCGATAGAGAGCGTAGAGGAGGGCGTCGAACGCGCACTCTGGAAGCACGGACCTGACGCCACGATCGCGGTCCTGCCTGAAGGGCCCTACGTGCTGGCGTGCCTGGAGGGAGACCGAATCGACCGACAAGCCTTGACGTAATCCTGCCGATCCTGTCTATCCTGTTCGAGCAACACACTGCCAGGAGGCTGAACCCATGACCGCTCGCGAACGCTTCGTGGAGACGTTCCATTTCGGCACGCCCGACCGCCCGTACATGATGCCACAGTGGGTGTTCGGCGACACGGTGAAGCGGTGGCAGTCCGAGGGCATGCCGGTCGATGTGCACTTCAGCCAGTACTTCGGCTTCGACCGGTTCGAGGTGATCCCGCTCAACCTGGGCCTGATCCCGGGGATCAGCGAGGAAGTCGTTGAGGAGACCGAGACCCACAAGCTCATCGTGGACGAACTCGGCGGCAAGCGCAAGGTGTGGAAGGACCGCGAGATCGGGATGCCGCTGTGGATCGACTACCCGCTGCGAAACCGCGATGGGTGGGAGGAGTTCAAGCGGCGGCTCGACCCGAACGCGCCGATCCGCTACCCGCTGTACTGGGAGGACCTCAAGCGCTGCTGGAAGGGGCGGGACTACCCGTTGGGCGTCAGCGGCGGATCGTACTACGGCTGGATTCGCAACTGGATGGGGATGGAGCACCTCGCGGTGATGTACTACGACGACCCCGACCTCGTACAGGAGATGACGGACTACGTGGGCGACTTCGTGCTCGCGGTCATCCGGCGCGCGGTCGAGGAGGTCGAGCTCGACTTCGCCCAGTACTGGGAGGACATGGCGATGAAGACGGGATCGCTCATCGCGCCTGCCCTCTTCCGCCAGTACATGTCGCCGAACTACCGGAAGGTCAACAGCTTCCTGCGCGAGCACGGCGTGGACATCCACATGGTGGACTCCGACGGCAACGTGGACGAGCTGATCCCCCTGTGGCTGGAGGTCGGCGTGAACTTCGTCTACCCGATGGAGGCGGCGGCGGGCTGCGATGTGCTGGCCTACCGCCGGCAGTACGGCAAGGACCTCCTCATCATGGGCGGCATCGACAAGCGCGCCCTGCGCTTTGAGAAGGCCGACGTCGAGCGCGAGGTGATGACCAAGGTGCCCGAACTCGTGAAGCAGGGCGGCTACTCACCGATGGTCGATCACGCCGTCCCACCCGACGTGCCGCTCGCGCTCTTCCAGTACTACCTCGACCTGTGCCGAGAGGTGTTTGCTGCCTCCTACTGAGTCTCGTGTAGGTAGGGAAACTCGTGGGGCGGGCATTCTTGCCCGCCACGGCCCATTGGCGGGCAAGAATGCCCGCCCCACGGATTCGCTCCTTGTCCCCCAAGATACACGAGACTCAGTAACGGCGGCCGTCACGGCAACTGCCCGACCACCAGCATCTTGTACCCGAGCCTCGGCACCTCCAGGTCTACACGCCCGTCGGTGCACGTGACCGGCGTCTTGTCGGGCCACGTGACCACCTTGTCTACCGGCAGGCCAAGGCGCTTCCCGTTCAGACGGATCGCCCCAGATCGGTCCTCGCGTGAGACGTTCGCCACGACGATCAGCGCGCGGCCCGGCAGCTTGTAGGCGCTCGCGTAGACATCCGGCATGTCGGTGGTGACGGGCGGATCGGGGTCGAAGTACGGGATGAAGTCCGCGTCCACGTACCCGAAGGCGTCGAGCGCGTCGAAGGCGTCGGCAAAGACCTGCGCGTTGCACCAGATCGCCCACGGGGCCACGTCGTGGATAATCAGCAGGCCGGCCAGGCCACGGGTCGGCTCGACCTGCTCGGAGTAGGGGGGCGTGAACTCGGGCAGGAAGAACGGCATGATCCCCCACTGGCGGCCCATGAACTCGGCGCGGAAGGTGTCGAGCGGCAGCAGGTCCAGGTAGCTGTCCTTGACCCTCCCCCGAAAGTGCTCGCCATCCAGGTAGGAGTCCTCATAGGCGAGGATGGGGATCGTCACCTTGCCCGACATGTGCGCCATCGTGAACGTAGGCCGGTCGTGGCTCTTCACCATCGCGTAGAGGCGCCGGTATAGTGCGCGGTAGCCGAGGATGGGGTAGGTGGGCACCAGGTTCCCGTCGCGTCGGTAACCGCAGCCCGTGTTCTCCTTGCCGCAGGAGTACGGGTGCGTGTTGTCGTGGTAGAACCCATCCAGTCTGTACCGGTCCATGAACTCCCGGTTCTTGGCAGTGATGAAGTCGCTGTAGCCCTCGGCCTTCGGGCAGACCATCTCGAACACCGCGCCGTAGGCCGCGACATCCGAGGAGCCCGCATCCCCGCCGCCCATGCCCCAGTTGGCGCCGAACCACTGGAACTCCCCCGAGGCCCCGGAGAGGAAGCTCAGGCAGGAGTACGGCACGACGTTGACCCCTTTGGCGTGGAAGTCGTTCACCCGCGCCGCGAAGGTCTCAGCGTCGGAGGCCTCGGGGTACCCGAAGTACTTCACCGAGTCCTTCGTCGGCGTCGGCCAGACGATGTGCACGTTCGCGCGCGGCGCAGGGGTCAGACGCCACTTGCGCCAGTCCTTCGGCAGAGGCTTCACCGGCGTCGCCTGCAGGCCGCACTGGTAGCGCCAGCCTTCAGGGAGTGACTGCCCGGCGGCCAGGAGGTTCAGCCGCATCGTGACCTCCGTGGCTGAGCGCGCCGTCTCGAAGGCGTTCTCCCCCGTGTAGTTCGGCCACTGCCGCGAGGTCTCGCAGAACCAGAACAGCCCCCGGTCGTTATCTCCCAGCCAGGCGTATGGGATGAACCGGTCTCTGTCCACCACCCCCGTACCCTCCGGGAGGTTGCCGGAGTGACCGGCCCACTCCGGCGACCAGCGGTGGCGGTAGTAGACGACCTCCGGCCGCAGCGGGATCTCCAGGGCGACGCTCTCCGGCTGGAGGCCGCTGGGCAGCTCAAGCGCCACGTCGAGGAGTAGCAGCCCATCGTACTCGATCCGCAAGCGAGTGCGCAGGGTCGCGGTTCCTCCTGCGCACGACGCAGTGGCCGTGCCGTCCAGCTCAGCCACCGTCGTCGAGGCGGAACGCACCTCCGCCTTCCCGCCGCTCCACTGCAACGGCGTCCCCGCGACCGTGACCGCGAGCGTTACGGGCCGCGCCAGCATGGGCTTGCCGGCTGACGCGATCTGGCTGGGCAGGGCGCTGCCCTCGAAGACGTACTCGCGCCCCCAGCAGCGGACGACGGGCTTCGCGCCCTGCTCGACCTCCAGCGGGGTCCACGGCGGCAGCACCACGTCCTCCAGGCCGATGCGGTTGCCCGCCCACTCACGCGAGGGGATATCCAGCGGCTTCGCGAGGCGCACCGGCGCAAGGCCCGGAGCGTTGATCGTGACCGCAACCTCGTAGCTGCCCGGCTTCAGGTCGCCCACGGGGAACGTCGCCTCCGCGCCCCCCTTCCCGAAGGGCAACGGCTGCGTGGGCTTCTCGGCGTCCCCCGCCTTCGTCAGTGCGAACGCGCCGGTGACCTGCGTCTCGTCCACATCGACGCCGCCCACCAGCTCCGCCACGGCACGCACCTTCAGGGCCTCGGGGTCTACCGTGTACCGGAAGTCGAGGGTCTTCTCGGAGAGTGGCACCTTCGCGTCGTAGTCGCCTGCGAAGTGCGCAGCGATCTCGGCGTCGGAGAGGCAGCGGTCGTAGATGCGCACGCGATCCACGAGCGAACTCGACGTGCGCTCGATGTGCCACGGGTGGTCGCCGATGCGGAAGGTGCGCTCCAGCGAGGTCGGCAGCGCAGGGGTCGTCGTGCCGATGAGCTTGCCATCGACGTACACGCACTGCTTGCCCTCGCGCCAGGTGCCCGCGATGTGGTGCCACTCGCCGGGCTGCCAGGCCTTGATGTCCGCGGGCGCCGAGTGGTACGGGCCCGTCACGTTCGGGCACGTGAGCATCAGCAGCCCGCCCTGGTAGTACTTGTAGAGGTACAGCGCGCCCTGCCCGCGGACGTCGAAGAAGACGTGGAACTTCTCCTCCGTCCCGTCCCAGTCCACGGGGCACACCCACATCTCGACCGTGCCCCGGCTCGGCTGCAGCACACCCTCCGTCGGGAACAGCACGTAGCCCGTCCCCGGCCCGCTCAACAGGGCCTTGCCGAATCTGCCGTCCGCGAGCTTGGGCTGCCCCTCGACGGTCGCCTTCACGGCACCGCCTGGACCCGCGCCGCCGAAGCCGTCCTCGAACTCCAGGACGAGCGTGGGCTTAGGCTGGGCGTTCAGCGCCGAGGCGATCAGCAGAGCGAGCGCCGCAATCGCAGCCTGTCGGTAGCGCATTTGTGTGCCTCCCTACTTCACCACCGGGTTCTCCTTGCCGTAGGCGTTGTCCCGGAAGTCGATGTTCGTGTTGCCGCCCGTCGGCCACGGGCCGAAGACGCTCCCGCCCGGCTCAGTGTGGAAGAGCCAGTTCCCGTAGATCTCCGACGGTTGCTGCGGCACGCCCCGGATGACGACGGCACGGGCGCTCGTGCAGCGGAAGGTGTTGTGGTGAATCCTCATCCAGTCCCCGGCGATGTCCGTGCCGTCGCCGCGGTCGCGTCCGCCGTGCATGTCGAACATGTGGCTCAGCGAGGCCCCGATCTCGACGTTATTGCAGGCCTCATAGGCGTTGCCCGGCTTCCCCGTGCCGGCGATGGAGTGACGGTTGTAGTTGAAGAGGTTCTGCTCGATCAGCACGACCGCCTGCGCGTAACCCAGGCAGACGCCGTACCCCAGCCCGTTGTACTGGTTGTGATGAATGTAGTTGTGGTGGACATGGTGGTTGTCGCCGCCGGAGAGGTGCACGCCCGCGACGCTCCACCCGGAGACCTCGCAGTTGTCCACCTCCAGGCCGGGGAAGGCGCTGTCGATGCCCTTAGAGCATGGGAACCGGTAGTAGTACTCGTGCTGCACCTTGCTGTCGCCCCGATCGGCCCGGAACGAGCGCGCGTGATGGTCCAGTCGGGGCTTCGGGTCCGGGCCGCGCACCCACAGGCCAGTGATCCGCACGTTCGGCCCCTTGGCGCGGATCAGAGGCGCAGTCTGGAAGGCGTCGCTGTAGAGGGTCGCCCCTCGCGAGCCGTCCTGCCCACGATTGCTCGCGAGTGTGACGCCCTCCGGCACCTCAAGGACGAGCTTCTCGCCGTAGACGAGCGTCGTGCAGTCGTAGTCGCCCGCCGCATCGAGGAAGACGACCTGGCCCGCCTGCGCCTTGCCGAGGGCGTCGATGAGTTCGTCAATCGTCTTCACATGGTAGTCGCCATCGGTCACGATGCGCGTGTACCCCTCTCCCCCGCCGATCGGGCCGAGATCATCGGGCTTCGCGCCGTAGACCTTGCCGCCGATCTCGACCCACGTCTGGCCGAGGTCCGTCGGCGGCGGCATGTCGTCGAGCCGCGACCAGGGCCCGTTCGCGAGCAGGCCCAAGGTGACCATCGCCGGCAGTACTGCCTCGAGGGTAGTCATGAGTTCCTCCCTGGTTGCTTGTCGGGGGTCGGTTCGGGCTCCGGTTGGGCAGGACCTGCCCATAGAGGAGAGGTCCCGACGCGGGCAGAAGCTCCGAACGGCAACGACTGAAACACGAAGACCCCGAAGAAGGCACGAAGACGACGGGAGGCAACGGATGAGGCGCACCGCCAAACAGATCATCGCCCGCAAGGACGCCTTCTTCGGCATTCACTTCGACCTGCACCCGAACGAGACGGACACGGAACTCGGGGCGGAGACGAGCGAGGCCAACATCGAGCGCCTGCTGACGCGCGTGAAGCCCGACTACGTGCAGTATGACTGCAAGGGGCATCGCGGGTACACGGGCTATCCGACGAAGGTCGGGTGGGCGTCGCCGGGGATCGTGAACGATTCGCTCAAAGTCTGGCGGAAGGTGACGCGCGAGCACGGCGTCGGGCTGTACATCCACTACTCGGGCGTGTGGGACATGGTCGCCATCGAGCACCATCCCGAGTGGGCCGCCGTCGATGCCGAGGGCAAGCCGAGCCCGAACATGACGAGCACCTTCGGGCCGTACGTGGACGAGCTGCTCATCCCGCAGCTCAAGGAGGTGCTCGGCGACTACGAGCTCGACGGCGTGTGGGCCGATGGCGAGTGCTGGGGCGCGATGCTCGACTGGTCGAAGTGGGCGCTGGAGGCGTGGGAGGCGAGGGAAGGCGGGCCGGATGCTTCGCCTGCAGACGGCAGCAGGCTCGCATGCGGCCCCTCCCAACGGCCTACGTCGGCGCCGAGGGAGACCGACGACCCGCGCTGGCTGGAGTGGAAGACGTTCCATCGGCGGCAGTTCGAGAGGTACTTGTGCCACTGGATCGACGCGCTGCACGCGTTCCGGCCCGATCTGCAGCTCACGAGTAACTGGATGTACACGACCTTCGCGCCGAAGCCTGTCGTCGCGAAGCTCGACTTCCTCTCGGGCGACTACTCGCCGACGGTCTCGTGCGACCGGGCGCGCGTTGAGGCGCGGTATCTCGCGAACACCGGGAAGCCGTGGGACCTGATGGCGTGGGGCTTCAACTGGGCGGAGGGACAGGGGCACACCGTGAAGCCAGCGGTCGCGCTGATGCAGGAGGCGGGCGTCGTGCTGATGCAGGGCGGGGGCTTCCAGATCTACTACCAGCCCACGCGCAGCGGCGTGATCCCCGAGCAGGTCATCGCGACCACTGCGGAGGTCGCCGAGTTCTGCCGGGCGCGGCAGCAGGTCAGCCACAAGAGCACGAGCGTCCCGCAGGTCGCGCTGTTGCTCTCGACCGAGTCGCAGTTCGACCGCTCCGACAGGGTCTTCACGCCATATGGGTGCATGGATGAGCTAGAGGGTGCGCTCCACCTGCTGCTCCAACTCGGTTACTCGGTGGACATCCTCGCCGAGCACCAGCTTCAGCCGCGCCTCAGCGACTTCCCGCTGGTGGTCATCCCCGACTCGCACAAGCTCGCCCCGAGTTTCGTGAAGGCGGTGCGGGCGTACGTAAAGGGCGGGGGCAGCCTGCTGCTGTTGGGCGAGAAGTGCGCGCGCCTCTTCCCCACCTTGCTCGGCGCGAAGCTGATCGGCGAGCCGATGAAGGTGGCCGCCGAGCTTATCGCTGACCCGCACTCCGCAAGCTGCAATGGGCTCTGGCAGGCCGTGAAGCCAACCAAGGCACTCGCGGTCGGCTACCGTTGCCCGACGCGGGATGTGGCGAAGGGTGGCGAGGTCGCCGCGACGCTGTCGCCCTACGGCGAGGGCGCAGTGGGCTCAGTCTACGGACCGATCGCCCTGACCTACTTCCGCACGCACCACTTCGTCCTCCGCCGGTTCATCGGGCGGATCGTGGACTGCCTCTTCCCGGAGCCTGCCGTGCGCACCGATGCGCCATCCTGTGTCGATGTCGCGCTGCGCAAGACGCGCGACGGCAAGCTGAGCGTCCACCTGCTGAACCTGGCCAAGGCGCAGCGCGCCGACCGCTTCCTGAGCGCGGATTGCATCCCGCCGATCGGCCCAATCACCATCCGACTCCGTGTGCGCACGCGCCCGAAGGCCGTTCGGTGGGTGCCCGACGGCGGGCGCGTGAGGTGGGAGTGGAACCGCGGGTTCCTGACGGCGCGCATACCGCGGCTCGACATCCACGGAGCGCTCGTCGTCGAGTAGGGGCGCCATTCATGGCGCCCGATCATGTAGGGGCGCGATTCATCGCGCCCACCCAAGAACGAGGCCCGACCCATGCCCCAACCGACCATCGACCGAGACCAGTGCGCCGTCTGCGGCGCGTGCGCGGCGATCTGCCCGTGCCTGATCTTCGAGCGCACGAAGGACGGCATCCGGCTCTTCCCCGATCGGGCCGACTGGTGCTTCGCGTGCGGGCAGTGCATGGCAGCCTGCCCCACTGAGGCCGTCAGCGTGCCGCCGCTTGGCTGCGCCGACTTCCCGGCGCTGCCTGCGGGCGCTGCGGACCTTGCGGCGTTGGAGGCGCTGTTCCTCGAACGGCGGTCGGTGAGGCGCTTCACTGAGGAGCCCGTCTCGCGCGAGGCCTTGGAGGAGATCGTCCGCCTGTCGGCCACGGCGCCGTTCGGGGTGCCCCCGACGGATGTGGAGGTCACGGTCTTCAGTACGCGCGAGCAGATCCAGGCCATCCTGCCCGCCGTCTACACGGGCATGGAGCAGTTCATGCAGGCCTTGCGGAACCCGATCTACCGATTCCTGATCCGCCGGCAGATGGGCCCCGAGATGTTCGATGCGTTGATGGAGCACCTGCTGCCCTTCGTCCCGCCGATGTGCCGGCTGTACCGGGAGACCGGCTTCGATTCGGCGACGTGGGGCGCGCCGGCGATGCTCCTCTTCCACCACCCGAAGCGCAGTGTCTGCGGGAAAGAGAACTGCTACATCGCCTGCACGTATGCGATGCTGGCGGCGCAAACCCTCGGCCTTGGCACTACAATGATCGGGATTGTGGCCGGGGTCGTTGACATGGACAAGGCGCTGCGGGCGAAGCTGGGCATCCCCGACGGGAACCAGTGCGAGATCTCGCTCATCATCGGTCACCCGGCCGTGCACTACCGCCGCGCGATCCCGCGCGAGCACAAGAGCGTGACGTGGGTCGGATAGGCCGAACGCACCCCGCGTTTGTGACCTCTATCACATTGGCCTCGGAGGGGTGAACTCCGGTCGCGGCGTAACGTCAGCGGTAGTACGGCAAGCCTCCCTGACGCCCGTTCCCACGCCAGGGGCACCATCTCCCCAACCACCGTCGCCGGATACGTCCGACGCGATTTCGCGGTGCTGCTCGCGACCTGAGGGCCCATGCCGGGAATGCTGGACTTGCCCGAGAAGCCACGGTTGCTGGTGATCGGCATTGACGGCGCCGATTACCGGATCACCGACGGGCTGATGAGGCGAGGCCGCCTCAGTAACCTCGCGACATTGGCGGAGCGCGGCGCGTGGGGCCCTGCGCGCTCCACCATCCCTCCCCTCACCCCCGCCGCGTGGACGACCATCATGACCGGGAAGAACCCGGGCAAGCATGGCGTCTTCGACTTCCTACCGATGAACGGCGACCCGCTGGACGTGCCCGTGGGGTCGCGGCGCCGCGCCACGACACTCTGGCGGGCCCTGAGCGATGCGGGCTACCGAGTCGGCACCTTCAACCTGCCCGTTACCTACCCCACCGAGCCGTTGAGCGGCTTCCAGGTGGCCGGGTTCATGGCGCCGGCCTTCAACCCGGCCATCGCGACGCCGGCGCGCGCGTTCGAGGTGCTGCGCGAGGCGGGGCAAGGGTATGCGCCCTTCGCGCCCCCGGACCGTACCGAGAAGCTCGAGGAGCGCCAGCTGCGCGACCGGATCGACCTCGTGCCGCTTGTCTCCCGTCGGCTGCTGAGCGCAATCCCGTGTGATGTGTTCATGGCCAACTTCCAGGTGGTGGACTGGGTACAGCACTCAGCCATTGCTTCGGAGATGAAGCCCGGCGACGTAGACAGTCTCGACCCCGACGGCCTGATCGCGCGAACCTACCAGCTCGTCGATGACCGGATCGGGGTCATGCTCCGCGAGCTCGCCTCCCCGGACACGCACGTCATGGTCATCTCCGATCATGGGACGGCCGTGGTGGATCGGGTGGTGAACCTGGAGAAGCTCTTCCTGGACGAAGGGCTGATGGCCTACACCTCGGCCTCAACGGGTGGTGCCGGAGCGATCGGGGCCGGCCGTCGCCGGGCGCGTGCCTCGCTGGCCGCGTGGGGCGTCCTGAAGCGGCTGCTGCCGGGAGCGGCGGCCCGCCTCCGCCCGCTGGCCGGACGAGTCCGCGACCGGTTGGCCGAGTACCAGGATGACGCGCGCGTGGACTGGTCGCGCACGGCGGCGGCCCCCTGGGGGCTGTACGGCCAAGTGCGGTTCAACGTCCGGGGGCGGGATCCCGAAGGCATACTCCCCGCTGAGCAACTGCCGGGCCTACGTGACAGGATCATCGAGTTGGTGCTACGCCTGCGAGACCCCGTCACTCGCGAACCCATCTACGACGAGGTCCGTGACGGTCGGGAAGTGTACTCCGGGCCCTACGTCTCCGATGGGCCCGACCTCGTGTGCGTGCCCCGCGACGACCGCTATCTGACGATCTCCGGCCGCATGTTCCGCGGAACATCGCTCCCGCTCCTGGACGCCCAGAGCGAGATCGTGGTGCCGCTGGATAAGCCCCGGGACTTCCATTCCGCCCGTGGGATCTTCGGGATGGCGGGGCCTGCCATCGAGGCGGGGGTTCGTCTGCCCCCGGTGGACTTGGTGGACTTCGTCCCGACGGCGCTTTACCTGCTGAACCAGCCCATCCCTGAGGACATGGACGGCTACCCGGTCCTGGAGGGCGTGGCTGCCCCAACGCGTACCTCACGTCCGATCCGGTGGGGCGAGCCGTGGCCGCTTCCCGAGGCTCGGCTTGCCGCCTGCGCCTACACTCCCGAGGAGCAGCGCGAACTCGAGGAACAGCTCGTCGCCCTGGGGTACATCTGAACGGATTTCCCCTCTGTCAGCTCAGCCGGAACCACATCAATGCCGCGCGCCTGAGGCACCAGGCGGGCGCATTGGCTACCGGCCCGTCAGGAGGTAGATGACATACACGCCCACTTCACGTAGCGTGTACTTCGCCCGCCCGCCGGGCCGCTGCTCGATCAGGCTATAGGGGGTGGCGGCGCCTTGCGGCTCGAGGCCCAGGTCCCGACACATCCGCACGGCGCGCGAGAGGTGGAACCCGTCGCTCACAACAATACAACGCCGCCAGCCGTTGGCGCGCATGACGTCCCGGGCGAGGGTGAGGTTCTCATAGGTGGTGGTGCTGCGATTCTCAAGCTCAACGGCGTCCTCGGACACTCCGATGGCGAGCAGGTACTCGCGGGCAGCCTCCGCCGCCGGCGACTGCTCGGTC
>VGFC01000133.1 GCA_016869045.1 Armatimonadota bacterium
TTCCACATGCGGGTGATGGGGAAGTTCCCCGAGTTCGAGATGCTCATCTTCCCGTACACGCCGATCTCCGAGCCGGACGAGGTCCACGGCGTCTTCCCGATGGCGAAGCAG
This sequence comes from Armatimonadota bacterium, assembly GCA_016869045.1. Classification (GTDB taxonomy): domain Bacteria; phylum Armatimonadota; class Zipacnadia; order Zipacnadales; family VGFC01; genus VGFC01. Next base: position 112 of record VGFC01000133.1, read on the forward strand.
AAGGACGTGGGCCTGGTGACCATCAAGCCCTTCGCCGGCGGCTCCCTCTTCCGCTCCATCAAGCGCAGCGGCGAGACCGTGCCGGACATGGAAGTTGCCGCGCTGAGCGTCAAGAAGATCATCCAGAACGAGTACCTGACCTGCTGCGTGCCCGGCATGACCACCATCGATGAGCTGGAGAACAACCTGATGGTGCGCAGCCAGCCGCGGAAGCTCAGCGAGGCCGAAGAGCAGAAGCTCGGAAAGGCGTTCGGCGAGACCTTCGCCAACCTGCCCCCGGAGTATGAGTTCCTGAGGGAGTGGGTGCACAATGTGTAGGAGGAGCTTCGCCGGATGAGTAGCTCACGGCGCGGTATCCCGTGGGGCTTCGTGGCGGCCAGCGGAGCCGTCGCTGCCTGCCTCGCGATCGGCTGGAGCATCGCCCAACCCAAAGCCCCAGTGACGGAGCCCACCTGGACTTCGCTGTTCAACGGGAAGGACCTCACGGGGTGGACCGCGACGGGCAACGCGAAGTGGACGGTGCAGGACGGCGTCCTGATCGGCGAACAGAACCAGGGCCAGCCGGGTGATCTGTGGACCGAGAAGGAGTACGACAACTTCGAGCTTAGCGTGACCTTCAAGATGGTGTGGCCGGGCAACAGCGGCGTGTGGTTCCGCTGCCCGGGCGGGCAGCCCGGCTACCAGATGGACATCCTCGACAAGCAGGAGTACGGCGTCACGGTCGGCACGATCTACGCGGGCGGGTTCCTCGCGAGGAACGAGGATGAGTCGATCGTCAACCTCACCGACTGGAACACCGTACTGATCCTGTGCGACGGGCCGCACATCGTGGTGACGCTCAACGGGCATCAGACGGCGGACATCACCGACGACAAGCTCGCGCAGGGGCGTATCGGCTTTCAGGTCCACGCCGGCGACAAGTACGCGCCGATGCGGATCATGGTGAAGGAGTGCAAGCTGCGCCGGGTGCTGAGCGAGACCGAGGCACAGGCCGCCGAGGCGAACAAGCAGTGCTTCGTCTGTCACCTTGACTACGCCGAGGAACCTCTCACCACCACACACCAGAAGCAAGGCGTCTCCTGCGCGACGTGCCACGGTGAGAGCAAGCTGCACATCGACGACGAGGACCGCAAGACCGCGCCCGACCGCATGATCCCGCACCACAAGGTCGCCAAGTTCTGCCGCACCTGCCACACCGACATCGACGAGAAGTGCCCGCACGCCAAGCCGCCCGCCGAAGACGAGCCGGAGCAGGCCTGCACCGAGTGCCACGGCAAGCACAAGCTCGAACCGGGAGAGTAGGGATGGGCAAGCGCAAGGGGCTAGGCAAGGCCGACATCCAGCCGATTCTGGATGAGCTGAAGGCAGGCCTGCAGGCGATCTACGGCCCGCGCCTCCGGCAGGTCATCCTGTTCGGCTCCTACGCGCGGGGCGAGGCGGAGGACGGGTCGGACATCGACGTCGCGATCGTACTGGATGACCTGGAGAGCGTCCCGGAAGAGAGGGACCGCACAGGAGACCTCACCTACCGGCTGTCGTTCGAGAACGACACGGTCGTGCAAGACATCTTCCTGCGCCAACGTGACGTCGAGGAGCCCTGGCAACCTCTACACGCGAACGTTGTGCGAGAGGGGGTGCCCGCGTGACGCAGTCGATACCGTTCCTGCTGGCGAAGGCCCGGCGCAACGTACACGCGGCCGAACGCCTGCTCAACGAGGGGGACACGGACATCGGGGCGTCGCGCACGTACTATGCAATGTACTACGTCGCCATCGCGCTGCTGGCGGCCGAAGGTGAGGCGTACAGCAAGCACTCCGCTGTCATCGGGGCGTACGGCAAGAGGTTCGCGCGGACGGGGAAGCTGGATGCCAGATTCCACCGAGCACTGATCGACGCTTTCGAGGTGCGTAGCGATGCGGACTACGCGATCGATCCCGAGTTCGCGCTGGAGAAGCTACGGGCCGCGATGGACACTGCTCGCCAATTCATCGAGGCGGCAACCGAGTACCTTGGTCCTCTGGCCGACGGGAAGTGAACCGCCACTGAGCGTCACGGCTAGCGGAAGCTGGAGCCGGGGGAGTAGAGCCGACCCATGGGCAAGCGCAAGGGACTGGGCAAGGCCGACATCCAGCCGATTCTGGACGAGCTGAAGGCGGGCCTGCAGGCCATCTACGGGCCGCGTTTGCGCCAGGTCATCCTGTTTGGCTCGTATGCGCGGGGAGAGGCAGAACCGCATTCTGATGTGGACGTTGCTCTGGTCCTCGACGACTACGACCGGTCCGTCGAGGAGGCGCGGCGCATCGAGGACGTATGGGGTCGCGTGTGCCTGGAGAACGGTGTGCTCATACAGCCCTTGTTCGTCCGGGAACGGGATGCCCAGGCCCCCTGGCAGCCGGTTCACCTGAGCATCCGGCAGGAGGGAGTGCTGGCGTGAACAGCCTTGGGTGCAGCTCCATACTAGAGGCCCTCGTTGAGCAGTCGCGGTTCGTTGACCTGGCCAAGGAGGTGCGGGATGAGTGGGGCAGGGGCGAGTGGCTGACAGTCTACAACCACGTGCCCGCAGGAGGCGAGGGCACTTGGGTCTTCTGTGCGCTCCTTCCACAGAGTGATGCCGAGCACGTCCTCAAGAGCACAGAGTCGATGTGGGCGGCCAGTCCGGGCTTCGGCGCGCCTGCGTGCAGCCAGGCCCACGAGGGTGACACGTCCCGGGTCACGTACGACCGCTTCGGAAACAGCGAGGGGCTTGAGCCACTCGTTCTTCTACGCCGCTTCGATGGCGTGAAGCCCCCATACGTCGAGGTGAGCGAGGAGTTCCGACTCTTCCACAACCTGTACAGTGACCCCCACACGGGCGCCCTGGTGAAGGTGACCGACAGCGGCGCCGACCGACCCGTCGCAGAGGTGAGCACCGAGCAGGTGCGGCTACGCGCCCTGGAGCTGCGCCAGTTCCTCGGGATCAGGGACATGGTTCTCGTGCTCGCGGTCGAGGCATTCCAGACAGTGCACGCGCCGCTGGCCGAACTGGCGAGAGAGACCACGAACCGAGACGCGGACGGCCATCTCCTATGGGAGGACTACGCCGGGGAGGACTGGGTGCTGAGATGGGACGCCGTCCCTGAGCCGGAGGAGGAAGGCGAGGCCAGCTGCTGCCGACTGGTAGGCAAGAAGCTGATACGCGGACTACCCAAGGAGGACTGCGATTTCTGGCCCTACGAACTGCCAGACAGGTTTGCGGAGTTCATCGTCGGCGTCCGCGAAGACGGGCGACCGCTTGAGCACACGTGCGACCCTAGCAGCCTCCACCCGGCTATGGGTGGCTCGGGACGAGGGGCTGCGTTCCTGACGCCGGTGTTCTTCCGACGGGAGGTCCTGGACCGCTACTACGGCGATGAGTCGAGGTACCGCGTCGTTGATGGGTACGTGCACTGCGGGGCCTTGTGGGGACTCCCAATCGACAACGATCTGCCCGACCATGTGGCCGTCTTCCTCGGCGACCTTGGGCGGCATCTCCCCTACGAGGAGCAGCAGTACTGGCGAGGGCACAACGTCGCACCGGAGGGGCGGCTGAGCAAGACATCCCTGAAGCGGAACATCCTCGGGCGGTTCGCCAACGCTGAGTCACCTGACCTGCAGTTCAGAGCGCAGTATCCCGCGCTGAGCACGAAGTGGCGGGAAGTCCTTGGGTGGCCCCTCTTTCTGGAACTGGACGCCGACGACGCTTATGCGCTCGAGTGCCTTCGTGTGCCCTCCGCCGACAGCGTGGGAGCCTTCGACCAACAGGCGCTGTTCTTGGCCAAGCTCCTCGCCGACTCCCTGAACAAGGACGGTCTGAAGGCGGCTATGCCGGGTGCCCCCGCCAACACGCCCACGATCGGTCTGCTCGACCAGTACCTGGCCGAGCGCGGCCTGGACGACCGCACGCCGCACGTCGCCTTCTTGAGGGGTCTGCAGACCTACCGTTCCGCCAGCGTCGCACACCGCAAGGGCGCGAACTACCGCAAAGCGCGCCAAGCCATCGGGCTTGACGCGGCGACCCCCTCGGACACCTGTCGGGCCACACTCACCCGAGCAGTCGCGCTCCTGCAGTACCTGGACGCTGCGATCGAGCGGATCGCGGGTGCCGGCTAACCTGCGCGGGCGGGCCTTGCCCGCCTCGCCACCACCACCCCCAACTCCGCCGGTTCCTCGTCGAGGTCGAACCTCCGGCAGTGCGCGACGACCTGGAAGCCCGTGGCCTGCAGGAGGCACGCGAGGTCCTGAGGCAGGCTGATGCGGCGGACCTCGACGGTTCGGAGTTCGCGCACGATGCGCCGGCCCTCCAGGAACCGGTAGGTCATCTCGTCGGTGCAGAGCTGCGTGGTCCAGTCTACGGTCGGGTCGTGGCTCACGACGAGCCTCTGCCCGCGCACCACGCACTCTTCCGACCAGCCCTCGCGGAGCTTCACGTCCGCCTCGGGCGGGAAGAAGACGTGGTAGTCCATGACGAAGACCCCGCGCGGCGAGAGGACGCGGCGCACCTCGCGCAGCGCGTTGAGCAGCGCCTCGTTCGTCTGCAGGAAGCTCAGCACGAAGTTGAGCGCATAGACCAGATCGAAGCGCCCGCGCAGTGGCAGCGCGGCGAGGTCCCCGCAGACGAGCAGAGGGCCTGCCGGCGCTGCCTTGGGGCCCTGTCGGAGCAGACGATGGGAGAGGTCAATACCCACCGTGCGGATGCCCTGTTCTGCCAGCAGTCTCGCGTGACGCCCGGTCCCGCAGCCGAGGTCAAGCGCCGTGCGCGACCTGGGCAGGAAGCGCCCGGCGCACCGGAGCAGAAACCCGACCTGGCCGTCGTAGTCGATGAAGCTCTCGTTGATCTCATCGAAGAGGTGGGCCAAGGTCGTCCATTCGGCGGGCATGGAGCGGCGCGGCATTTACCTCACCCGTGCGACGTGGATTCGGCGGCTGAAGCCGGAGGGCTTGGGCACGGTAACGGTCCGCAGCACGTCGTACCCCGCGCCGACGAGGAGGTTCGTGATGTCCTCTGCCGTGACCACCGCCAGTTTCGGTGCGAACGAGGGGAAGCGGCTCAGCAGGCGCGCGTACAGCTCCGGCGTGCGCTGCGTCTGGCGGCCGTAGGGCAGGTCGGTCACGACGGCGTCGCCCGTCACCCAGGGAGTCGTCGCGTCGGCGGCGCAGACCCAGGGCGGGCGGCCGAAGTGCTCCAGGTTCTCGCGAGTCATGCCCGCCAGCTTCGGGTTCACGTCGCCGCCGATGGCTTGCACCCCGGCTGCCCAGGCCTCCAGCAGGATCGTCCCGACGCCGCAGCAGGGATCGACGATCCGGTCGCCGGGCTGAGCCACGAGGTTTGCCATCGCGCGAGCGACGCGAACCGGGAGAGCGCTGGAAAGCTGATGCGGCTTGTGCTCGTGCGCGGCGTAGGACCGGGTCGTCCGGGTGACGAGGCGGCCGAAGTGCCATTCGGTCTCCGTTCCGACCAGGAGCAACTCCTGCAGAGGCGTCCGGAGGTCCACCGTGCCGTACACATGCCTAGCCACCTCGACGATGGCTCGCTGGGGGTCGATCTTGGGGCGGGGCGGGAGCGTCAGAAGGGTTACGCGGAAGCGCTCGAAGGTCGGACGGGTGGCAGCAAGCTGCTCGGCGAGGGCCTGGGGGGTCGGGCCGTGGGCGAGCAACTCCGCGCACGTAGCCACGTAGGCGCTGCGTTCGGCATCTACGGGTTGCGGCACGCGAACGACCCGGCCGGAGCCTTCGACGCCGCTCAGGGCCCACAGTTCGGCAAGGGCGATCTCCTGCTCTTGCTCGGTCGCCGACAGCACGCAGAAGTGAGACATCGTGGGCTGGGCCTCAAGGTAGCCGAGGGTGATGCAGGCAACAGCCCGAGCGCCGACCTTTGGGCGGCTCCCGGTGTTATGGTTAGCAGTCGCGGAGGCCGGGACGCGCCCGCAGACGAAGCCACCGCATGTCCCGCCATTCGTCGGGAGATCGAGTCGGGCCTCTGCGGTCTTGAGGAAGTGAGTACGATGCACACCAGAAGCCGGTTGCCGCTCGCCACGATACTCGTCGCCGTGCTCAGTGCCGCCGGGTGCCGCCACGGCGCCATCGGCGCGGATGCACCGCAGGGCCGGTTCCCCTGGGTCGGCAACCGGATCGGAATCAGCGACCAGGTGCCCGCGCCGTGGACGGCGCTGAAGCTGAGCGGGAGCGTCGTGGAGTACTGGGGCGGACGAATCGACTTCACCGACTCCTCCCTGCCACGCCAGTTCACCAGCCGTGGCACCGACCTGCTCAGCCGGCCCGTCGCGCTCAACGTGCGCGCCGGCGGCCAGCCGGTGGCGTTCGGCGCCGCCTCCGTCCAGCCCGGGGCTGTCACGCCGGCCTCGGTGAAGCTGACCACGACTGCGTCGGCGCCGAAGCTGAACCTGCAGTGTGACAACACCGTCGACTTCGACGGCATGGTGCGCATCGATGTTGCGGTCACCGCCAAGGAGGCGGTGCGACTGGAGAGCGCGACCCTCGAGGTGCCCCTGCGGCCCGAGGCCGCGGAGCTGTACCGACGGTTCTACATCTACGACTTCGACGCCATGAAGGTGGACCGCCAGGACCTCCAGCGGGCCGGCGGGGCCATTCAGACGGGCTGGGAGATCCCCTTCTGCCCCTACGTCTGGGTCGGCGCTCCCGAGGCGGGGTTGGAGTGGTTCTGCGAGAGCGACCGGGCGTGGCGGCCGTGGGGCGCACCGAACGCGCTCGCGCTGGCGCGCACGCCGAAGGAAGTGGTCCTGCAGGCCCGGATGATCACCCAGCCTCAGGCCCTCAAGCGGGGCGACACCTGGCAGGTGACGTTCGGCCTCAGCCCCACCCCTAGCCGCCCTCGCATCCCGGACTGGCGCACGTACCGCTGGGGCGGGCGAACGGACGGCCCCCCCATCGAGGTGGACCCCGCCACCCACCATGTCTTCGCGATCTTCTGGATCAACGACCCCGCCGGCCTCTCGCTCGCGAACCCCGGCATGCCGTGGCCGGAGGACCCTACGGCCTTCGCGACGGGGCGGGCGGAACTCGCGCGCCGCAAGATCCTGTACATCCCTTACGGGTCGCTGTTCAAGATCGACACCACGATCCCGGAGTGGGCGGCCTACGGGTCGGAGTGGTCGGGCGGTCGCACGCTCTCCGGCTGGCGGTCGCGCCGGGGTGAGAGCGAGGGCAGCTCGGTTGACATCGCCGTGCCCTCCTATCAGGACTTCCTGGTGTACACGTATGCCGAGATGCTCCGACAGTACGCGATCGACGGGCTGTACTTCGACTTCGGCGCGCCGGGGTTGAACCCCATCAATCCGAGCCGTCCCGAGGGGCGCCTGGCCGATCAGGGGATCTACTACGCGCCGCTGTTCGCCCTGCGCGACCTGTACAAGCGCCTGTACGTGGCCACCGAGGGAGCGAAGCCCGGCTTTCTGACCATCGTGCACGGGATGCTGCCAGCGATGTGCGGCTCGTTCGTGGACATGAACGTCCAGGGCGAGGGGTTGCAGGACCTGTTCAACACCAGCGGCCTCGCGCCCGGTCAGGCCGCCCGCCAGATGTCCGGCCAGCGCTGGTACACGCCCGACTATATCGACGCGCTGCCCGCGGAGTGGTATGTCGCCGAATGGGCGCGCGACGTCGCTGAGTTCCCGCTGCTGATCCCCGAGATCACGAAGCAGAACAAGCCCTACTTCCAGGCGCACCCGGAGGAGGTCGAGGCCTACACGCGCGGCATGGTCGCCGTCGCCGCCTTGTGCGACATCCAGGCGACCTGGCTGACGAACGCCGACAATGACCTGCTGCAACGCTACTCGGCCGCCAAAGCGCGTTTCGCGCCGCTCGGCGACGACTGCACATTCCACCCGTTCTGGAAGACCCCGGTCCGAATCGACCCGCAGACCCCCGGGGTCTACCCCACGCTCTACACCCTCCCCGACCGCGCGCTGCTCATCCTCAGCAATCTGGGGAAGGCGCCGGCCAAACTGACCGTCGATCCGGGCCTTGCGGGCCTGGGCGTCAAGACCACCCGCAACTCGGCCACCGACGCGATGACCAACACCCCTCTGCCGCTGACGCCCGATGGGAAGGTCTCGGTGACGGTGCCGACGAAGGACTTTGCCCTCGTCCTCCTGAACTAGCAGGTCTCGCGTAGGCTGGAGAGCCCAGATCGAGGCTTGGACAGGCAGAATGCCTGTCCTCCTACGGCGGGAGGGCGGGGCGGAGGGACGGAGGACAGGCATTCCTGCCTGTCCAAGCCCGAGTTCCGGCCCTGGTCTTTACGTAGGATCCAGCATGTCCGCCGACCGTCCGCGCGTGGCGCAGGTCATCCCGTGGCTGTCGCTCGGCGGCGCAACGGGGCTGCTCATCCAGCTCACGGAGCGCCTGCTGCGCAGCGGCTACGAGGTTGAGATCATCACCGGCCCCTCCACCGAGTCCGGTGTCAGCATGGGCGAGTTCGCCGAGCAGCTCGGCGTCCCCATCCACACCCTCCCCTCCTTCCATCGCGCACCCCATCCGGTGCACGACCTGCGAGCGCTGGGAGAGCTTACCGGCGTCATGCGGGAGCGACGGTTCGACATCGTGCACGGCCATGGGACCAAGGGCTTCCTGCTCGGCGCATGGGCGGCCCGCCGGGCCAACATCCGCCCGACCCTCTGGCACGTTCACGGGTGGGGCTTCCACGAGCACTCGTCCTTCCTCGCCAAGAGCGCCATCGTGTGGATGCACCGTCTACTGAGGCCGACCGTCAGCCGCATCATCGCGGTCTCGGAGGCCACCAAGCGCGACGGCCTGGCTTGCCGCATCGGGTCGGAGAACGACTACTGCGTGATCTACGAGGCGGTCGATCTGGAGCGCTTCTCCGACCGGCCCCTGCCTCCCGAGGAGGCGAAGAAGCGGCTGGGGCTCGACCCGGCCCGGCCCGTGGTCGGCTCGATCACCCGCCTGGCCGCGCAGAAGGCGCCGCTCGATCTCATCGATGCCATCGCGGTTCTCCTTCAAGAGATGCCCGAGGTCCAGCTTCTGCTGGTCGGGCACGGGCCTCTGCTGGAGGCCACCAAGGCCCGCATCGCGCACCACGGGATCGAGCACGCGGTGATGCTGCCCGGCGCGCGGTGGGACGTGCCCGAGGTCCTGGCGGCCGTGGACGTGTTCGCCCTCACCTCGCTCTGGGAGGGCTTCCCGATCTGCTACCTGGAGGCTCTCGCGATGGGGATTCCCGTCGTCGGGACCGACGCCGGGGGCGCCGCCGAAACCGTCATCGACGGCCGGACAGGGTTCATCGTGCCGCCGAAGCGGCCGGAGCTGGTCGCCGAGAAGATCAGGCTGCTTCTGCAGGATGACGACCTGCGCCGCCGGATGGGCGAGGCCGGGCGTTCGCACGCGGCCCAGTTCGGCTATGACCGCCTCTTGAGGGGCGTTTCCACACTGTACGCCGAACTGCTGAACGGCACCCCCTGATTGCGACTACACGTACCCCAGGTCCCGCAGGTGTTTCTCGACCTCAGCCGCCTCCTCGTCGGAGTAGGGCTCGTCCCCGATCACGTCGGGCAGTTCCTCCTCCGCGTAGGCGGGAGCGTGGCCGGTGAGGGCCGTCGGGGCGAAGAGGTCCTCCAGGACATGCCCGTCCATGTAGCTGGGTATGGGTAGGCCCAGCAGGTGGAGGATTGTGGGCGTCATGTCCTCGAGGTGTGCCGCACTCAGGCGGGCTCCGGCGCGAACGTCCGGGCCGCTGGCGATGAGCATCCCCTCGGCCCGGTGCGTCCCGCCGCGTAGGGCGGGGGGGAAGACCTCGGCGTCGATCTCGGTCGGCACCGGGCCGCCGGGCGTCAGGTGGGTGATGATCTCGTACTCGTAGTTCCGGGTCTGGACCAGCAGGTCGGGCGCCTTGTCCAGATGCGGGCCCGCGTACAGGTCCTCGGCCTTGTGGACCTCCGCGATGACCGGTCCGTCGTTGTTCGGGTGCCGCAGCTCCAGCAGCGCGGCGCGCAGCTCCTCGCGGGCGACCTCGTACTCGCCGTCGGGATCGACCGCGCCCAGCGCTTGCCGCCCCCGGACGTTGAGCTGAACGTTGCCGTAGTCGCTCCACGTATAGGCTTTGGTGCTCGACCAGTCGATCCCATCGACCATCCGGCCGGAGGCCAGACGTTCGCGGGTCGCCGGCGCGTGTCGCTGGAGGCGGGCCCGCAGCGAACGCGAGGACAACCTGCGGGCCGCTCCGAGGGCCGTGCGCAGGACTGCGTCTACCAGCCCCACGTGATGCGGTCGGAACGTCAGCCAGCCCAGTTCCTCGAACCACCGGTCCAGGTTGATGGCGCCGCGACAAGGCCCCGCGCCGTGGTCGGACACCACGAGCACCGTCGTGTCGGAGTCCGCGTGCTCGTTCAGCAGCTTGCCGATCTCCTCATCGATGCGCTCGTATGTATAGTGGACGACGTCCTCGACCACCGCACCTTTGGCCCCCTGCCGGCGGTCGAGCCAGAAGCTGTGCTGGACGTGGTCGGTGGCGCTGAATACGGTCATGAACAGGTCCACCGGCTCCGCCTTGAGCAGCCAGCGCCCGACGGCGCCGCACTGGGAGACCTGCCGGCCTAGACGGCTCACATCACGCGACACGACGTGCGGGGGTACGAACTTCTCGAAGTACGGGCCCGTTGCCGAGACGACGCGCTCGAACAGGCCATAGGGCTGCGCGATGTCGGGGCCGAAGGCGGGCGCGTCGAGACCCGAAAGCATGAACCCGTTCACGCGACGCGGCGGATAGGTCCACGGGACGTTGTGAGCGCCACAGCGCAGGCCCTGACGGCTCACGATCTCCCACAGGGTCGGCACGCGCAGGTGACTGCCGTTGAGGAACTCGACGCGGTAGTCCTCCGGCCGCACGCGCACGAAGGCGAAGGTCCCGTGCTTCCCCGGGCCGCAGCCCGTCATGAAGGCGCCCCAGGCCACGGGCGTCAGCGGGGGACGAGTGGACAGCAGCGTGCCGCGCGCGCCCGAGTCGATCAGCCGCTTCAGGTTCGGCAAGCGTCCGGCCTCGAGGAGGGGGTCGATGACGGCAAAGGTGCCGCCGTCAAGCCCGATGACAAGGACTCTAGGGTGCATGTTGTGCGATATCCTGCCAGTGCCCTGGCGCAAGAAGGCTGCGTACCCGACAGCATACATCCGCCGGGGCCGTCAGTCAACGTAGCCCAGGTCGTGAAGTCGCTCCGTCACCTGCTCCAAATCCGAGTCGGTCAACTCCGCCGTGCATCTCGGCTGAGGCTCAGGGGCCGCGTCGGTGAACAGAACCGCCCGCGCGGCATCGCCGACCAGCGCCCCGCCAAGCACCTGCCCGTCCATGCTGCGGGGAACCGGCTGGCGTAGGAGATGCAGAATCGTCGGCGCTACATCGGCGAGGCCGGCGCCCTCGAGCCGCTCCCCACTCCGGATTCCCGGCCCACGCGCCACGAAAATGCCGTTCATTCGATGGATGCCGCCCTGCTCGTGCCGCCAGCCCACGGCCTCGCGGGCCTCCTCCGTGAGGAACGCCCGCGTCCCGGCGGTCACGACATCCCGGGAGATGTAGCCGAAGCCGCGCGTGGCGGCCACCAGGTCCGGCGCATCGCCCTCGGGCGCGCTCGGATAGACTTCCTCGCCGCGCCAGACCTGCTCGATGACCGGCTTGCCGTCCGCCGGGTCTGTGACACTCAGCAGGCACTCGCACGTCGCCTCGCGCAGTGCGTCCAGCTCGGCCCCGGGCTCGACGACGCCGTGCGCCTCTCGGCCGCGCACGTTGAGGCGCAGCTTCGGGTAGCGGCCCCAGACCCATGCCTTCGTCCGCTCGAAGTCGATGGTGGGCGTCATCGACTTCCGAATTCGTCCGCGCAGGCCCTTGGGCAGCACCGCCTTCAGCCCGGCCTCCAGCATCCCCAGCACGCCGCCTGCTCGCCCGTGTCTCCGCACTCGCACCGAGGCGACCGGGCCCGCCCGGCGATATGCGACGAGGCCCGCCTGGTGCAACGCGCTGACGAGGTCCACGACGCCTCGGCGGTTGCCGAAGCCATGATCGGACATCAGCATGACCGTGCTGTCGTCGCCCACCGTCTCCAGCAGCCGCCCCACCTGCGCATCGACGAGTTCGTACGTATGCAGCAGCACGTCCGCGATCGTCGATCCGTTCGCTCGCGTCGCCTGTCGCTTGACCCACGCCACATGCCCCACCTGGTCGGTCGCCATGAACACCACGCAGGCGAGGTCCGGCCGCTCGGATTTGATCAGGAACCGAGCCATCTCGCCGACCTGCTCGATCTGCGCCTCCACGGCCTCCACGATCACGCCTCGGTCATCACGCGGCGGAATCTCGAAGGACACGCGGTCCACGCGCGCCTGCAGGTCCTCGAAGGCCGCCGTCGGGTAGGCGAGCCGTTCGTCGAACTTCGGCGCGCCGAAGCCCGAGATCATCACGCCGTTCACCGGCTCCGGCGGGTAGGTCCACGGGACGTTGTAGGCGACGACCCGCCGGCCCGCCTCGCTGAGCAACTGGAACACGCTGGGAACGCGTGAGCAGCTCGCGTCGGTCAGGATCGGCTCATAGGAGCCCGGGCGGAAGAGGGCGAAGTCGTATACGCCATGCTTGCCGGGGCTGCAGCCGGTGGCGAAGGTGGTCCACGCCGTGGGAGTCAGCGGATGGATGGTTGACTGCAGGGGGCCCCAGACGCCCTCCGCCATCAATCGACCGATGTTCGGCAGCCGGCCGGCCTCGACCCACGGTTCGATCACATCGAACGTGGCGCCATCCAGGCCGATGACCAGCACTTTCGGTTCGCGGGAGTTCATGCGCGCCATCGCACGTTGGACGTTGGAGACTGCGTCCTTGATCCATCCAGCGGCCGGTTCCACTCCCGCCCCCAACCTCCCTCGGCCCCCGGAAGGGAAACGCCTTCGCCGGGCCGAAGACCTCCGCAGCGAACCGTCACGGCCCAGGAGACCTACCGTGGACACCCCCTGCCCCTATCGCTACGTGCAGCGCGGCCGGACGTTCTGTCACCTCGCGATTGACGAACGCCGGTACACGACGACGCAGGTGGCCCCGCTTGCCTGCGCCACCTGCCGCGTGCCCGGCATCCTGGCTCAACATGCGTGTCGGCATCTGAGCTTCGGCGTGGAGGTGGACGAGTACGGCGGCCGCCTGACTGCCGAGACGTGCCATGTCGCGTGCGAGGCCCTCGTGGTGCGGTTGTTCGACTTCAGCCGGTGCGGCGAGGGCATCTGCGAGCAGTGGGAGCCCTGGGAGCCGACCGAGGCCGTCGAGAGGGCGAGGCAGGCGGCCGAGGCAGACCGTCGGCGCCGTGCGCAGGAACGCCCGGTACAGCTGCCGGAGGAACCGGAGTCGCCGTCGTCCTGAGCGGAGGTGAATCGGACGTGAAGCTCATCATCGCCGTGGTCAACAAGCGAGACATGCGGACGCTGCACGACGCACTGGTGGATGGCGGATTCCGCTTCACCGAGATCAGCAGCACCGGCGGCTTCCTGGGGGCCGGCAATGTGACGCTGCTGATGGGTGTCGAGGAGGAGCGGGTGGACGACGTGGTCGAGTTGGTGCGCGGTGCCTGCCGCTGGCGGGAGGAGGCGATGCGCGTCGCCTCCCCGGGCGCGGCGTTGCATGCGGAGGGCGTAGGCGCCGCCGTTACGGTTCCCGTGGGCGGGGCACAGGTTTTCGTTCTGGGCATCGAGCGTGTCGAGCATGTCTAAGCCGCCTTCGGCACCCGCCGAGCAAGCGGAGCGCCTTGCAGAGGAGTCCGCCGTAGAGCCCGGCATCTCGAATCTCGAGACGCTGCGCGGCATGCGCGTGTGGCTGCTCAGCAGCGGACTGTCGGCCGTGTATACGGCGATCACCGCCGGGGCGTACAACACCGGGTATGCGCTGCACCTGGGCGCGACGAGCGCGCAGGTCGGCTTCCTGTCGGCAGCCGCCTCCTGGGGCCAGACCCTCCAGATCCTGTCCCCCCTTCTGATTGAGCGCCTCCGGCGCCGTCGGGTCCTGTGTCTCGCCGCCTTCGCGGTCAGCTACGGCATGTGGCTGCCGATCGCGCTCATCCCCTGGCTGTTTGCGCCGGGCCTGCGACCGCTGGCGATGATCGTCTTCGTGGCCCTGGCGGGGATGGCGTCGGCCACGGCCTCCCCCGCCAGCACGTCCTGGCTCGGCGACCTGGTTCCGGCGCGGATGCGCGGACGGTTCGTCTCGCGGCAGCAGATGCTCGTGGCGGGGATCGGGCTGGCCGGCTCGGTTCTCGCGGGTCAGTATCTGGACGCCTTCCCCAAGGCCCAATCCCAGGCCGGGTTCACCACCCTGTTTGTCGTAGCCGTCGCCTTCGGACTGGCTGCGATTGTCGCGTGGGCGTGGACGCCGGAGCCGCCGCGCGCCCCCAGCCCGCCCGTGCCTCTCTCCGCGGTGCTCCGCCTGCCGCTGGCCGACCGCAACCTGCGCAGTCTCACGCTGTTCGTCTCCGCCCGGCTGATGGCGGTGATGATCGCCGCGCCCTTCTTCAACGTCTTCATGCTCAAGCAGCTGGAGCTGCCGTATTACCGGATCGCGATCTACCAGGGGGCCAATACTGTTGCGATGATCCTGGCGAACCCTATCTGGGCCTACCTGGCCGACAAGTTCGGGTACCGGCCCGTGCTGAAGATCTCGGCCTATGGCCTGGGCATGGTGCCGGTCGTCTGGTTCTTCTCAACCCAAGGCAACTGCTTCGTGCTGACGCCCTGCATCATGATCTGGGCGGGGGTGATGGCGGCCGGCGTGATCCTGGCGCAGTTCAACCTGCTGATCAAGGTCGCCCCACAAGAGAACCGCTCCGTCTACATCGGCTTCCACTCGGCGGTTGTGGCCGGGGCCTCCGCACTCGGGGCGATGATCGGTGGCGCCCTTGGCCAGTGGTTCGAGGGCTTCACCCCGCTGCACGTGTGGGGGTACGAGATTACGAACCTGCACCTGGTGTTCGTGGTGTCGGCGCTGGGGCGCTTCGGCACGCCCGGCCTACTGGGCCAAGTGGCTGAGGACCGGGCGACCTCCGCGCGGACGCTTCTTCGACAGGTCGGCCGCGGCCACGCTCTGACGGCGGCCTGGGGCCTGGTCCGCATGGCGCGCTCCGCCGACCCGGCGACGAAAGCCGACTCGGCGCGGGTCCTCGGCCATGCGCACAGCCCACTGCCGGTGGAGGAGCTGATCGGCCTGCTGAGCGACAGCGATCGGGAGGTGCGGCGCGAGGCCGCGCGGGCTCTGGGCGAGATTGGCGATGAGCGCGCCGTCGAGCCACTCAGCCAGAAGGCGCTCGACGAGACCTCGGGCATCTCGCTGGACGCCATCGAGGCGCTGGGGCACATCCCCTCCGCGCGGGGCCGGGGGCTGCTGGTGAGCCTCCTGGCCTCCGAGGAGGCGGCGGTTCGCGAGGTGGCCGCCGTCGCGCTGGGCAATCTCGGCGCACCGGAGGCCGCCCAGCCGCTGCAGCGGCTCCTGGACCGCGAGACATCCCCCACGGTCACCCTCGCCGCCGCCCGCGCCCTGGCCCGCACCGCCGGCCCGCGGGCCCTCAACCCTTTGCGTGATCTGCTGAGGGGAACGCAGAGCGAGATCGCACGGCGCGAACTGGCGACGGCGCTCGGCGACCTCATCAGCCGTCCCGGCCGCCTCTACAAGCTCCTGCAGGCCGATCCCATGAGGCAGGACGAGATCGTGGAGCGGGTGCTCCACCGCTGTCGCCGCCGGCTCGGCCGGCTTCGCGGCATGACCGATCCCGACCTGCACTACGCCACGCGGGAACTGGGCGAGGCTTTCGCGGACTTCGTGCGAGGCGACCACGGCGGCATGCTGCAAACACTCCTTCACGTCGCAACGCGCGCTCTGAAGCTCGCGCTTCCCGAGGCAGGTTCGTCCTCGTCGGTGGCGGCCGGTACCGTTCGGGACCTCATCGCACTGGACGACCGCATGGGCATGAGCTACGATCTGCTTTCCGGCATCGCCCATGACGCGCGCCACGAGGCGGCGTCCCGCGAGGACGCTCTGCTGGCGGTGGTCGCGTTCCAGGTCGCCATCCATCGGCTCGAACGGCTCGCGCGTGGTTAGCGGGCGACCCCGAGCGAGGCCGGGCGAAAAAAACCGCTGCAGAGGAGCGAACCCAAGAAGGTGATCTGCGTCACACTGACAAATCGGAGATTGGACCACATCCCCTACCCCCAAGAAGGAGCAAGGTCGATGCGTAGACGACAGGGCTTCACGCTCATCGAGTTGTTGGTTGTCATCGCGATCATCGCCATTCTGGCGGCGATCCTGTTTCCCGTCTTCGCCCGAGCCCGTGAGAAAGCCCGCCAGGCCAGCTGCCAGAGCAATGAGAAGCAGATGGCTCTCGCAGTCCTCATGTACGCGTCAGACTACGACGGCTGCTTCCCCATGAACTGGAACGGGCCCGGAGGGTGCGCGGATGGGTACGACTGGATGGAGGTCTGCCAGCCGTACACCAAGAACTGGCAGCTCTTCATGTGCCCCTCGTTCACGACCAACCACTGGGGCCAAACCAGCCCAGAGGGACTGCCGATTTCCACACCCAATTGCGGCCGCTTCCGCAGTTGGGGAGGGCGCTACGGGGGCTACGCAATCAACGCGGGCCGTGTCTGCGGATGCAACCCC
Source organism: Armatimonadota bacterium (assembly GCA_016869045.1). Taxonomy (GTDB): domain Bacteria; phylum Armatimonadota; class Zipacnadia; order Zipacnadales; family VGFC01; genus VGFC01. The sequence continues at coordinate 16,793 of VGFC01000133.1, forward strand.
GCCGTGCCCGGCTGGGGACCGGCCAGCCGCCATTGGCGCGTCCAGAAGGATGCCGGGCTCCCCAGGCCTGCCGAAACGGCGATGATCCTCGAGACCGGGTGGTGCCGCATGGTCTGCGGCTCCTGGCACGTGGGCGGCTACAATGAACCCCCTTGGCCCGGCACGCGTGTGGAGGAGTGCAGGCACAACGGCGGGATGAACATCGCCTACGCCGATGGTCACGTGAAGTGGCTGGGTCGATCGGGGCTGTCCAACAACCACGACCTGTTCGGACCCAGCTAACACTCTGCGCAAGGGACGTCGCTTGGGGCGGACCGGCTTACCCAGCCGGTCCGCTTCGTTCTCCGGG
>VGFC01000134.1 GCA_016869045.1 Armatimonadota bacterium
GCCTAGCTCGTCCAGCAGGGCCTCCCAGCGCCCGTGGCCCTGGAACCGCGCCCGCCGCAAGCCTCCTTCGCTCTCCTCGGTGATCGACACCGTCAGCTTGCCTTCCCCGAACGACACCTGCGTGCCGGGCCGCAGCTTCTTGCCCGGCTTGGCGAGGACTTCCCATTCCCACTCGCCCAGTTGCCGAATCAGGAAGACCTCTGCCTTCCCGCCCGAGGGCATTCGCCGGCCGACCAGCCGCGCGGGGATGACCCGCGTGTCGTTCAGCACGAGGCAGTCGTTGGGCCGGAGGAGGTCCCCGATTCCCTCGAAGCGCCCATCGCGGAAGGAGCCGACCTCGCGGTCCACGATCATCATGCGTGACTGATCGCGCCGCTCAGCCGGCTCCTGAGCGATGAGTTCGGGCGGTAGGGCATAGTCGAAGAGGCTGACGTCCATCGCTCACCTGACGGGCCTGGCCTGCCGCGCAGTTCGCTGCGAGCGTCAATGTGGCCTGCGCCTACCCGCCATCGGGCCCCTTGAGCACGACGAACCGCGTCGGGCGCAGCCCGAAGTCGCGGGCACACTCCGCCCGCTCCGAGCTGGCCAGCCACTTGGAGTAGGTTAGCGTATCTGCGGTCGAGGGTGAGGCCAGGTCGAACCAGTACGGGTCACTGCTCTCGGGGAAGCTGTCCTCAACGTGGCAGACGCCGTATCCCTCGACCCATAGCCAGGCGCCCTTCCAGCGACCCCAACTGCCGGTCGTGCAGCTGGCCACGCCGGGCCGCACCATCGTGCCGGTGCGCGTGGCGGTCCAGCGCCGCCAGCCACTGCCCGCCTCGCGGGGGTGGTAGTATGAGACGCGGCAGGATTGCAGCGTCGCGCCCCCTCTCAGGGCCTCGGTCAGCATGTCCACCTTCCACTGCGGCTGCAGACCGTATTCGCCCTGGAGTACGGACACGGCGTGCTTCTCGAAGGGGTTCTGTGGATCGTGCGGTAGGGCGGTGGTTCCTGCGAGTAGTCCTACAAGCAGTGCTGCGTGCATGAGTCCAGACGACCGAATCCGGTTCGGTCCCTCCTCTCGGGGGATTGCCGCGGGATCATGACGGCCTGAACGCCGGTCAGTGGTTCAGCTCAAGAGGCGCGCCTGAGGGGTACTCCTCGGCGGAGGTTCCCGACCATTGCACCGGTCGGGCATTCGCGCCAGTGACCGTCCATCCACGGCTTCGGATGGCACACGAGCGCGGAGTATAGCTTTGGGTCCGAAACCTGTCAAGGCGCAAAGACCGGTTCTGCGGGTGATTGGCTTGACGCACGTCCGGTCGGGGGGCTACACTCAGCGCATTGAGACGGTCGGCTGCGGCGCCGGTTAGCGGGCGCCGTTGTCCATGAGTGCGGGAGGGCGGTCATGCTGGACGTTCCCGAGCAAGTGGCGGTGCGGATGGCGAAGCTGGCCAGGCTCCAGGAGGAGGGGCGAGACCCGTTCCGCCACACGCGTTACGACCGGTCGCACCTGGCGGCCGAGATCGCGGAGCGGTTCGATGAGCTGGACGGCCAGATGGTCCGCGTCTGTGGGCGGATCATGCGGATGAACGAGGTCGGGAAGCTCTGCTTCGCGGATCTAGTGGACGGGTCGGGCAAGATCCAGGCGGTGGCCCGTGCGGATCACCTACCGGAGGCGAGCTTCCGGCAGTTCATGGACCTTGACCTGGGCGACATCGTCGGTATTCAGGGCGAGGTGTTCCGGACGCGGCGCGGCGAGATCAGCGTGCGGATCGACGAGTGGGTGCTGCTGGCCAAGGCGTTGCGCCCCATGCCTGAGAAGTGGCACGGCCTGCAGGATGTCGAGAAGCGCTTCCGGCAACGGTATCTCGATCTGCTGGCGAACCCCGAGGTGCGCGAGACCCTGCGGAAGCGGTCGGCGATGGTCGCGGCGGGGCGGCGGTTCCTGGATGAGCGCGGGTTCATCGAGGTCGAGACGCCGGTGCTTCAGCCGCTCTACGGGGGCGCAGCGGCGCGGCCCTTCACGACGCATCACAACACGCTTGACATCGACCTGTACCTGCGGATTGCGCCGGAACTGTACCTCAAGCGCCTCGTGGTGGGGAATCTCGAGCGCGTGTATGAGGTCGCCCGCTGCTTCCGCAACGAGGGCATCTCTCCCCGGCACAACCCGGAGTTCACGCAGATAGAGGCGTACTGGGCCTACGCGAACTACGAGGATGTGATGGGGCTGACCGAAGGGCTGATCTGCGCGATGGCGGAGGCGGTGAACGGCAGCCTGACCTTCGTGCGGAATGGCGTTGAGATCGACCTGACGCCGCCGTGGAGGCGCTTGCCCCTGTTGGAGGCGCTGAAGGAGGAGACGGGCGTCGATTTCGCGTCGCTGCAGACCGACGAGGAGGCGCGGGAGGCGTGTGGGGGGCTCGCGCTGGGCGATGTGTCGGAGGCGACCCTGGCGCAGCTTCTGGACCGCGCGTTCGACCATTACATCCAGGAGCGCACAGACCAGCCGACGTTCGTGACCGACTACCCCGTGGCGATCTCCCCGCTGGCGAAGCGCTGCAACCACGACCCGACCCTCGCGCAGCGCTTCGAGCCGGTGATTGCGCGGGAGGAACTGGGCAATGCGTTCAGCGAGCTGAACGACCCGCTCGATCAGCGGCGCCGCTTCGAGGAGCAGGCCGTGGCGCGCCAAGCCGGCGACGAAGAGGCCCATCCCCTCGACGAAGACTTCATCCGGGCGCTCGAGTACGGCCTGCCCCCGACGGGCGGGCTGGGCGTCGGGATCGACCGGTTGCTGATGATCTTGCGGGATACTGACAACTTGCGGGAGACGATCTACTTCCCGCTCCTGAGGCCGGAGTGACTGGCGGCAGCGGGGTGGCAAACTGCCGCGTGGCGAGAAGCACGACAACGCAGACGCGCGGTTCCCGCAGAGCGACGCAGGTTGGCTCCCCCTGGGTGTCGAACCCTGTTGAGGTGCGACAGCCGCGGTCGACGGAGGCGTTTGAAGCCGTGAGGTGCCACAAGTGACGACCGACCTGATTCCACCCGACGTTCGGTCTCTCTACGAGGTGCACGAGTGGAAGCACGCTTGCGCCGTTCTGGTGCAGGACTTCCCACAGCACTGGGCGGATCTGCTATGCGTGCTGAGAGGCTATCGGCTGCCTCGCAGCCATATCCTGGAGCCTGGAAAGGAGAAGTCGCGCATCTCGAAGGCCTTCGAGAGGGCCTTCTTCACCCTGGGTTGGGCGAAGAAGTCCTTTGACACCAGAGTGATCGTGGACGCCAGGGAGATCAACTCACCGACGCACGAGGTGGACTGCTTCAGGGCCGGTCCTGACCCGATGTCCGCGGGCGTGGCGGTCGAGATACAGTGGAACAACAAAGACACCTTCTACGATCGCGACCTCAACAACTTCCGACTGCTCTTCGAACTCCGAACCGTTAGCGTCGGCATCATCATCACCCGGTGTGATGAGCTTCAGGAGCTCTTCGAGGAGGTCATGGGCGATCGGAGGAAGGCCCGAGAGCGTTACGGCGCCTCCACCACCCACATGAGCAAGCTTCTCCCGAAGCTGGAGGGCGGCGGCGGGGGAGGCTGCCCTATCCTGGTGTTCGGCATTACAGGGAAGCTGTACGTGGAGGACTGAGGGCCATGTCGCTTGATGACGACAAGGGCGCAGGATGCTCGGCAGAAACCAACCTGCTGCGCCGGGGTCTGGGCCGCTTCGGGACGATTCTGGCAGACCCGCCGTGGCGGTTCGCCAACAGCACGGGGAAGGTCGCGCCGGAACATCGGAGGCTGCGTCGGTATGCCACGATGTCGTTCGAGGAGATCGAGGAGTTGCCGGTCGGCCAGTTGGCGCTGCCTGAGAGCCACCTCTACCTGTGGGTGCCCAACGCCCTCATCCTCCAAGGCTTGGATGTCATGCGGCGGTGGGGGTTCACATACAAGACGAACATCGTCTGGTACAAGGTCCGCCAGGACGGTGGCCCGGACCGGCGCGGTGTGGGGTTCTACTTCCGCAACGTGACCGAACTGGTTCTCTTCGGCGTGCGCGGGGCACTGCGAACCGGTCCGCCGGGCCGCCGGCAGCCCAATATCCTGATCTCCAGGAAGCGCGAGCATTCGCGCAAGCCAGAGCAGCTGTATGAGATCATCGAGAAGTGCAGCCCCGGCCCGTACTTGGAGCTCTTCGCTCGTCACCCTCGGTTAGGGTGGGCACAGTGGGGCGACGAGATCGAGGACGGGCAGCAGGCAGCCCGTCGTGCGCCGGCTCGCGAGGACGTGGGCCCGCGCACGCCGTCACTACCCCTGTCCTATCCCAACCCATAGTCGCCACGCCGGAGCGGGGAGAGGGCGGCCGAGGGGGCCATCGACTCCGCCACGGCGTGCGACGCCTGAGGCCGGAGTAGACTGAGGAGGCCGACGGTGAGAGCCCGGAGCGTGTTTGCGCTCATTGAAGGGGTTCGGCCAAGGCAGTGGACGAAGAACCTGCTGGCCTTTGCCGCCGTGCTCTTCGCCAAGCGCATGACCGACCCCGATGCGCTGGCGGCCTCGTTCCTGGCGTTCGGCTCGCTGTGCCTGGCGGCGGGCGCCTGCTATCTGGTCAACGATGTCGCCGATGCCGAGCGCGATCGGGCGCACCCTGAGAAGGCCCGGCGTCCGGTCGCCTCCGGGCGGCTGAGTCCGGTCGCGGCCACGGTCGCGGCGGTCATCCTCATGCCGGCGGCGGTGCTGGTCGGTCTCAGCGTGAACTACGAGCTGGCGGTCTGCGTGGCGGTCTACATCGTCGCGACGCTCGCGTACACGTTCTCGCTGAAACAGGTGGTTGTGCTCGACGTGCTCACCGTCGCCTTCGGGTTCGTGCTGCGAGCGGTCGCGGGGGCGCTGGCCATTCAAGTTCAGATCTCGGTGTGGTTGCTGGTCTGCACCTTCCTGTTGTCGCTCTTCCTGGCGATCGCGAAGCGGCGCGGCGAGCTGCAGATGCTGGCGATGGCCGAGGAGCACCGGGAGACGCTCGGCGAGTACACGGCCTACCTCCTCGACCAGATGACGGCGGTCGTGACGTCCGCCGCCCTGATGGCCTACTGCCTCTACACGTTCTCCGAGCGGACGGTTCGCGAGGTCGGCTCGACCGACCTGAAGTACACCATCCCCTTCGTCGTGTACGCCGTCTTCCGCTACCTCTACCTCGTACACAAGCGGGGCCTGGGAGCCGACCCCAGTCAGCTCTTCCTCCGCGACAAGCCCTTGCTGGTCTCCGTGATTCTCTGGGCCATCGTGTGCGGGATCATTCTGTACCTGCCGTCCCCGCCATAGGGCCCCCCGAACTTGCTGGCGCGAAGGTCGTTCGTATGGGGAGGGGACTCCACCGAGACGACATGCTCACGCTCCGCCGGATGGCCGCCAAACCAGGGATCGGCCGGTGCCTCGCATTGGCGCTGACGCTCGTCTGCGTCCAGCAGCTCGCGGGAGCCGCCGAGCGCTTCGACCTCGGCCCGCTGAGCGTGGGGATGCAGCTGCTGAAGTTGAGCACGCGGGACCTGCGGGTCAAGCCGGACTACGTTGACGACCAGGTCGGCGGAGGGAATCTGCGCCTGCCCTTCGTGACCGATGGCCTGCGGGGCGCTGTGAACTCAGTGGCGGCAGCGCGGGAACTGGGGTACGAACTCACCGGGCCGGCAGACCTGGCGCGCAGTGTCGAGACGCTCACGACGCTCCTGGGCGAGGGGCGGGTGCCCGTCGCGCCGTCCGCCGAGCCGCTGGATCCACATGCTCCACTCGCCGCGGCCCTGGCGAACCCGGGCAAGCGGGGCGAACCGCCTCCCGGGCAGCGACTGGAAGAGCCGATCCCCAAGCTGCCGCTGGAGCTGCGCCAGGCGCTCGCGGAGCTGGTCTACGGGGTGGCCCGAGCGGATGCGCTGATGGCGCGGGCGACCGCAGACCTGTCGCCCGAGGAGGTGGCGCTGCTGGCGCGCACGTTGCCCGGTGTGCTGGTACAGGAGGCGGCGAGGGACGACGTGGTCCAGGGACTACGGGTCGCCGCGCGGCTGGACATGCGGGCAATCGTGTCCGCTACGGCGGTGATGATCTCATCCGTGTGTGCCGCCCGTGAGACGCTTGCCCAGGTGCGGCTCAACCAGGAATTCATGGCCTCGGCCGCGGCGGCGGAGCCGACGCTCTTCCAGCAAGAGACCGACCTGGGGACGATCGTCCTCGCGGGGACAGGCCCCAACGTCCACACGATGCCGGCGGCGATCCTAGTTGACCTCGGAGGCAAGGACCGTTACGAGATCGCGCCTGCCGAGGGCGCGCCCATGCCGCGTGCGTCGGTCGTGATCGACCTGAGCGGCGACGATACGTACGCCCCGCCGGCGAGGTTCGGGCTCTCCGCAGCCTTGCTTGGGGTCTCCGTGCTGGTGGACGAGGCGGGAAACGATGACTACACGGCTCACGAGCCGTATGCCTTCGGAGCGGGGCTGGGCGGAGCGGGCATCCTGCTCGACGCAGGCGGGAACGACCGGTACACGGGCGTGGTGTTCGGCGAGGGAGCGGCGATGTTCGGCCTGGGGCTGCTCCTGGACGCGGGCGGCGACGACATGTACGAGGCGGAGCTGCACGCCCAGGGGTTCGGCTCCGTGAAAGGCGTGGGCGCGCTGCTGGACGCCGGCGGCAAGGACCGCTATCAGGCGGGGCGGACCTACCCGGTTGCCGGGCAGACGGGCGAGCGCGCCCTGGCGTGCGCCCAGGGCTGCGGGTTGGGGGTACGTCCCATCGCTCCGGGCGGCGTGGGCATCCTCGCGGACGCCCAGGGTGCGGACACCTACACCGCCGACCCCTACTGCCAGGGGGCGGGTTGGTGGTACGGAGGCGGGCTGCTGTTCGACCGGGCCGGCGATGACCAGTACCAGGGAGGTCCGTACAGCCAGGGGTCGGGCGGCTTCCTGGCCCTGGGGTATCTCCTGGACGAGACGGGCGACGACCGGTATGGCATGGGGGAGCGCGGGCAGGGCTTCGGCCTGGAGCGCGGGATCGGGATGCTATGCGATGCGGCCGGGGACGACGGGTACACCGCGGATCGCCTGGCGCAAGGGGCTGCCATGAGCAGCGGGATTGCGCTTGCGCTTGATCTCTCGGGCCAGGACTCGTACGTCTGCCGCGAGGACGGTCAGGGCTTTGTGCCGCGCGGCGACGCGCCCGGGACGGTCGCGCTGTTGGGAGATGGCGCCGGCAGTGACTCGTACGTCGGGCGGGATCGCAACAACCTCTGCTGGTCGGACGGCGGGCTGGGGTTGGGTATTGACATGGACAGCGGCGACATGACCCGGATGGACGCGGTGCTTCCCGTGGCTACCGGCCGCATTGCGCTCGGCCCGCGGCAGCCGCTGGGCCCGGTTGACCTGATCCCCATCCCGGGTGAGGTGCCTCCCGTCGCCGACCTTGACGTTCTCTGGAGCGATGCGCTGGAGGCCCAGGACCTCCGCCAACAACGGAACGCGACTCGCGCTTTCGTGGGCCTCCAGGAGCAGTCGATACCCTATCTCGTGAGGAAGCTCGCGGACCCTGATGAGGGGCGCATCCGCGTGGCACAGGATATCCTCGCCGAGATCGGGACGGCCGCGGTGCCGGAGCTGCTCCGGCTGATGGACCAGGGCCAGGAGCGGGAAGCTCGGGTGGCGATGGCGGTCCTGGGGATGATCGGCGATCCGCGGGCCGCAGGGCGCCTCGTCCAGCAGTCGAAGTCGCTCCGCTGGCGGACCCGCGCCGCCGCCGCCGGCGGCATGGGCGCGCTGGAGGGGGAAGACACCCGGCTGGTTCTGGAGCAGCTACTGCGCGATCCGGATGAGGACGTCCAGCGCAGCGCGGTGGTGGCTCTGCGCCGTCGCTGCGAGACGGATTCCGCGGAGGCCATTGCCGGTCTGCTCGGCGATGGGGTGTACGCCGTACGGGCGGCGGCCGAGGAGGCGCTGGTGGCCCTGGTGGCGCTGGGTGCGCGCTGCCCACAACACGTGTTCTCGCTGGTGGGCAGTGGGCAGCCGGAGATCCGCTTGCTGTCCATCGAGACGTGCGGGCAGTTGGGCGCCCCACAGATGGGCGGCGAGCCGACGGTCGAGGTTGACATGCTCATGCGTCTTCTGCAGAGCCCCGACTGGGCCGACCGGGCCTTCGCCGCCGAAGCCATCTGCCGGGTCGGTGACCCGAAGGCCTGCGGGGCACTGCGGGCGATGCTCCAGACAGAGGCCAATGGCCTCGTGCAGGCGAAGGCGCGGATCGCGATGAAAGCTATGGGGCTTCGCGAACCGCTCGAAGGCCAGTAGGGAGGGCGCCGCAATGCGCTGGGGCACGATTCTGATAGCCTGGCTCGCCTGCGTGGCGGCGAAGACCGATGTGCAGTCGATCCGCGTGGCGACCGCTCCCGAGCGCACCGGTGTCACGCTGCTCTTGGGCGCACCGCCGGCGGCGCTCGTGCAGGAGACCCGGCCGCTCGCTCTGCCACCCGGCACGACGACGCTGGTGCTATCGTGGCAAGGCACCAAGCTGGCGGCCGATTCGCTACGGCTGACCGTCGCAGACGAGTCGGTCGGGGTCACCGGCCCTCGCTTGCCGGCGGACCGGCCTCAGGAAGCGGAGTGGACGCTAACTGCCGCCCAGGTGGTCGAGACGCAGCTCACGGTCCGGTATCTGACGGGCGGCCTCACCTGGGAGCCCGAGTACACGCTCGTCCTTGGCGGCGCGGAGCAGAAGGCCTCGCTTGGCGCCATGGCGGTCCTCAGGAACGACAGCGGTGAGGACTTCGAGGACGCGCAGGTGGACCTCGGCCTCGCCTCCCCGGTGTCGGCCAACCTGGAGCAGGGCGCCGTGCTGCGGCTCCCCTTCCTCAGCGCCCCCGAGGTTGCGTGTGAGCTGACCCATGTCTTCGACGCAGCCGCCGGACCGGACACCGCGGTGCAGCTCCGGCTGCGGAACGTAGCTGAGGCCGGCCTGGGTAGCGTGCTGCTCCCATCAGGCAAGATGCGCCTCTACGAGGACCGTGCCGGGCGGCGGTTGCTGGTGGGAGAAGTCAGGCTGCCCAGTACCCCGGTGGGCGCAAAGGCGGAGTTGGTCCTGGGCACGGCGCGCGAGGTGTCCGTGGAGCGCCGCGTGTTGCGCGTTGCCGACCAGGACGTGAGAAAGGACGTGCACGGCCGACTCGCGCTCTATGACCGCGAGGAGGAGATCGCGTTCGTCGTCGAGAGCGCGAAGAACGACGACGTGCTTCTGAAGATCGTTGAGACGATCGATGGCGAGTGGACGATGCTCTCCAACTCCCACGAGTTTGAGCGGAAGGACGCCAGCCACCTCGAGTTCCTCGTTCCCGTCGCAGCGCATTCCGAACTGACGGTGAAGTACAAGGTCCGCCGCCTGAACCTGCTGCCGTGAAGTCGCTCCAACAGCGCTACCCAGCCGGAGGTGCACCCAGCATGTATCGCCGCGCGTGCTTTGTCGTCCTCGCTCTGGCCCTTCCCGTCTCCTGCATGGCCGCAACGTACTGGGTCGGCAACGGCGCCGACTCCGGCGCCGGCAGCCTGCGCCAGGCAATCACGAATGCGAACGCGCACGCCGGGGCCGACACGATCAGCTTCCGCCCTCAGATGGCCGGCCGGTACATCTACCCGCAGTCACCGCTGCCTGTCATCACCGACGACCACACCACGATTGAGGGCGACCTGGACGCGGACGGAGTGCCGGACGTGGGTCTGCACGGCCGCGACGTGGGCGGCGGTGATGGGCTAGGCGTCGGCGGTAACCACTGCGTCGTCTCGGGGCTGGCCATCGCAGCCTTCCCGAGCTACGGGCTGTACCTCGACACGGCCGACTTCACCACGGTTCGCTCCTGCAACCTCGGGGTGACGCTGAACGGCAGCACCCAGGCCTTCTGCGGTCTCGACGAACTGCGGATGAAGGGCTGCGACGACTGCACGATCGGCGGTAACTCGTCGGTCCGGAACGTGTTCGCCAGCGGGAGCCAGCCGTCCCAGTGCTGTGGTCTGAGAGTGGTGGACGGCAACCGCAACACCATCACAGGCAACTACTTCGGCATCCGCCGCGACGGGTCGCGGATCCTCGGCTTCGGGTACAAGGGCATCATCCTGGAGACTCCTGCCGGCACCTGTAGTGACAACGTGATCGGCGGTACGGCTGCGGCGGCGCGGAATGTCTTCGGTCACCTCGGTTGGGGAGTCGACGCCACGCATGCCGTCGCCACCAAGATCCGGGGCAACTACATCGGCCTCCTTCCCGACGGAGAGACGACGGCGGAGATCACGATGGAGGGCGTGCGGCTCGGCGACGGCTGCGAGGGCAACGTCATCGGTGGCACGACCGCCGGCGCGGGCAACGTGTTCGTGGGGGGAGGGGGAGTCCTCATCATGGACGCGGCCGGAAGCAACACCGTCTGCGGCAACTACTTCGGCTTCAACGCGGCTGGGTCGAAGGTCAGGCCGATGATCGTCGGAGTGAGCGTCACGGCGCCGGCCTCACAGACGATCGGCGGCAACACGCCGGCGGCGGGGAATTGGTTCTCGGCGAGCGGCCCCAGCTACGTCGTGACCTACGGCGTCTCGCTGGCCTGGGGCGGAGGAGCGGGCTCCCTCATCCGCTACAACCACTGCGGCGTGCGGCCCGGCGGGGGCAATGCGCAGGGGCTTTGGACCGGCATCGGTGTGCGTGAGGTCGGGGCCCGGGTGCTGGACAACGAGATCGCCAACGCCTCGGATGGCGTCTACGTGGGCAAGGCAGGCGCGACGCCGGTGGTCGCCCGCAATGCGATCCGGAACTGCGGGCAGGCCGTCTACATAGAGGAGGACGCCAAGCCGTGTCTCGGCAACCTCGGCGACGCCAATGCCAGCAACGACGGCGGCAATGTCTTTGGCGGGTCGAATTCCATGTTCATCCGCAACGAGACACCCAACGCGATCAAGGCCGAGGGCAATGACTTCGGCGCCACCGTGCGCGCTGACATCGATGCGAAGATCCACGACAAGCTGGATGACCCGTCTCTGGGTCGCGTGGACTTCAGCCCCTTGCTCGGGGGCGCCGTGCCCACAGGTGGCGTGTTAACCGTCACGAGCGCGGCCGGAATCCCCGCCCGAGCCGGCGGCGCGGAGGTTCTGTTCGCGCTCTCCTCGTCCGCAGAGGTCTCGGTCACGGTGATCAACCTTGCCGGGCGGCCGGTCGCGACCGTGTGCCGTGAGCGTCCGACGGAGGCCGGCCTGCAGCGCCTCGTCTGGAGCGGGAGGTCGGACCAGGGGATGGCGGTCCCGTCAGGCCTCTACCTCCTGCGGATCGACGCCCGTAACGAGGACGGGCAGCAGGCGACAGCGCTGGCAAGGCTGATGCTCACGCGCTGAATGGGAACCCGCGACTCCCGTCCTAGCCGTTCCCGTGTAGAGGCGACATTCGGATTGTGTTGACAAAGCGCTCGATCAAGGAGGAGTAGGTCTCCTCCACCGTCTACGTGTCTCGTAGGTCGGGATACCAATCCCGACACTGCCTTTGTCAATCTTCATGGCGCCCATGAATCGAGATCGCGGATCCCCACATAGCGCCCGACGGAAGGCGATTGCCCGATGCTCGAGGATCAGGTCGTGCTTGTGACGGGCGCCGGACGCGGTATTGGGCGCGCGATTGCGCTGGCCTTCGCCGACGCCGGCTCTCACGTCGCCGCACTGGCCCGAAGTGTCGAGGAGATCGAGGAGACGGCCACGCTCGTGCGCGCGAAGGGGCGCAAGGCCGCGGCCATTCGCTGCGACGTCGCCTCTCCGGAGGAGATCACCCGCGCTCATCGCGAAGCCGTCGAGGCCCTCGGCCCGATCGACATCCTCGTGAACAACGCGGGCTTCCTGGCCATCACGCCGATCTTGGAGACTTCGCTTGAGGACTTCGAGCAGACGCTGGCGGTCAATCTGCGGGCGACGTTCCTCTTCTGCCAGGCCGTGCTGCCGAGCATGATCGAGCGCGGAGGCGGGACGATCCTCAACATCGCCTCCACCAGCAGCAAGCGCTGGTACGTCGGCCAGGGCGCCTATTGTGCGGCGAAACATGGCGTGCTCGGTCTCACCAAGGTCCTTGCCGAGGAGATGCGGCCTCACAACATCCGCGTCTCGGCGATCTGCCCCGGCGGCGTGAACACCCGCATGGTGCAGGAGGAGCGTGACGACATCCTGCCCGAGGAGTGGATGGACCCCGAGGACATCGGCCGCCTCGCGGTCTTCCTCGCGACGCTGCCCCCCAAGGCCGCCATCGACGAGGTCGTCATCCGCCGGTTCGCGTCGTCGCCGCTGCATGGGTGAGGTCTGAGACCGAGGTGCTGGGGGGCGATCGTGGACACCACGGGCGTTGAGGCGTCGAGTGCTCCGCCGCTGCCGCCCTCTCCGTTGGCGGAGGGCAAGCCCACGGTCGCGGAGGGGGATGTCGTCCTCCCCTGGATCACGGTGCTCCTCGGGGCGGCGAACAGCGGACAGTCGCTAGAGGCCGGAATCGCGGCGTGGCTACTTGCGGGGGCGCGAGGTCTTCGCGGTCTCAAGGGTTCGGAGGGAGTCCGTGAAGCAACGGACCTGTCCGAGGAACCCGCATTCCTGCGCAAGCCCGAGGCCGCGGAGGATGCGGGTCTCTGCTTCGGGCAAGCTGCCTCGGCGGAAGAGGAAGTCCCCCCACGCGCCGTGTCGCAGGACGGCGGGCATGCCCTCGTCAGGCCACCGGTCGCAGGCCAGCAGGTGCGCCTCAGCCTCCTCCCATCGCTGCTGCCAAGCGTGGGCCCAGTAGAGACAGTAGTGCGCACCGATGAGGGTTCCGCCCGTCGGGTCGCCCGCCTCCGTGTCACGCAGGCACGCGTGCACCTTGGCGTCGAAGTCCTCGATGGCGAGGGTGGGCGCCAGTCCATTGAGGAATGCGAAGGCCGCGGTGGTGGGGTCGTCCAGCTGGCGTGCAACCTCGGACAACGCAAGCAGTTCCCCCTTCCGCTTGGCGAGGGGCCGACCGATCTCCGCCGAGAATGCGCCCTGCACGCGCTGGTCCAAGGCAGAGAGATGGTCGGCGCGGCCCCACCTCCCGAACCAGGACTCGATGAACTCCGCGTTGTGCTTGAACGTGTCCTCGGCCACCGTGAACCGACCGACCGTCTGATGCTTGTGTGCAAGAGCCGTCCGTAGCGTGGCGAGAGCGATCACCTGCCTCATCTGCTGCGCCTGGGAGACGATCCCCGACTGCCCCTCGACCGCGCGCTCAAGGTGCGTCGTGGCGGCCCAGAAGGCGATAGTGTCGGTCCTTTCCGGTGCGTGGGAGCTGATGTCCCAAGCGGCGCGAGCCCAAGCATCGACACCGGCGTGGAAGGGAAGGTCGTCGTCACCGTACCGCGCGTGCGCTGGGAACTGACGCCCGCCCTTGGCGCGGATGCAGAGGTCGGCGAAGTCGTCAAGCTCCCTCCACGTGAGGCTGGCGCGGTTGGTGTTGGCCAGTGCCTTCAGGAGTGCGGCCAACTGCTGGTCGTTCTTGGGGGGCTGCCCGGGCCTCCCGTCGTTGTCGGGGGAACCCTCCCACCGCCCGACCGTGTCTTCGTCGACCCCTGAACCGCCGTTGTCGCGCACCTTGGACGCAAGGTGCGCCTGGCTCATCCCAGGGGTCCACGAACGCCAGTGCCTCAGGAACCTGCCCATCACCAACGCCGGGTTCATGCCGCACCTCACAAACCGCCGCGGGAAAACGCGGCACCGCTCTCAAAGGCCGCCTCTCGTCGTATGATGTTCGTGTTGGCCCCGGCGTGTTCCTGCAAGAGGTCAGCTTCGGGGGCCAGGAAGGAGGAGCGAGATGCTTCAGTCTCTTGCGCTTCTGGTGACCGTCTGCCGTACGGCGGGAGCGGTCCCGCAGACCCCGACGGGCTTCTACTACCCCACTGATGCCGCCTGTTCCTGCTACAACGGGTGGCTCGACGGTGTCCCGGGCCGGTACCACCTTGGGTGCGATACCCGGCGACCGGAGGGGAGCGCCGTCTACGCGATCGCCGCAGGTGAGGTGACGTTCCGGTACGACCCCCCATCAGGTTGGGACGACTACGGTAACTACTGTCTGGTGATCAAGCACTGCGCACTTGGCCACGGGGACTTCGAGGCATACTACGGCCACATCCAGACGGGCATCGGTGTAGGCGCACTGGTGAGCGCTGGCCAGCCTATCGGCACCATTGGGAACTTCGCTGGGGACGACGATCACCTCCACTTCGCCGTAAACCCAGACTGCCGGCGGATACTTAGGAGCGTAGGGTATACGTCCTCGCTGGGGGACACCAAGGGCTTCGTTGACCCGTGCTGGTGGATCGAGAACAGGGCTCCGTGCGGTTATGTCGGTTGCCCGAACACCGGTTGGGTCCGGCAGAAGTGGCAGGAGGGCTATGACTGCTCGGGGGGCGTGGGGCAGATGGGGTTGCCGATCGGGTGCACCGAGGAGTGGCGACCGCCCGGGTCGGCATGGGGGTACAGGCAGCCATTCGAGAAGGGCTGGCTACTCAATCCTCCCGACCCGCCAGCAGTGCCGTACAAGGAGGAGCCGGGTGTGTACGGGCTCCGTGGGGAACTGCTGAGGCTGTACGAGGGCTTCTATGCAGGCGACCTCGGCTGGGCCCTGACGTGCTGGAAGCAGTGGGCCGGGCAGACCCCTCGAGGGGCTCTCGAAGTGTGGGTGATGGGGTTTGAACGCGGGCACATCATCGAGATCGTCAAGCACACCGAAGCGTACTGGGAAGGTAGGTACGCCGCGAGCTTCGGCGACGTCTGGAGGAAGTGGGACGGCGTGGGCGGCCTTGCCAGCACACTGGGCGCGCCGATCGACCACCCATACATATCGTCGGTCCACCTGAAGCCCGAAGAGCACCCGCCCGGCCACCTTCACCAGGCCCTGGACACGTGGGAGCAGAAGTTCGAGGGCGGCTACATCGCGCGGGTCCCGGGCGCGACAGCCCTGGAGTCGTACCCGTACGTCTGGTCAGTGGATGACGGTGACCCGATGCTCTGGTGGGATGACCTGGGGACTCGTCGGGCCTTCCCGTCGTGGGAGCCCTTCTGCGACTTCCTCGCAGCACGCGACCTGCCGTACACCGGGGACCTCCTGCCGGTCGTCCGGACGAAGCTGGCGCGCTGCGATCTGGAGGCCATCGCCGCGGGCCGGATCATGCCGCCCCTGGTTGGCACCATCGGTTCGCCCGACGTCTGGTACATCGACTGCGCGAAGCCAACGTCGCGACGTCACCTCGTGCCCAACATGACGGTCTTCGGCAACTGGGGGTTCCAGTCGTGGGAGGTAAGCTGGCTGCGAGCGGACCATCCGCACCGCAAGGTGAGCAACTACGCGGAGGCAGCCGCGCTGCCGGACTTCCCGCCCAAGGTCACGATCACCAGCCTGCCGGCGAAGGCGTGGATCGGGCCGCCGATCGTGGTGAGGTGGAAGACAGAGGGGTTCCCGGGTAACCAGGTCAGCAAGACCAACGTCACGTGGCGGGTGAATTGCGGCGTGCCAGTGACGACGCCTGGCACGTCGCTGGGGAACGGCGAGTACGAGGCGGAGATCCCGACGGTCGGAGTGTGGCCTGCGCTCACCAAGGGTGACACGGTGTGGGTGCACGTGTACGCCGAGGGCGATGGCCTGCCGGCCGACGATCCCGACGGGTCGGCCGGGGACTGGTGGAGAGGAGTGATCATCGGCACCGACTCGATCCCCACGTTGCGTTGGGCGGGAGGAGCCGGATACACATCGGATGGCGTGAACCCGGATCAGGGGATCGCCAAGCAGACGCGGTTCGTGTGGAAAGTGAAGTACGCAGACGCGGACGGGGATGCGCCGCTCTATGTGAGGGTGGAGATCAGGCGGAACGGCAAGTTGCTTCGCAACACGCTCGCGCTGCAGCCGAAGACGGGGTCGCTGACGGCGGGCCGTATCTACGCGGGTGGGAGGAGGCTGCCACTCGGGACATCATATGAGTACCGGTTCGTCGCGGAGGACCACGACGGCGTCGCAACGGGTACGCCAACGGCGTGGAAGGCCGGGCCGGTGGTCACCGCCGCGGCGCCGGCGCAGGTGGCGGAGGCGTCGCTCGGACTGGCCGGAGTGAGCACGGCCCCTGTTCGGGCGGGCGGCGTGCAGATCACGTTCGCGCTGACGACCAAGGCATCGGTCGTCGCCGAGGTCCTGAACGTCGCCGGGCGGTCGGTGCGCGTCATCTGTCGTGACCGAGAGTGCGTGAAGGGGCGGAATGCGATCCTGTGGGATGGGAGGTCCGACGCTGGGACGACGGCGCCGCCGGGCATCTACCTCGTGAAGCTGCACGCGTACACCGAAGGCGGACAGCAGGCCCAGAGCCTCACGAGTGTGAGGGTGGTGAGGTAAGGCAACGTCCACGGCGCGGGTCGGGTGACCCGCAGGCACGAGCGGCAAACACCTCACCACGCGGCCACAGCAGCCGGCTGGAACCCCCGCCCGACCGGGGGCGTTGCAGAACTAAAGCGGAGTCCAAGTACTGAAATAGGAGCCGGGCGGCTCCGCCAGACCCGGATAGAGGGGGTTGCCTCCCATGAGCGAAGCACAGGCCATTGAGCTACCGTCCGTTGCTGCTCCTCGGTCGAGTCGAACGCTTACGCTGCTCCTCGTGGTCCTGATTCTCGCGTTGA
>VGFC01000135.1 GCA_016869045.1 Armatimonadota bacterium
AGCTGGCGCCCCTATCGGGGCTAGAGGAGGGGGATGGCCTTGATCCGTGGGCTGTCGCCCACGGCTATTCATCCTCGGCCCCTTTCGGGGCCGTTCACAGCCTTTCGCCCCGTGAGGGGCGGAGGATGAGTAGCCACGGGCGTGAGCCCGTGGAGCCGGGCCCCCCTCCTCCCCCAAGCCCCGCAAGGGGCGACAGAAGATGCCCGCATTCACGCGGGACAGGCCACTACGGGCGTGACGCCAGTCGGTAGGCGGTCACCTCGCCGGGCGAGTGTGACGCGACGACCAGCGGCTCGCCTGCCGCTTGCCTCAGGATGCCCACGGACTCCACGGGACCGTCCCGGTGAGCCACAGGTCGGAGCGCGGCGTCCAGAGGGTCAGGCCGCCTCCGGTGCCCGCCACGATGCGCGCCCCCGACTCGGGTGGTCCACCGAGAAGCGCGAGCGAACGCACGGGCCCATCAGGCGCCGCCTTGGCGACGAGCCTCCCCTGCCCAATCTCGTACGCGACCACGTAGCCGTCCTCCCGGCCGACCAGAATCTCGGGCTTGCCGTCATCGTCCAGGTCGGCCAGCAGGCTGCACAGGTTCGGGGGGTGGCTGAAGTGCGACCAGAGCTTGCGGAAGTCGGTGGGCGCGAAGAAGTCGATGCCCCCGGGGTTCAGCGCGACGATCCCGAGCCAGGCCCCGTCCCGGTCGCGCACCACCGCGCCGTCGTGGTAGAGGCGGAACTCCTGGTTGCCGCTTGAGTAGCCGGTCAAGGCCGCGAGACCGAGGTAGGAGGGCAGTTGGCCCTGCTCCAGCGGCGTCTCAGAGGGGATCACGCCGAAGCCGAACCCGTACAGCCCGACGACCGCCAGCTCCTCGCGGCCGTCGCCCGTTACATCAGGGACGGCGAAGGCGAACTTGCCGCCGCGATTCCCGCCGGGATGCTCGATCCGGCTCACGCCCAGCTCGGGCATTGCGGTCACCCGATAGCAGGTGTAGTGCGGGAAGAAGAGGTACTCCAGGTGCTTCTGCGCGTTCGGGCGCCAGGCCGCGACGCAGGCCGGGCGGCCCGAGCAGAGCCCGCTGCTGTCCTCGTCATGGATCGTGCCCCGGATGTCCACCGCGAAGCGCCGCTCGCCGCCTAGGTCGTGCGCGGCGAACCACTCGGCCAGCGTGAAGGTCAGGATCTCCCGCCGACCATCGCCGTCGATCAGCGACCGGATGTGATCGCGCAGCAGGGCGTACCCCTTGGCGACCTCCGCCTGCTGCTCCGGGGGTAGCTCGGCGACGTTGGCCAGGTACTCGTAGATGATGAAATGGCCGATCAGCCCGGAGATCGGGTGCCGCGACATCAGGTTGGTCATGGCGCCCGGCGCGGCGCGCAACGCCGAGAGGCCGGCCCAGTCGGTGGAGCGCAGGGCGATGTCCACGAGATGCGCCTCGACCTGTTGCCGCTCGGAATCGCTCAGCAGACCCGAGGCCAGCAGTTGGCGCAAGGGGCGATAGTGGCGTTCCCAGTCGTAGTGCCCGCCCTCCCTGAACCCCCAGAGGTCGGGCTTGGCCGCCTCGGCCACGAGCACTTCTCGGGCCCGCTGGCCGGCGCCGCGGTCGCCCTGCCAGTACCAAAGCGAGACCGCCGTGATGAAGTCGCCGCTGAACGCCGAGGGTTGTGAGGTCGGGCCAGTGGCGTCACCGATCTCGACGAGGGGCGGGAACACCCCGCGCTGCTCGCCGGCCAGCTTCACCAGCCGGGCCCCCCCGGCGTCCAGGCCCGCCGGGTCCGAGGCTCCCACGGAGAGCATGTGCACTCCCCGGCGGAACGGCTGGAACAGCACCCGCAGGCTGTAGCGTCCCGGGCCCGGGTAGACGCCGTTCGCGCCCTCCAGGAACTGGCTGAACAGCACGAACATGGCGCGGTTGTTGGCGACGTTGCCCACCAGGATCAGCGGGCGGTCCAGCCAGTCGTCGTTCAGCCGCCAGTCCTTGCCCGCCATGACCTCGTCGGGCGCCACGACCGTGAACTCGACGCCGAGGGTCTGCCGGAGGCCGTCGCGGAGCGCGGCAGCCGGCCCCGCGAGGTCCGGGGCCGCCACGATGGCTGCGGTCGGCTGGCCATCCCGGACCAGTTCCAGAGTCTGGGCGGCAGCGCACAGCCCCTCGCCCGCGGCGACCAGCAGAACGCTCATGCCCGACCCGATCGCACTGCGACGCATCGCTCTTCCTCCCCCACGAGGGTGTGTCTCCCCGACTGAATCGGCTCGCGTCAAGGCGAGGGATCGCTCGGGCTACAGCCCGATGGCTTACGGTGATTCGCCGGAGGGACTGCCGGCGCCTGCCCATGCCGGGGATGCCCACACCGGCTGAGTGCTGTAGGCGGCGGTGACCCAGGCTGCGCAGGCTCGGATTGACAGGCTTCTCTGCGCTCTGCTATCATGGCGGCGTATCCCCAGGAGACGTGCATGTGGCCTTTCGGGCGGTCCCAAACCCCGTCGCGGAACGCCGTCCTGCGGCAGGCTCGCGGCCTGGCGTTGCGCGGCAAGACCGAGGAGGCCACGACGCTCCTGGAGCGCTACTGCCGCGAGCACCCGGACGACTACGCCGTGCTCGTCAACCTGGGGGCCGTCCACTACGCCTCCGGTCGACATACCCCCGCGATCGAGCGATTCGAGCAGGCCCTGAAGCTGAAACCGGACAGCCCGACGGTCTGGCTCAACATCGGCGCCGCACGCAATGCGCTGGGTCACGTGGACAAGGCGATCCAGGCCTTGATGAAGGCTCTGGAGCTCGACCCGCGCCACCGCGACTGCCACTACAACCTGGCGATCGCGCAACAGAAGAAGGGGCGTCCGCTGGCCGCGATGGCGGAGCTGGAAATGGAGTTGGCGCTGCATCCGGACCACAAGCAGGCGCGCGCCCTGGTGGCGACGTTGAGGGCGGCGCTGCTGAAGGCACAGGGCGAGGAGTGATACGGCAACGGCGGTTCGGGGTCCGGCGTTCGGGGTTTGCGTCCTGGGGTAGGGCGGCGCGAAGCACAACAGTCCGGGAGTTGCTGGGAGCGATCGCATGACTGAGAACGGCCCGACCGTGACCAACCCCGAGATCGCTGCGATGTGCCGGCAGTTCTCCAGCCTGGCACATGCCGAGGTGAACATCCTCGATATCCTCGAGGCGCTGCGCGCGCAGACCTCCAACAACCACCTGCGGGAGATACTGGACAGCGTGCGCGAGGACCTGGAGATGGGGCGCACGCTGGCAACGGCCTTCAGCCGGTACCCGCAGACCTTCAGCCCGTTCTTCATCAGCATGGTCCGGCAGGGGGAGCTGGAGGGTGGGTTGGACACGATCCTGGCGGAGCTGGCGACCCACTACGAGAGCCGACTGGACGATACCCCCGATGCTCTGCGGCGGCGCGGCGCAGGCCTGTTCGACATCGAGAGCGCCACCGTACTCATGCGGTGGATGCTCACGTGGATCGCCGCCCTCCTCGCCGCGTGCGCCCTCGGCGCGGGTGCGCTGATCTACGCCCACAGCCTCGGCGCCGCGCCGGGCAACCTGGCTGCGAACATCCTCATCGTGTCGGCGGTCATCGTGCTGCTTGGGGTGGTGATCCTGGCGAGGGGGAAGAGGCGGTAGCCCCCCAACGGCGGGCCGGATGGCCTTCGGCCATGCGGCCCCTCCAACGGCGTCAGCCGAGGCCCAGGACGAAGGGCGCGGCGGTGTCGGGGTGCCAGGCGGGCATGGTGAAGGTGAACTCGCTGCCCTCCCCGAGGCGTGACTGGACCGAGATCGTCCCCCCGAAGGCTCCCACCACTTGACGGGCCATCGACAGGCCGACACCAATGCCGGACACCTGGCCGGTGGGGAGGTCTTCGACCTGCACGAAGGGCTCGAAGATGCGGTCGAAGTACTCGTGCGGGATTCCCGAACCGTTGTCCCGGACGGTGAAGCGTAGGCGGCCGCTCTCGGCCGGCTCGACGCGGACGGCGACCTCGACGGCTTCCTTGTCGCAGAACTTCACAGCGTTATCCAGCAGCTTGTCGAGGACGAGGGAGAGGTGCTCGGGCCCGCAGGCGGCGTGCGAGGCCGAGGGGGCGATGGTGGTGGTGACGGAGACATCGCGGTCGCGATGGCGGAGCCGCACGGCCTGGCTGCTCGCCCACAGCACGGCGGCGATGTCCGCGGTCTCGCTGCCGGGCTGCAGCTCGCGGGTGCCGAGGGCCTTGAACTCGAGCAGCTGCTGGACGATGTGCCCAAGCCGCTGGACCTCGAGGTCGCACACGCCCAGGACCTCGGCCAGCTGCCCGGCGGCCTTGTCGGGAGGGAGGCGCTTGCACAGATCGAGGCAGGCAATCAGGACCGTCAGCGGCGTGCGCAGCTTGTGGGAGACCATCATAAAGAAGGTGGCGCGGAGTTCCTGTTCCCTCCGCTCCTCCGTGACGTCGCGCAAGGCGAGCACGAGGCTGAGCGGACGGTCGCCGTCGAACAGCCGCGTCAGCCGCGCATCGAGGAAGAGCGGGGGCTCGGTGTCGGGGCGGGCGATGTCGAAGGCCTGGGCGCGGTCCGAGGAGGAGCGCAGATCGGTCAGAGGCGTCGAGAGTTGAAAGCCTGACAGCACCTCGTCAAGCGGACGGCCGGTGCACTGGTCCGGCAGCAAGTTCAGCAGCAGGCACGCGGCGCGGTTCGCGGTGGTGATCCGCCAATCGCCGTCGGTGACGACGATTCCGTCGCTCATGTGGGCGATGGCGGTGTCGAAGCGCTCGCGTTCGAGCAGGACGGCGCGGTAGTGGCTGACCTTCTGGCGCTCAATCGCGTACCGGAGCGAGCGGACGAGGACCGGCCCGTCCAGATGGGCCTTGGTGAGGTAGTCCTGGGCGCCCTCCTGCACGGCGCGGACGGCGACCGCCTCGTCATCGACCCCGGTCAGCACCACGATGGGGACATCGCTGCGGGCGCTGCGAATGCCCAGGAATGTGTCGAGGCCCTGGCTGTCGAGCACGTTCAGGTCCGACAGCACCGCATCGGGGGGGCTCGGCGAGAGCCGCTCGATGGCTTCGGCCAAGCGGGTCACGTGCTCGATGGCGAACTGGCCGGGCGCCGTCCCTTCGAGGACGTCCCGGAGCAGGAAGGCGTCATCGGGGTCGTCTTCGAGGAGCAGGACTCGGATGGGCTCCGGTGACATGGGGGACCCTCCCGTTATCGGGTCGAGGGCCTCTCCCGCAACTCGGCCGACGGACAGGCAAGAATGCCTGTCCTCCGAGTCCCGGGGTGGCCCCTATCCCGGAAGCTCGAGGTAGACGGTCGTGCCCTTCTCCGGGCCGGACTCGACCCAGATCCTCCCCCGGTGAGCCTCGACGATCTGCTTGCCGTGGCACAGGCCGAGACCGGTCCCGCGCGCGCCGCGCCGCGTGGGGTCCTTCATGAGGTAGAAGGGTGTGAACAGGTCCTCGATCACGCTCGGCGGGATGCCCGGGCCGGCATCGGCGACGGCGAAGCGGACCATGCCCTCGGCGGCGGCCACGGTGACCTCCGCGGCGGCGTCGGGAGGGGAGTAGGCGGCCGCGTTGGCCAGGACATCGACGAGCACGAGAAGCAGCTCGTAGCGGGCGGCCCTCAGCGCGGTGACGCCGTCCTGCACCCGGACCTCAAAGGCGCAGCCGGGAGCCGACAAGCGGGCGATCTCCACCGCCTCCTCGACCATGCCGCGCACGTCGAACAGCTCCGGCTCGGAGCGCACGGCCCGGCTCACGTCGATGCGGGACAAGTGCACGAAGCCGTCCAGGAGCCGGGCGCAGTGATCGGCAACCTGGATCACCCGGCCGATGGCCTCCACGGCGCGCTCGGTCAGCTCACCCCGGTCGCGGAGGAGCAGCTCGATGGCCTCCTTCTTCACCGCCGCCATCGGCCCTCGTAGCTCCTGCGAGGCGAGCGCGACGAGGCTCTGCCGCAACTGCTCGACGCGGCCGCGCTCCAGCGCGTAGCGGATCGAGCGCTCCAGGAGCGGCGCGTTGAGGTCGCCCTTCACGAGGTAGTCGGTGGCCCCCGCCTCCATCGCCTGCAGGTCCACACCGCGGTCCCCCTGGCCGGTGAGGAGGATCATCGGGACGGTGCAACCCGTCCGGCGCGCCTCGCGCAGGAGTTCCAGGCCATCGCGCGCGCCGAGGCGGTAGTCGAGCAGACAGACGTCATGCTCCGCGCGACGCAGCGCCGCCAGGCCCTCCCCATAGGTGCCGACCCAATCGAGCCGGAAGCGCGACCCACTCTCCACATCACTCAGCAGGTCGCGAGTGATGACGTAGTCTTCCTCATCATCGTCAACCAGGAGGATGCGCACGATTCGGTCGGACATCAGGCCCGACTCCTTCCCCGAGGGCGGTTCCGCACCGTTACCTGCGAATCGGTCTATCCCATAGTTCAGGATTATTCATCCAGTCTTCAAGGATAGACAAGCCCTATGAAACTGCATCTGCATGGGCTTTTCTCTGGAATCGTGTTGACACGTCCCTACCAGGTATGGTACAACACTCTTGGCTCCACAACCGCAGGCGAACGATTTGGGGTGAAAGCCGTGGGGGCAGCTTTCCCCGTAGGTCGGGCCCGGAAGACGGTGGACTCTAAGGGGCGAGTCCAACTTCCCATTACCCAGGCGACAGCGCTGGGCAACGACGTCTACGTGTGCCGAGGGCACGGCACGTTCCTCGAGATCTACGCTCTCCTCGCCTGGCAGCGATACCTGGCCAAACTGGTCGCCGCCGCCGAACGCGGCCCGCGACGCTATCGCGCTCTCCTCAGGCACGTCCTTGGCAGCGCGGTCGCTGCGAAGGTCGATCCGCAGTCTAGACTGGTCATCCCCCGCGAGATTCTCGATTGGGCGAAACTGTCGATCACCTCCGATGACGACTCGCGCGAGGTCATGGTCGTCGGCGTCGGCGAGTGCGTCGAGGTCTGGAACCCGGACCTCTACGAGGAGGAGACGGACAAAGCCCGCCCGTCTCTCGGCGACATCTGGGACGAGGCGCGCCACGAATACGTGGCCACGGGCATCGCCGAGACCGACCTGGACACTCCGGCGGAGGACGATGAGTCCGAATGAGTCGGCCCACCGACCTGTCTTCGTCGCCGAGACGCTCTCGTTCCTCAACCCGAGGGACGGCGGCGCCTACGCCGACTGCTCGTGCGGGCACGGCTACTTCGCCGAGCGGCTGGCCCAGTGCATCGGGCCGACGGGTCGCCTCCTCTGCCTTGACATTGACGCCGAGGCGGTTACAGCCACCGCGCGCCGGCTCGACCGCTTCGGCGAGCGGTGCACCGTGGTCCGGGGCTCCTATGTCGATCTGCCCGCGATCGCGGCCGCGAACGGGTTCGGCAAGCTCGGCGGCATCGTCATCGATGCAGGATGTACGTCTCGGGAGCAGCTCATGAACCCCGCTCTGGGCCTGAGCTTCCGCGTGGACGGCGAGCTGAACATGAAGCTCGACCCCTCCGCGCCGGGCCCGCCCGCCCGCGAGCTGATCGCGACGCTGTCGGGTCGCGAGCTGGCGGCGCTGTTCCGGGGCGCGGGGGAGTCGGCGCGCACGGCGCGCGTCATCGCGTCGGCCATCGAGCGGAGCCGGGCGCGGGCGCCCCTCACCCGGACGACGGAACTCGCGCAACTGGTTGAGGGCGCGGTTGACGCCGCCGGTCTGCGGCGAGGCACGCGGCACCCCGCGACGCGCGTGTTCCTCTCCCTGCGCAACGCGGTCAACCGGGAGCTCCCCGCCCTCGAGGAGGGCATCCACGCAGCTGTCGCGTCGCTGCGCGAGGGCGGGCGGCTCTGCGTCCTGACGTACTTCGGCACCGAACACGCCCTCGTCCGGCAGACATGCCGGGCGCTCGAACGCCGCTGCACGTGCCCGCCGGGACTCCCGGTCTGCGCGTGCGGCAGGGAATCCGTAGTTCGACGCCTCGTGCGCGATCCCCTTTCGCCCTCCGTGCGAGAGGTGGACGCCAATGAGTCGGCACGCAGTGCGCGACTCCATATCGTGGAACGCACGACGACGCCGATGTAGGAGGCATCGGCGGGACCCAACGACCCACCCGACGGCGGCGAGGCTTCCCCGAGCGAGGGGACCGGAGCGTAGCGGGCCGACGAGCACCCACCGACAGCCCCGTGGACTCTCCGCAAGCCTCAGCCAGGCAACCGGGCGCCGGACGCAGCAACGAACGCAGCTTCCATCGCAGCAACAGACGATCCGTTGTCCGGCGAACCCATGACCCGCCTGCGCTCAGACGCCCCCGAGGCCGCACGCAACTCGGGGAGCCTCGACCAGCCGAAGCGGCAAGGAGGGCGAGGCGCCAACCGGCCCGAGACGGACGAAACTCCAGGCACAGTCACGTCTCCGGCGGAAGTCGCCACCGCAACGATCGCAGCAACGGACGCCGCACCGATCGCAGCACTCCTTCACAGCACCGCATACCGCAAAGTCCGTTGCGAGGCCAGGAGCGCCCGCCCTCCGTCTGCCGCAGACAGTCCAGGCAAGGCCAAGGGGTCTCTCACGGCCGAAGGT
The DNA here is from genome assembly GCA_016869045.1 of Armatimonadota bacterium. Lineage (GTDB taxonomy): Bacteria > Armatimonadota > Zipacnadia > Zipacnadales > VGFC01 > VGFC01. The sequence goes on from VGFC01000135.1 coordinate 8,530, forward strand.
CCAGGCAGGGAAAGGAGGCGCCCGCAGGCCCGAGACGAGCCACGCGGGCCAAGGCTCACAACACAGCAGCATCCGGCCAATGACCGCACCAACCAACACAGCACTCTTCGCAGCACTACATCGCACCACACTCACGGCATTCCCTTACTGCAAACGGCCTGCGGGCGCAGTCCTTTCCGCCGGTTCGGCTTGAGAAGCACACTTGGGTTCGACCGGCTTCGGCCGGCGCGGAGGCGCACCATCATCGGGTTGGGGGGTCGCCGATGGCACAGACACTTCCGCATCCGCATCCACCCGCTCCACAAGAGGAGAGGCTGCACTGGGTTCCGGGCCGGAGACCGCCGGTAGACCCGAGACGCCGACGGCTGCTGCACGGCCTGACGCTGATCGGGCTGGTCGGGGCGGCGGCGCTGGCGTACCTGTGCCTGCTGGTGAGGATCTCCGCGGTGGACGTTAGGTGCCACCGTCTCGAGACGAAGTGCGAGGAGCTCCGCGCGGTCATCGCCACCGACATGACCGAGTTGAGCAGCCTCAGCGATACGGCCACGAACCTCGACCGGGCGCAGGGCAGCGGCCTGTGCCCGCCCGATGGAGAAGACCGGCTCGTGGTGAGCGCAGAGCTATGCCGGCCGGACGCGGTTGGGGCAGACACGGAGGGAGTCGCAGCCCCGGGGGTAGGGACGGCGCTCCCGGCGGGCATGGGCGCGTACTGAGTAGGAGTCCGCGATTCTCGTCCGGGTCGTTCCCGTGTAGGGGCGCGATTCATCGCGCCCGCCCATGTAGGGGCGCCATTCATGGCGCCCGAGAATCGATACCGCGGACTTCCATGCAGCGGCCGGCGATGGCAACAATGGGCAGTCCTGCGTCCTGATCCCGCGGGGGCGGGATCAGGACTTGGGCAGTCCTCAGGGATGGTGGGGCATGACATACGATCCCGGGTTGTCGTTCAGGCGTCGCGTGGTCTTTGGGCGGGTGCTCGCGAGCCTCTTCTGTGCGGCGATCCTGCTCAAGCTCGGACTGGAGCAGACGTACTTCAGGAAGTCGCGGCTGGAGCTGGCGGCCAAGATCGTGCCGCCACCCGCCGGCCTCGATCCCGGCCCGGGGCCGATCTGCGCGTTCGGCGGGGAGCACCTCGCCGACAGCGTCGTGCGCTACACGATTTGGGCCGACCCGGCGGCCTACCATTCGGCGGACGAGCGGGAGTCCATCACCGAGCTCCTGGCGCCGGCCGCCGGCGTGCGCTACCAGGATGTGCTGGTGGGGATCTCCCGCCCGGGTCGGCGGTTCTGCTACATCACCCGCCGGGCCGACCGGGACACGATGACTCGCGTCGCGAGCCTCGACCTGCCGGGAGTGCACATCCTGCCGGAGATCGGCCGCGTCTACCCGTTCGGCAAGCTGGCGGCGAACGCGATCGGGTGTCGCGGCGCGGACAACCAGGGCCTGGAGGGAATCGAGGGGCTGTGGAAGTTCGTGCTGGACGGCCACACCGGCGGCTCGCGAGTGAACCAGGACTACTCCGGCCGGACGATCCTGGGCCCCTGGGACGAGAGCGCCCCGGCCGAACCGGGTTGCCGGGTGATCCTGACGGTCCGCCTACCCCTGCAGAAGGTCGTCGAGGCCGCGATGGACGACCTCTGGGCCAAGCACCAACCGGAGTGCGCCACCTGCACCGTGCTCGATCCGCGCACGGGCGACATCCTGGCGCTGAGCGTGCGCCCGAACTTCGATCCGAACGACCTCAAACAGGCCATGCCGGAGATGCGCAAGTGCCGGCAGGCCTTCGATGTGTACTCGCCCGGCAGCACGCTCAAGACGGTGATCGTGGCGGCCGCGCTGGACTATGGGGTGATCGACCAGACCTCGCGCTTCTACTGCGGCGGAACCACCGTCGTCGGGAACCGGCCGCTCGGCTGCTGGGGTGAGTGGCGCGCACGGGGCCACGGCTCGCTGACGCCGGCGGAGGTCATCGCCAAGAGCTGCAACCTCTGCGCCGCACAGATCGCGATGCGCCTGGGGGCGGACCGGCTGTACGAGTTCATCAACCGGATGCAGCTCCGGGAAACGATGGACTCGGGGCTGGACGGCGAGCGGCCGGGCGTCGTGCTGCCCAAGAAGGAGCAGCGCATCCGAGGCATTGCGAACATCGGCTTCGGCCAGGGCATCGACGTGACCGACCTGCACCTGCTCGCGTGGTACGGCGCGATCGCCAACGGCGGGCGCATGTACTACCCGAACATCGTGCGTGAGGTGCGGGCGGCGGACGGTCGGCTCATTCGCCGGCGAGAGCCGCTGCTCGCCGGTCAGCTCTACAAGCCGGAGACGGCGCGGACCGCGCTGTCGTTCCTCGAGGGAGCGGTCGAGCACGGGACGGGGGTCGGCGCCAAGATGCAGGGCGTGCGGGTCGGAGGGAAGACCGGCACGGCTCAGATCTACGACATTGTGCAGCAGAAGCACCTCGAAGACCAGTACATCATGAGCTTCATCGCCGTGGCGCCCATTGAGGCGCCGAGGTTCGTTGTCCTGGTCCGGGTGACCAGACCCACGTTCGGCGAACACGGCTCGGACACGTCGGTGCCGACCGCCAAGCGGGTGCTGGAGGCGGCGCTCCGCCTGAGCGAGGCGCAGGCGGAAGCCGAGCGGCCGACCGTGCAAGTCCGCGGAGGCCGGAATTCGGGGACACGATCCCAATTCGGCCGTACCGAATTGGGATCGTGTCCCCGAATTCCGCAAGAGTGAATGCCTAAGACCCTCGGCGACCTGCTCGACGGCCCGGGAGTTCGGCCGGTCTCAGTGCGGAGCGCGGAGACGCCGATTGCCGCGGTGGCCAGCGACTCGCGGAAGGTGACGCCCGGAGCCTGCTTCGTGGCGATCAGGGGCTTCCAGAGCGATGGTCACGACTACATCCCGGCGGCCATCGGCGCGGGTGCCGCGGCCATCGTGTTCGAGGACCCGACCGCGGCTGCGAGGATTCCGCCGACGGTCGCGGCGGCTCAGGTGCCAAACGCCCGCAAGGCCTGCGCGGTGATGTCGGTGGCAATGTGGGACTCGCCCTCCACAAGCCTGACGCTGACCGGGGTCACCGGCACCAACGGGAAGACGACGAGCGTTACTCTCGTGGACGCTCTGTGCCGGAGTCGAGGGTACGCTTCGGCGGGGCTCGGGACGCTGGGGCGCAGCCTCGACGGTGTGACCGAGCCGACCACGCATACGACCCTCGACTCGGTTGAGCTACAGGCGACGCTCGCGGGCTTGCGGGATCGCGGGATTACGCATGTGGCGATGGAAGTCTCCTCGCACGCGCTGTCGCTCGACCGGACGTGGGGCATGAAGTTCGACGTGGTTGCGTTCACGAACCTCTCGCAAGACCACTTCGACTTCTATGCCTCGATAGCGGAGTACGCCGAGGCCAAGGCGCAGCTCTTCACGGCGTACGCGGAGTTGGCGGCCCCCGAGAAGCGGATGCAGGCGGTCATCAACGTGGACGACCTGGCCGGGCGCAGCCTGACGGAGCGCGCGGGGTGTCCGGTGATCAGCTACGGCCTGGAGGGCAACCCAGAGGTCACGGCCCGCTCGGTCGTGTGCTCCGGCGAGGGCGCCCGGTTCGAGTTGTGCGCGCGAGGCGAAGCGGCGCCGGTTCGGCTGCAGCTGCTCGGCAGGTTCAACGTGCTGAACGCGCTGTGCGCGGCGGGGTGCGGGCTGGCGCTCGGGATGCGGGTGGCGGACATCGCGCAGGCACTGGGTACCGTGCCGCCGGTTGCGGGGCGGTTCCAGCAGGTGGACGAGGGCCAGGACTTCACCGTGGCCATCGATTACGGGCACACGCCCGAGGGTGTCCGCAACATCCTGACTTCCGCGAGGGAGCTGACGACGAGCCGGCTGCTGTGCGTGTTCGGCTGCGGAGGAGACCGCGATCGGAGTAAGCGCCCGATCATGGGGGCCATCGCGGCCGAACTCGCGGACGTGGTGGTCGTCACCTCCGACAACCCGCGCTCCGAAGCGCCCGAGGCGATCATCGAGGGGATCGTCGCGGGCATTCCGCAGGGGAGCGCCGAGGTGCACGTGGAGCCCGACCGGCGGAAGGCCATCGACCTGGGTGTGTCGCTGTGCGGGACCGGAGACATGCTCGTCATCGCCGGGAAGGGGCATGAGACGTACCAGATCTTCGCCCGCGAGACGATCCACTTCGACGACCGCGAGGAAGCGCAACGGGCGCTTCGCGGGCGGCTGGACCGGAAGCGCTGATGAACCTGACGACCGAGGAGTTGGCGCGCGTGGTGGGCGGCCGGGTGGTCCGCGAAGGCCGCACGGTCACGGGCGTCAGCACGGACACGCGGACACTGAGGGCAGGCGACGCGTTCTTCGCTCTGCTGCCGCGGGAGGGCGAGGGCGCCGACGGGCATGCGTACGTCGACAAGGCGGCTGAGCGCGGCGCCGCGGCAGCCGTGGTGTGCCGTCCGGTGCCGGAGTGCGAGGGCCTGGGCATGGTGGAGGTCGATGACACGCTACTCGCGATCGGGCGGCTGGGCTCGATGTGGCGGCGGCGGATGCCGGCGCGCGTGCTCGCGGTGACCGGCTCGGTGGGCAAGACGAGCACGAAGGGGATGATCGGGGAGGTTCTCCGTCGCGTCGCGCGCACCGTGGTGTCCGAACGCAGCTACAACAACGAGATCGGCGTGCCGCTGACGCTGTTCGAGCTTGACCGCAGTCACGAGTTCTGCGTGCTCGAGTTCGCGATGCGCGGGCCGGGGGAGATCCGGTACCTCGCGGAGATCGCCGAACCCGAGGTGGCGATCATCACGAACATCGGGATGTCGCACATCGGGCGGCTCGGCACGCTGGAGGCCATCGCCGCGGCGAAGGGGGAGGTCTTGCCGCTTCTTCCCGAGACAGGCGCCGCGGTGCTCAACCGGGGAGATGCGTTCTTCGAGGAGCTGCGCGCCCAAACGCGCGCCCGCGTGCTGTCCTTCGGGCGGCACGAGGACGCCGACGTGCGGGCGGAGCGGGTCGAGGCGCGCGGGCTTGCGGGGACCACCTTCGTCTGCCGAATCGGGGAGGCGACTGCGCCGGTTGAGCTGCGCATCCCGGGCGCGCACTTCGTCGGGAACGCCCTCGCCGCGGCGGCGGCGGCACATGCGATGGGCATCGACCTTCCGGCCATCGCGGAGGGTCTGTCCGCGTATCAGGGAACGGAGATGCGCGGCTTGGTGGTCGAGGCGCCGGGCGGCGTCACGATCATCGCGGACTGCTACAACGCCTCGCCGGCGTCGGTCGCGGCGGCGCTGCAGTTGCTCGGCTCCACTGAGGGCCGCCGGGTGTTCGTCTTCGGCGACATGGCTGAACTCGGCGACGAAGGCCCGGACGCTCACCGTCGCGTCGGCGAGCAGGTGGCCGAAAGCGGCGTGGCGCTGCTGGTCACGGTGGGGAGTCTCGCGGAGCTGACGGCCGACGTGGCCGGCGCGCGCGGAGTCGAGGTGACGCCCGTGACCTCCGCGGTCGAGGCTCTGACGGCGCTTGCGGGGAGGTTGCGGGCCGGCGATGTGGTGCTCGTGAAGGGATCGCGTATCATGCATCTCGAGGATGTTGTGCAAGGGCTGACCGCCGATGCGTGAACTGTCGCTGCCCATCCAGGCCTTGGCCGCCGGGGCGGGCGCGCTCGTGCTGAGCGTCGTCGGCTCGATGGTGACGGCGGAAGTGATCCGGCGCGTGGGCGTGCGCCAGCACGTGCGCCTGGATGGGCCGGAAACGCACCTCGCCAAAGAGGGCACGCCCTCGATGGCGGGGATCGGCTTTGCGGTCGCCATCGTCGCGGTCGCGGCGGTGACGGGGGTACTGACGACCCGCCACGGCGTGGCGGTCATCGTGCTCATGTGCGTGTTCGGGCTGATCGGGTTCATCGACGACTACCTGAAGTTCGTGAAGAAGAGCCCGTACGGCTGGAACGCGCGCTACCGGCTGCCGACGCAGGTGATCGTCGGCGCGCTGTTCGTGGGTGTCACGCAGATGGCAATGCCGGAGACGCTCGGGCCGCATCCGTTCGGCGCGTATCTGCTGGCATGCCTGTGCGTGATCGGCGGCGCGAACGCGGTGAACATGACCGACGGCCTGGACGGGCTCGCGGCGGGCTTGACGGCCATCGTCGGCGCGGCGCTGACGGTCTGCGCGGCGATCCTGGGCAAGCCGCCGGAACTCATCGTCCTGGGCGCGATCATCGCCGGCGCGGCGGCAGGCTTCCTGTGGATCAACGGTCCCCCGGCGCAAGCCTTCATGGGCGATGTGGGCTCGATGACGCTGGGCGCGGGGCTCAGCGGGCTGGCGGTGGCCTTGCGGATGGAGGTCATCTATGGCATCATCGCCTTCACGTTCGTCATCGAGGCGCTGTCCGTGGTGGCGCAGGTCGGCTGGTTCCAGGCGACGGGGAACCGAATTCTCCGCATGGCGCCCTTCCACCATCATCTGGAGAAGTGCGGCTGGCCCGAGCAGCGCATCGTGGTGCGCGCAGGGGTGCTGTCTGTCCTCGTGGCCCTCATCGTCATCCTGTGGCTGCTGACTGCGCCGAAGCCCCACTTCGGCTACGTCCACTGGTGAGCGTACCGATGCACAACCCTCCTCCCCTGGACGCATCCGGCCGGCGCATCGCGGTGCTCGGGGCCGCGCGGTCGGGCGTCGGTTGCGCGCGGCTGTTGGGTGGGGCGGGAGCGTCAGTGATCGTCGCCGACAGTAAGCCTGCCGCCGCGCTCGATCCGCAGGCCCTGGCGCAGATCGAGGCGGCGGGCGCGGACCTGCGCTTCGGCGTGGCGGACTTCGACGTGCTCGGGCCGGTCGATCTGCTCGTGATCAGCCCCGGGGTGTCCGTCGATGCGCCGCTCGTGCAGCAGGCGCGCGCGGCCGGTGTGCCCGTGACCGGGGAGATCGAGGTGGGCTACCGGTTCAGCCGCGCGCCGATCATCGCGATCACGGGGACGAATGCGAAAGGCTCAACGTGCACGCTGACGAGGGACATGCTCAACGCGAGCGGCATCCGGGCGCGGGCCTGTGGCAACATCAGCGATGACGATCCGTTCACCGTCGCCATCGCCGGCGAGGAAGCGCCTGAGGTGTATGTGGTGGAGGTCAGCAGCTTCCAGTTGGAGACCATCGAGCACTTCCACGCGAACGTTGCCTGCCTGCTGAACATCACGAACGACCACCTGGATCGCCATGGGTCGCTCGAAGCATACATCGCGGCGAAGGCGCGCCTCTTCGAGAACCAGACCGGCGAGGACTGGGCGATCGCGAATGCCGATGACGCGAACGTGGCCCAGGCTGTCCGAGACGCGCGGTCGCGGCTGATCCGCTTCTCGGCGCGGGGGCGGAGCGTCGAGGCGCGCGTCGAGGGAGATTCGCTCGTCGTGGACCTCGGCGACGGGCCGCGGGAGGTCTGCCGCGAGGCCGACCTCGTCCGGCCGGGAGCGCACTACACCGAAACGGTCCTGGCGGCCTCGGCGGCGGCGCTCATCGCGGGTGGGAACGTGGAGGGGCTTCTGCAGGCCATCCACGGGCACAAGCTTCCGGCGGAGGTCCTGGAGCTGGTCTGCGAGGCGAACGCCGTGCGGTTCATCAACTCGAGCAAGGCGACGAATCCGGCGGCGGCCGTTGCGGACATCGAGTCCGTGAGCGGGCCGCTGCTCGTGATCGCGGGGGGCCTGGAGCGCGGGTCGGACTTTGCCGAGTACGGCGCGGTGCTGCGGCGCCGGGCGAAGGCGGCGTTTCTGATCGGGGAGTGCGCGGAGCGGATCGCCGAGGCCGCGGCAGGGGTCGATTGCGTGCGCTGCGACTCATTGGAGGAGGCGGTGCGGCTCGCGTACGCGCAGGCGGCACCGGGAGACGCGGTGCTGCTGGCGCCGGCGTGTGCGAGCTGGGACATGTTCCCCGACTACAAGGTACGTGGCGCGGTCTTCCGCGAGACCGCACGCGGCATCTGTCAATCGGCGTGAGGTGTATCGTGAGGCCTGGTGTGGACAGGCAAGAATGTTGATTGCCAGCATGCGTAACGCTCGTTACGATGGGTGGGAATGTGACAGAGGAACAGCCTCCGCTGCCCCAAACCACCCACTACATCCTAAATGAGCGCCTTTGGTGCCGTTGATGATGTC
>VGFC01000136.1 GCA_016869045.1 Armatimonadota bacterium
GGAGATCACGAAGATGGACGTGGAATCGTCGATGAGCGCCAGGAGCTTCCCGATCGCCTCGTCGGCGGCCTGGTAGATGCGCAGGATCGCGTCCCCAAACGCGCGGCTGCCCTCGCGCGTGTACTCGGGATGGATAGGATCGAGGAAGTGCCAGAAGTAGTGCTGGATCGGGTCGGTCTCGTCGAACACGACGGTGAACAGGTCCCAACGCTCCGAGGCCAGCAGGTCCGCCGCGACCTTCGCCTTGGCCTCTAACGAGCGGACCTTGCGCTCGAGGGCCTCCTGGTAGCGCCCGCGGCGGATGAATTCGGTCATGCCCGTATGCAGTTGGAACCCCGGCGCGACGGAGCGGATACGCTGCGCAAGGTCCGGCGGATGCGCATAGCGGGGATCGTCGATCGACGGCGCGAGCCAGCCGGAGGCGAGCATCCCGTTGACCTCGACTGCCGGGTACGTAAGCGGGACGAACAGGCTGCAGACCCGGCGGCCCTGGGCGCTGAGCGCCGACCAGATCGGCGTCCCGGAGCGGGTCTGCGAGTTCACGTACCGTGTCTCGTACGTGCCCGGAATGCGGTCCAGGAAGTAGAAGACCCCGTGGTTCCCTGGGTTTAGCCCCGTGACGAACGACGACCACGCAGCGGGGCTCATCGCGTTCGGCGTGGAGAGGAGCGTCTCGAGGCTGCCGCGCTCGGCGAGCGACGCGAGGTGGGGGAGATGGCCCTCCGCGATGAACCGCCGGACGAGGTGCGGGTCGCCGCCGTCAAGGCCAATGACGACAACGGCAGGTGATGGGGTAGGCATCACAGGTACCCCAGGTCGCGGAGGCGCTGCTCGACCGCGTCGAGGTCTTCGTCGGAGTACCCGGCATCGGTGGAGACGACGGGACCGAGGCTGCGGTCCGAGTAGCGCGGCGGGTTCGCGGACAGCAAGGCCGGGTCGAAGGCGCCCTCGACGACCCGCCCCGTCAGGCCCTGCGGCAGCTCCAGCCCGAGGGCGTGCAGCATGGTCGGGAGTACGTCGCAGATGCCTGCGCCCGTGACGCTACCGCTGGTGAGGAAGGGGCCGCCCCGCGCGAAGAAGATGCCATCCGGGCTATGGCCGGCGATCTTCTCGGCCATCTCCGGGCTCGCCATGAGCGCCGCGTCGTGGTTGACGATGAACGGCGCCTCGGGAGTCGCCAGATGCAGCGAAGCATCGATCCCCGGATGAGCCGCGATGCCCAACACGTCCGCTGCGCCCTCCGTGTGCGGGCCCGAGTACAGCTCGGCCGGCGTCAGGGCCTCCGCGAACAGCGGTTCGCCCGTCGTCGGGTCACGTAGATCCAATAGGACCCGCTTCACCTCAGCGATGACCGCCTCGACCTCGGAGGGCTGTACGATTCCCTGCGGCTCGCGACCGGCCAGGTTGAGGCGTACCTGCGCGAAGTTCCCCCAACTGAAGGCCTTCGTGAGCGACCAGTCCACCGCCGCGAAGCGCTCGCGGGAGCGCCGCGCATGGCGCGCCCGGCGCAGACGCAGCCAGAGGCTTTGGGGGAGGATTGAGGAGAGGAGGCTGCGGAAATTAGGGACAGGCCCCAATTTCCGGCGGACGTCTTGCCGGAAATTGGGGCCTGTCCCTAATTTCCGCAGCACGAGCAGCCCCGCATCCGCCAGCGCCCGGGCGATGTTGACGTGGAGCGTGGTGGGCGCGACACCGTGGTCGGAGACCCCGATGACGAGGCACTCGGGCGGGATGAGGTCCAGAACCTCGGCGAGGCCCTCGTCAACCCACTGATGGACGGCAAGCAGCACGTCTGCGGTCTCCCCTGAGCCACGTCGCGTCGGGTCGGCGTAGTAGAAGAAGTGCGCGACCTGATCCAGCAGCATGAAGGTCAGCAGGCACACATCGACCGGATGCTGCGTGAGCAGGAACTTCGCCGCCTCCACGTTCACGCGGACCTGGCGGCGCAGGGCCTCCACGTCGTACTCACCACCGCGCCTCTTCAGGAACTCGGCGGCTAGGGAGATGCCGGGCACCGCCTCATGCAGCTCGCGGCTGAGCCCGGCCGGATGAACCGCCTTCGGGTTGATGTCGGGTGCATCGAACCCACAGACACAGTAGGCGTTCAGCCTGGGCGGCGGGTACATCCACGGGAGGTTGTACAGGCCTACCGTGAGGCCGAGGTCGTTGAGGTACTCCCACACGGTGCGCGCCCGGCGCATGGCGCCATTCGTGGGCGCGAGGTCATACGTACCCGGCACGAACTGCTGAAAGTCGAAGATGCCGTGGCGACCGGGCTCCTGCGCGGTTGAGAAGCTCGTCCACGCGCACGGCGTGATGGGCGGCGTCGTGGAGCGCAGAACACCGCGCACGCCTCCGCCGATCAGGCGCGCGAGGGTCGGGAGCTTGCCCTCCTCGACCCACGGGCCGATCAGGTCGAAGGTCGCCCCGTCAAGGGCCAGGATGAGCGCGCGAGGCTGGTTCATGCCGCCGAAGCTTACACCAGCACGGGCTTCCGTACAATGGCGGCCTGTGGTAGATAATCCTTGTTATGTTTACTGCACCAGAAGTGACGTGTTTCGCTCGTCGCCGGTCACGTGCGTTGTGCATGTCACCGCGAGGCGCGCGAACTCACCGGAACACTCGGGACAGCCTGAGCCTTCCCCGGACATGTCACTCTCCTGCGACCGAGTATAGCGCTCGGGCGAGGGTCGTCAACAGGGAGGAGAACCCCCGCAGGGCAGCGTTCTGGCTTGACAGGGCGCAAGAAGGGCCGCTATTGTGAGGCGCCAGGAGTTGGGACAGAGGCAACGACAGGAGGATCGGATTCATGTCGGACGAGCGTTTCAGCGCGGTGGGTGAGAAGGAAGTCACCCGGGCGATTGTTCAGGGGTTTGCGAAGCAGTTCGACGAGTACATCGAGAGCGATGTGGTCATCATCGGCGCCGGGCCGGCGGGGCTGATGGCCGGGAAGATCATCGCGGAGGCGGGCCACAAGGCATTCATCATCGAGCGCAACAACTATCTCGGCGGGGGCTTCTGGATCGGGGGCTACCTCATGAATAAGGTGACGGTCCGATCCCCGGCGGACCGGATCCTCGACGAGCTGGGGATCCCGCACGAGGAGGCGGTTCCCGGCTTGCACGTGGCCGATGGGCCCCATGCCTGCAGCAAGCTGATCGCCGCCGCCTGCGATGCGGGCGTGAAGTTCGCGAACATGACCGTCTTCGAGGATGTGGTCCTGCGCGAGAACGGTCGCGTCGCCGGCGCGGTCATCAACTGGTCGCCGATCTCGGCGCTACCGCGGCAGATCACCTGCGTCGATCCGGTCGCCATCGAGTGCAAGCTGCTGCTGGACGCCACCGGCCACGATGCCTGCGTCGCCCGGAAGCTCGAAGAGCGCGGCGTGATGAAGACCATCGGCTTCGGCGCGATGTGGGTCGAGCAGTCCGAGGACGCCATCGTCGAGCACACCGGCGAGTGCCATCCGGGCCTCATCGTCGCCGGCATGGCGGTCTCCACCGTCTACGGCCTCCCCCGCATGGGCCCCACCTTCGGCGGGATGCTGCTCTCCGGCGTCCGCGCCGCCCAAGTGGCGCTCGAGAAGCTCACGTAGACGAGGAAGAAGACAGGCGCACACCTGGGGGGAGGCGAAAGCCTCCTCTCGTGATTCGGCGACAAGGGCATGAGGGTTATCTTCTACGACGAGGGCTCGTGTGACGCGCTGCGCGTGGACGAACTCGCGGAGGAAGTGCAGCGCGTCTCGGGGTTGGTGGTCGAGGTGCGAGGGGAGTTCGTGAGCGAAAAAAGAGGGACACCATACCAATTTCGGACGGATGAAATTGGTATGGTGTCCCTCTTTTTTGCCAAGGCGCGAGTCGTGGACCCGCTGAGCCGCGTGCAGCCCGAGCGCGAGCCGACCCCGGTGGAGGTCGCGGCTGAGCGCCGGGCGCTGGAGACGCCCGGACGGACGAGCGTCGGCATCCTGTATGACGGCGGCGCGGTCCAATGCCTGTTGGGGTCGATGCTCCCCGAATCGGCCCTCGATGACTGTCACATCGCGATCACCGGGCGCCTGCTGGGCACCTACATGGCCGACGACCGGCGCTGGCATGCGCATACCGTGCTCCTCGGCGAGCCGAACATCATCTCGACCGCGGGGCTGGTTCAGGCGCCGGCAAGGCCGCGCGAGTACTACCAGGGGCAGGCGATGGCTACAACGCGCCTCGTGCCGAGGGAAGTCGTCGAGGCGGAGCTGCAGAGGCGCCTGGCGAACCGGATGCTCCTCCCGGACGACCCGCGCCTCACGCAGGCCGCGATCGGCTGCGCGCTACAGGCAATCGCCTTCCACCTGACGGGGGAGGCCTTCTGCGAGGTCCCTACGTGTCGCCTGTACAACGCCCGCCGGCAGGAGGAGCTGATCCGCTCGCAGTGCAGCCCCGAGGCGGCCCTCTGCCCGAAGCACGAGGCCTTCTTCCGGCAGCTCCGAGAGGCCGCGAATGAGTGAGGCGCCCTCCTCTCCCCTACCCCGACGCAAGCCCCTCTGGTACTGGCTACCGGTTCTCCTCTGGGTCGGCGTCATGCAGTACTTCAGCTCCGCCCCCAACCCCTACGCGGGGATCGGCGAGGGCACGACGATCATAGACTTCCTCGGGCACCTGTGCGGGTTCATCGTGCTCTCCCTGCTGGTGACCCGGTGGTGGTGCTTCCGCATGGGCGAGCGCACCGGCCGGCGAGTCCTGCAGGCCGTCGCGTTCTGCCTCGCCTACGCCCTCCTCGACGAGCTGCACCAGATCCCCATTCCCGGACGCAGCTGGGAGTGGTTCGACCTCGGCACGGACACCGTGGGCAGCACGATCGGCCTCGGCGCGGCGCTCGCCTGGCGTGCGCTTCGTCGTCGCGCCAAGGCTTAGTACACGGTCTCACAAGTTCACTGACGTATCGGAGGGTCCTTGCCGTGTAGGAGCGGCTTTAGCCGCGATGTAGTTCCTCCTGACGAGAGCGGCTGAAGGACAACAACATCGCGGCTAAAGCCGCTCCTACACGGCAAGGACCGATCGGCATCCAGGGAGTCAATACGTCACCGAACTTGTGAGCCAGAGCACTTAGGGTGACGGAGCGGGGCGCGGGCGATCATCCGCCAGCCCGACGTGGCCGCGCGAATCCGGGGTCTTCAGTTCCTCCAGCACCAGCGGGTTGGCCTGCTCCAGCCTGCTCAACAGCGCGTCCAGGCCGGCGCAGACCTCCGGGTCGCCCGTGGCGCGGACGCGCTCGATGAGCTGCTGCGGGGAGGTCTCGCGGTCTACGGGGACGTGCGCGACCGTGCGGCGGGCGCGGAAGCTGAGGGAGAGGTAGTACTTGAGGACGGGCACGATGATGGGCGCAATGCGGGCGCGCAGGACCTCGTCGCCGTGCAGCAGGTTGAAGAAGACGAGGTAGCAGCGTTCCGCCTCCTCCCAGCGACCCCGGCGGAAGTTCAGGCGCGCCGAGCTGGCGTAGAAGCTGGCGACGTAGTGCTTGAACTCATCCAGGCTCGCGCCGGGCGCGGCGGCGGCGATGGCGGCGGCCAGGCGGAAGCACTGGGCGGCCTGCTCGTTGTTCGGCCCGAAGGCGACGCCCTGCGCGTGCTCGCGGCCGGCGGCCTCCGGGGTGACGTGACAATCGGGAGGAATCTCGTCGAGGCTCAGGTCCTCGTGCATGGTCGGATGCTCGGCGAGGAACTGACCGATGGCACCCTCCGCTCCGCCGCCCGCCCGCCGAATCTCCTCATGCAGGCGCTGGATCAGCGCCCCCTCGGCCAGCATCTCCTCCCCGGGCCGTGTCTGCTCCGCCGCGAGATACACCTGCACCAGCGCGCGTCCCGCCAGCCCGATGTCGCCCACGCGCGAAGCGCCCCGCGTCAGCTCGCGCAGCAGCTCGTCCGACTCCGGCGTCTCCTCGCCATCGAGCAACCCGCAGGCCCGCTGCACGAGCCCGAGCGCCTGCACGGGGCTGGTGCGCGCAATGCGGGCGGCCTCGTCGAGCAGGCAGCGCATCTCCGCGCGACGATCCCCCGCGGGCTCCAGCAGCCCCAGCACCGCCTCCCGCTGGGCGGGTGTGAAGTCGCTCCGAGTGCGGGCCGCCGTGCTCAGCTCCTCCAGCGTACGCGCTGAGACCTGCCCCAGATTGGCCAGCATGCGGCGCAGTTCGCGCGGCACCTCCGCCTGGGGATGCAGCGCCAGCCGGCGCAGCACGTCGATCAGCGTGTCCGTCCGCAGCGGCGCCACGTACGGAACCCCGGGGTCCACCGTGGCCAGCGAGAAGTAGTACTTCAGCCCGTGGGGGTACGTGGGCGCCGTCTGGGTTGCGACCTCCGCGTCCTCGCCGGTCAGCCAGAAGTACGCGAGGTAGTGCAGTTCGGCCTCGCGGGGGGACGGGCGCGAGAGGGCCGCCGACTTGTTGAAAGCCCACAGCGACAGCGGGTAGCGGGCGGCAGCGGGGATGGCCCCGGCCTCGACGTCCGCGCTCCGACTCGCCGCGGCTGCGCAGACGGCCGCCATTCGAAAGGCGTCGGCCTTTTCGTTCCAGTTGTGCACGCGCATTCCACGGGAAATCTCGGCCAAGCAGAGCGCGTCGGCGTCCGCATCCTCGGGGAGCGACACCGCGGAGAGGCATTCAAGCAACAACCGACGGACCCGTTCAACCACACACTCGGACAAGATCGACCGCCTCCGCTCCGTGCAGCGCTAACAGGGCCCCCAGAGTGCGCATCGGTGCCCGGAACGGTTCGCGTCAATGACATGCCAAGACGAACAGTCTAGCGTACATTCGCTGAGTCGATGGATGATACCTCCTCGTCTTGCCGCTCGGGCCTCGTGACCCCAAGCCTATTCCTGCGCGCCCACTACCCACTGCCCGCCCTTGGAGTACACATGCCCGAAGCGGTTGGGCGAACCCCAGATGATGTGCGGGTTCCCCTGGGAGTCGATGACCATCGCGATCTCCTGCGCGCCCTCGGGAATCGCGGTGACCGGCGGCGTCCACTGCCCGTCCTTGTAGCGCGTGTAGGCGAGGCGACTCCTACCGGGCCCGGCCTCCTCGGGGTAGGCCAGGTGAATGCTGCCGTCTGGCCCGGTGAGCAACGCCGCTGAGTTCGAACCCGCGAGCATGGTGCCCATCTGGGAGGGTCCCTCCCACTGGTCTCCGATCTTGCGGCAGTAGCAGGCCTTCGGGATGCCCAGCGGGGCGTAGAGCACATGGAGGCCCCCGGCGCCGTCCGCCGCCACGAGCGGGGGGGTCACACCGCTCACCCCGGCCACTCCATTGACCGCCTCCGACGCGCCCCAACCGTCTCCCTCGTAGTGAGCGACGCGGATTCCGGCCTGCGGGGGAATCGGGCCGACCACATAGACGATGTGGAGCCCGCCCTTGGAGTCCACCGAGAGGTACCCAAACGTGTTCTGCTGCTGGACGATCGGCGAGGGCAGAGACCATTCCCCGTTCCGGCAGACGCGATGCCACAGGCACGGGTTGATGCCGGTGACGTGGATGCCCCGCTCTTGGTTGTTGGCCGTGAAGACGCCCTGTGCGCTCTGCCACGTCAGGTGCATGTCCCCGTTCGGCAGGATCGCCAGGCTCGGCCCCCACTCCCAGCCGAGGGCCTGGGTGATGTCCTCCGGCTCCGACCAAGCCCCGTCCTTGAGGACCACGTGGAAGAGGTCCGCATTGTCCATAGCGCCGGCGGCATCGCCCCACACGAGGTGCACGTTCCCCTGCAGATCGGCCGCCAGTGCCGGGTTGAACGGCACGAAGCCCGTCCACACCACGGAGGGTGCCGACCACTCCCGGCCGTTCCAGGCGCGATACGTCACCGTCCCATCCACCTGTCGGGCCTCGACAACGTGCACTCCCCCCTGAGCGTCGGCGCAGGCGGCCCAGCGGCCCCCGGCGTGCGCCGGGCCAGAGGTGCACAGTAGCGGTAGGAGCATCAGGGTGAGCCACACGTCATGTCGAGTCATGGCTCGGTCCCCTCCTTTCCGGCGAGATCGGGCGTGGTCTCGGCTGCCTCCGCGGAGGTGGCTTCCAGCGGGAAGCTCTCCTCGGGGAGGAGACGGTACAGGGCCTTTATCCCCGCGGCAAAGCCGTTGGCGAGAACAGCCAGCGTGAACCCCGTCAGGTTGCCGATGACCGGATACAGCAGGAAGTGGATGTGCGTGTGTTTCGTCATGAGCCAGATCGCCACGGCGGAACCCGCCCAGCCGAACACGGCCGCCGCGGGTCGGATGCGGATCGGTAGGAAGGCCAGCGCCATGAGCGCGAGGACGCCGGTCGTCGTGAAGCTCATGACCATGCTCCACATGTCCTGGGCGTCCTTGCCGAGCTTCCAGAAGACGACCGCCATGCCCATCGCCGCCGCGCCCCAGAGGAGCGTCAGGCCCCGCGACACCGCGAGGTAGTGCCGGTCAGAGCGGTCCTTTACCCAGAAGCGCTTGTAGAAGTCCTCCACGCAGACGGTTGAGCTGGAGTTCATGATCGCCGAGATCGTGGACATCGCCGCGGCGAAGATCGCCGCCAGCACGATCCCCCGGATGCCGAAGGGCAGCCGGGTCGCGATGAAGTGGGGGTAGATGGCGTCGTTCTTCAGCCCCTCGACTGAGCCGGGCCCGACCGCCTGATAGTAGATGAACAGCGCGGCGCCGATGAAGTAGAACATGAAGCCCAGCGGGATGTACCCGAGGATCGAGATCCACACGCTCTTGTTGGCCTCGCGGGTCGAGGCGGTCGAGACGTAGCGCTGGGTCATGTCCTGTTGGGTGCCGTAGATGCGGATCGTCTCAAACAGCGTCTGCAGAATCAGCCACCAGGTGGTCAGCTGCGTGAGGTTGGCGGACGGCTCCCACATCCGGAACTTGTGGAACTGGCTCGCCAGGCCCAGGAAGTCGGCATTGACGAGATGGATGTCCCACATGATGTAGACGATGCTCAACAGCGCGCCGAGGGTGAAGATCACGACCTGGATGGCGTCGGTCCAGATGACGGCCTCGATGCCCCCGTACACGGTGTACGCGATCGTGACGAGCCCCATGACCACGATCGAGTAGGTGATGTCGGTCTTCGTGATCTCGCTGAAGGCCAGCGCTGGCAGGTATAGCGTCAACCCCGCGCGTCCCGTGGACAGCGCCAGGAAGCACACCGAGGCCAACATGCGCGCCGAGACGTGGATGCGTTGCTCCAGGAAAGCGTAGACGCTCACCACGCCCGCTGCGCGGTACCACGGCAGCACGAACCGGGTGATCACCACCGCGGTTACGATCAGGAAGGGGAGCTGGATGGCCCACAGCCAGTCTTCCTTGCCGAAGGCCTTCCCCGGCAGGGCCATCATCGTCAGGGCCGACAAGTACGCCCCGAGCAGCGACAACCCGACCAGCACCGAGTTCATCCGCCCCTCGGCGGTCTGGAACCCGGCGGTGCCCTTCACCCGCCGACCGCTCCACCACCCGATGGCCAACATGCCGCCCAAGTAGACGAAGATCACGACCCAGTCGAGCACGCCAAACGCCGAGCCGCCACCCTCCATTGGAAGCACCATCCGTGCGGGAGCGCTGCTAGTGCGGCGTCACTCCTGAACCTTGGCGTCTTCTGTCGCCCCTTCGGGGCTGAGGGGGAGGGGGGCTTCGGTCCGTGGGCTTTCGCCCACGGCCAATCGTCCTCTGCCCCTTCGGGGCAGGAGACCGCCGTTCGCCCCGTCAGGGGCGACGGATGGCTAGCCGTGGGCGAAGCCCACGGACCACGACGGCTCATCCCCCAAGCCCCGAAGGGGCGACAGAAGATGCCAGCATCCACGCGAGACACGCCACTAGTTGCTGCTGCGGAACGGGTTCGCCTGAGACACGCGCAAGGCCTTCTGCACCTCGGGCTGCGGCAGGTGAAGCCGCCGGGGAGAGCGAAGGTTCTGGCTACGGATGTGCGATGCCGCGCCCTGGCAAATGGAGGGCCTACCCATGGCGAGTCCTCCCGCACTTCACCGCTGTCCCCTCGTCTTCCTGGTTGCGGCTCCCCTTGTCGCCTTGGTCTGCACCGCAACCGCCGCCTGCCAACCTGATTTCGACCGCAAGGCTGCGTCGGTCACGGAGCTGTGCGCGAGGTACAACGGCTTTGACCGGAACCAGGACGGCGTGACCGAACTCAACCAACTGACGCCTATGGCCTCCGTGCCCACCCGGTTCGCTCCGGTCGGCTCCGTGGTCATCCTCGTGGAGGCTCGCCTGCTGCGCGAACCGAGGCCCCGGCAGGCGGGAGTCAAGGAGACGGGAGAACCTGGGGACCTGGTCCTGCCCACCCTCCCCGCTCGGAAGTTGTCCCCTGAGAGCGAACCCCCCAAGCTCCTGACGGTCTTGCGGGCTTCCCTCAACACCTTCGCCGCCGATGTCGCCAGTCTGGCCTACGACGTCTTCCTCGTCTCGGCAGACCTCTACGCCGGACCACGGCATCAGGATGGCGAGACGCTGCTCGCGATTCGGCGCTTCCTGTCGGAGGTGCGGGGGGCGGTGCCCGACCTGAGAGGCGTGATCCTCGTGGGGAGCTTCCCGGAGGCCCTGCTGGTCCGTCAGTGCTGGTGGCCACATCGCGAGCCGACGATCACGCTGAACGTCGCTCAGGCCGGCGCCCAGACGTTTCGTGACGTGGACGTCATCGACAATCGGGGCGGGCCCGCGGCGTATAGCGACAGCTCCGATATCGTCCTCGCCGACCTCGATGGGCGGTGGGACCAGATCTACCACCAGGGCCGCGAGACCGTTCCGGGCTTCATCGCCGTCTTTCCGGCAGGAGACAGCGACCGAGCCTCGTGTACCACGCGCCACTACGAGCTCTTCCAGGACCCGCACGAGGACTTCTTCTTCATCCATGACGGCGACTACCGGACCGAGGCGGTGCCTCCGGCCTCCTTGCGCTTCATTCGCGAGGGTGCTGAGAACTCCGAGTGCGCTCCACAGGACCTGCCGGCCCGCAACCCCATCGCGCTCCCCGAGATCGCGCTCTCACGAATCAACCCTCGCCATGTGGGCGTTCGGCCTGATCCGGACATCGTCGGGACCGCAGGAGAGCGCCTTCTGGGCTCCGATGGGCTTCCACAGGCCGTTACGCTCGCCGGCGCCACGACTGAGGGCTGGCGTGTGTGGAAGTACCACCGCGCTACGGAGCTACGCCTGCTTAACGAGTACCTCGCTCGCAACCACGCATGGCACATGGGTGCCAATCCCGATCGATACCCGGCTTGCCTGTCCTATGACTTTGGGTCCGCGATGCCCGCCCTGTGTACCCTCTTCCCCCAGTGGCGCGGCTTCAGTGCGCCCGGCATGGATGGCAGCTCTACTTCCGTCATGAGGCGACTGAGCCCGAAGGCAATGTCGTATCGGAGAACATCGGTCGTAAGCGCGCGTACTTCTGGAATATGCTCGGGGACTGCACGGTTCGGCTGATGGCCATGCCGGTAGCACCCCGTCGGTAGAGGGTGCCGCGGCGCGCCGCCGTTGACCTCGCGGCCCCTACGGGTCGCCGACTACGGCCGCATCAACCTCCGCGATAGCCCTAGTCCACTGCCCCTCTGCGGTTTCCCGTAAGTCCCGTAGGATGCCGTCAGAGCGCGGCTCTGTGCCGCGCGCGCGAAGGGCCGCGTGCCGTCTCACGGCCTCCGTGTGCAGCGGCAGCACCGTTCGCCGGTAGCGTTGCTCGATGGCAGCCTGCTCCTCAGTCGGTAACTGGGGCACCAGGAGGTTCCGGATTTCGTCGAAGCTGATGTTGGGGACGCCGACGCCGTTGGCGACGCGCGAGACCTGGGAGCGGCCGAGCCTCGATTTGAGGAACGCGGCGAGGTAAAAGGGGTTCAGGCCCTGCAGGCGGATGAGATCGACGAAGGAGCCGACGCCGGCGGGCTGGTCGGCCAGGAAGACGGCCACGCGGTGTTTCCCGAGCGAGCCCTCGCCCGAGCGCGGCAGGACCACATCCCCCGGCCGCAGCATCGAGCGCCGGGAGACCCACGGGCTATCCGGCGGCACGCACGGCGCCTCGGTGAGATCCACCCCGCAGAAGCCCACCTGGCCCTGATTGACAATCGCGACAGCGTTCCGAGTCTCGGGCGCCATGAATGGCGCCCCTACATGATCGGGCGCGATGAATCGCGCCCCTACGTGCGACACGGCACGGGGCCTGTTGGCGTCCCCGTCTCCTGTGCCCTGTCCCCTGCCCGTGACGATGGGCCCATAGGTGAGGTCGGTGATGAAGTCCCCCAGCGGCACGAGGGGCAGGCGACAGGCGTCCAGGAGCGCGTCGAAGGACGGGTGCCAGTAGGCGGGATCGAGGCGGTCGAGCAGACGCGGATCGGATTGAGGCCGCAAGGGGTACATCGCGGGCGCGTCCCACTCCCCCACCTCCCCCAACCGGACCCGATGCCCCTTCGGCGGAGGGCGGCGGGTCAGGAGCAGCAGGACGGTCTTCGCAGCGGCGCCGGTGCGGCGGAAGGTGCTCTTGGGCAGCCCGATCACGGCGTCAAGCTGCACATGGGCCAGCAGCCACTCGCGCACCGCGGCGTAGCGTGCGTTCGCCGCGATACCCTCCGGCAGGATCACCGCGACATGCCCGCCCGGGCGCGCGAGGGAGACGCAGAGCTCAAGGAACAGCACCTCCGCGGGGTAGCTGCGGAGGCGTTCCATGGCGATTCGCGCCTTTGAGGGCCGAGGCAGCGCCCAGAGGGCATAGGTCTGCATCAGCCGGCGCGCGTCCCTCTCCCCCATCCCCCGCAGGCCTGCGGCTCCCGTCCCGTACGGGGGGTTGGCGACCACCAAGTCGAAGGCTCCCGGGGCCAGGGGGGCGGCCAAGCCGGTCAGCGCATCCGCCGCGGCGGCGCGGGGACCATTCGCGCGGCCGAACACGCGGCAGGCCAGCTCCGGGTCACGCTCGATTCCGAAGGTGGACTGGGGCGAGGTGAGCCCGCGTTCGAGAGCACGGAAGAGAAACGCTCCCTCGCCACAGGCGGGGTCGATCAGGCGCGGAGAGCGCAGCGGGCCGTACAGCGTGTCGATCAGGCCATAGGCCAGATCGACAGCCTCCACCGGGGTGAAGTGCTGGGCGTAGTCTTCGGTTGTCACGGGTCGCCTGTGTTGCTGCGGTGTAGGCTTCAGTCGGTGCTGCGATGCGAGCCAAGTGCGCCGTAGACGTACGCCGTTGTAGGGGCGGACCCACGTGTCCGCCCGGAATGGACCATGGGGGACCACGGCGGGCGGACACATGGGTCCGCCCCTACAACGGCATGCTGCTTCCCCCGGAAGCAGCATGGGGCGAAGACGTACGCTTCGCCCCATGGTTCTAGGCCTCCGGGCCGGCTCCGGCGCCTCCCCCGACACGGCGCCGGAACCGCCCGACAGGCACGGAACTACACGCTCACGTTGGCGATGGCATCGCCGTCGGCCACGGTCATCAGCTTCACGCCGCCGGCCGTCCGGCTGCGGGCCGTGATGTCATCGACCTTGATCCGCAGCGCCATGCCCTGCTTGGTCACGAGCAGGACGCTCTGCCCCTGGCCTAATTCCACGCCGACGGCGTCCGCGATCGGACCGGACTCCTCGGTGACCTTCATCCCCGCGACGCCCTTCCCACCACGACCGCGCACCTGGAACTCGTCAATCGTCGTGACCTTGCCCATACCCTTCTTTGTTACGATCAGGACTGCTGCATTCGCCAAGGGGGTCAGCTCCTTTTCGGTCTGGGTTAGCGTTGTGCGACGCGAGGATTGTATTACACACCCCGGCCTGCGTCAAGCCAGATTCGGCCATTTCCCGGCCTTGCGGGGCCTGGGAGCACAGGTCCTCTGCCTCGCGCCGGCGAAGCTTCGGCTTCGTCCAACCCTCTGCGCAAGGAGGCAAACCGATGGTCCTGGAACTCGTCGCAGTTGGCCTCCGCCAGGCCGAGCTTCGCGAGTACGAGGTTCGGCCGCCGGGAGCGGGCGAGGTCTTCATCCGCAGCCGGCTGTCGGCGGAGAAGCACGGCACAAACCTGCTCTTCTACCGGGGGCAGAGCCCTTTCACCGACAAGACCTTCGACGGGCAGCACGGCCTGTTCATGCCCCTCGAGCCGCCGCCTCCGCCGGGCCAGGGCATCTACATGCCACTGGGCAACCTGACCGTCGGTTGCGTCGAAGAGGTCGGCGAGGGCGTTGAGAGCCTCCGCATCGGCGACCGCGTGTATGGCTACCTCCCAATCCGAGAGACCCACACCGTGCCGGCGGATCGGGTCCAGCGTGCGCCCGAGGGCGTCAGCGACGAGATGCTGGCCTGCCTCGACCCCGCTTTGGTCGCGCTCACCGGGATTCGCGAGGGGAACGTACGCCTCGGCGAGACGGTCGCCATCTTCGGGATGGGAGCCATCGGCCTGATGGCCGTGACCCTCTCGCGCCTCGCCGGGGCGGCGCTCACCATCGCCGTGGAGCCCCTGCCCCTGCGCGCGCAACTCGCCCGCCCCTACGGCGCCGACCTGCTGATCGACCCCACTGCCGACCCCGACGTCGGCCTGCGGATCAGGGCCGCGACCGACATGCGGGGCGTGGACATCTCGCTCGAGACCAGCGGCAGCCACGCCGCTCTGCACCACGCCATCCGAGGCACGTGCTATGGCGGCACGATCGTGCCCGTCGCGTGGTACCACGGCGGCGCCCAGGAGCTGCAGCTCGGCGACGAGTGGCACTTCAACCGCCAGACCCTCGTCTCCGGCGCCCGCCTCGAGAGCGTGCCCTACCGCGACCATCCCCGCTGGGATCCGCAGCGAATTGAGCGCACGGTGCTGGCCCTCTTCGCCCAGCGCAAGCTGACCACCGAGGGCATGCTCCGCCCCCGTGTCCCTCTCGCCCAGGCCGCCCAGGCCTACCGCCTCATCGACGAGCACCCCGAGGAGTGCGTCAAGCTGGCTGTTGACTACCCTTGACGTACCGCCAGCCGAACTCCCGCCGCGGTTCGCGGGTCGCGACTCCCATTCGTCGTCGTTCCGTGGGAGCGCGGACGCGTCCGCGTTCCCCCGCCAACGGCAAGGCGCGGCTCCGGTGAGCCGCAGGCACAACGGCAAAGGCGGGCATGGGCGAGGCCGCCCATGCCACCATGTGTTTGGCGCGTAGATCGCTTCTGGGGGGGTGGGTCGAGGGGTATCGGGGGCCACGAGGGGGGCGCGTGCGATTGTAGGGGCCTCTACGGGGCAGCAAGGGGCATTGTGTGTTGATTGCGGTGGAAGAGAGGACGGAGAGAGGATCACCGGGGACAGTCCATGCGTCACGATCCCGCGAGGCGGGACCGTGACTTGGGCAGTCCCCAGGCACCGGGCAGATCCCTCTATCCGGAGGGGAGGGAGCGGCGGAGGAGAGGGAGGTTGAGGCCGAGGGAGGCGAGGGTGTCGGCTACCAGGTCCTCGGGGAGCTGGTTCTCTTGCTCGACGCGGCGGAGGGCCTCGTCGCGGGTGAGCCTGCCCTGGCGGACGAGGCCGCTGAGGAGCATGTCATTCTTCGTCCAGCCGAGCAGGCTCAGGTACATGAACTGCTTCACGAGATGCATCCGGCAGTCGGAGCGCCAGGTCGTCTTGCTGAAGGACGGGTTCTGCCAGCCGAGTTCGGACTGAATCGTCTCCAGGATGCGCGTCTCGTCCCACTCCACCAGGTCGTAGGCCGATACGAACTGCACGCCGCCGCGATCCCGGGCCTTGTAGCGGCGGCCGAGTCGGAAGTAGCCCTCGCGGGCGAACTCGAACAGGCAGCGGGGGCTCGCGAAGTAGCAGGGGTTCCGGGCAAGCTGCCACGCGAAACCCAGGAGGACCGACAGCTTGCCCCGGCGGCCCCGCGGCAGGCGCAGGAACAGGTCGCCGAAGCGCAGCTGCGGCTCGCCCGTGCCGGTGATGACCAGCGGCAGCCCGTGCTCGCGCGCCGTGCGCTCCAGCCCGCCCTTGCAGCCGCTCACGCAGCCCGCGCAGAAGCTGGCGACCATCGCGGGGGATGGCCGGCGCTGCCACGCGCGGATGACCCGCCCCGCATTGCGCTGCGCGCGGTCGTTGCGCACCACCACCAAGTCGAGGCCCAACGCGTCCCGTGCGCTCTCCACGTTCCGGCGCGTCTGCTCCGGGACGAAGCCGTTGTCAACCGTACACAGCAGCGGCCGAAGGCCCAGTTCCTTGACCGCGTAATGCGCCGCGAAGCTGCTGTCCCGCCCGCCGCTGATGGCCACCAGGCAGTCGTGCTTCCCGCCGCGGCCGCGATGGCGCGCGACCAAGTCCGCAGTGGATTCGCCGGATGACCGGCGATGGCGCGGAGTGGGCGACGGTGTTCGGCAGTAAGAGCAGGCGCCATCCTCGTCGAGGGTGGCGCCGGGGAAGGTCGCGGGCAAGACACAACGAGAGCAGCGGATGAGAGGCAAGGCGTGTGGTCCTGGGAAGACGGCTCACCTCGCTCAGCGCGGTCTGAAGATTGTGTTGAGAAAGGGCCTCGTCGAGGAAGGACGCCTCTCATACGCGCCCTACGTGGCTCGTAGGTCGGGATTCCATGCACATTCCGCACTTGGCGGCCGGGTCTATGGGTGGCCGCGGGATTCACAACTGATTCGCAATTGCGCCGGTTATTGTTCGCTAGACGCGGGGTCTAGGTTTGTGCTATGTTGGCGGCATGGAAT
>VGFC01000137.1 GCA_016869045.1 Armatimonadota bacterium
GTCGTGCGGGATGTCGAGCAGTACCTGCAGAGGTCCGGCTCGCGGCCGGTGAAGACGGGGCTGAGGATCGCGTGTGACACGGGCGCGGGCGAAGCCGAAGTCCTCGTCGCCAGGCCGGGGGAGTTCGAGAGCTTCGGTGAGGGGAACATGGAGCCATCCACGCCGCCAGCACGCACAATCCGGGCGGCCGGACACGACGTGTCCCTCTGGACGAAGCCCGGCGGCTGGGTCGCGCGCTGGGTCTGCAGCGAGCACGAGCGCGTCTACCTCGTGCGGGCGAACGGCGCGTCGGTTCCGCCGCCGGAGAGGGCGCTGGCGGCGGTGACGTGCGAACATGGAGGACACTGATGCTCCTGGGCTACCTCGGGTTTGCGCTCCTGGCGTGTGCGCCGCCCGGACTCACCGCGACGGATGCCGTGCGGGCGGCCGTCGAGGCCGACTGGCGGCGGCACGACGCGAGCCGCGTGGCGCAGCTTGCGCAGGCGAACGTCATCCGGCTGCCGGGGAAGGTGATCGACTGGCCGGGTCTGCCGTCGAGCATCGAGCAGACCGTGCCGCTGAGGGCGGCGCCCAAGCTGGACGGCGATCTGAGCGATGCGTGTTGGGCACAGGCGCTGCAGGTCGCGCCCCCCAAGGCGGGCGATCCGGGCTTCCGAATCTGCCACGATGGCGAGCGGCTGTACGTCTCGACGGTGATCCCGAAGGAGGCCGAACCGCGCTTCCGGGGTGATCTGACGGCAGTGGATGCCGCAGGGGCGGTCGATGGCGTCAAGAATGGGCTCTACGCGTTCCATACGGGCGGCGATCCGAACCCGTGGTGGCAGGTGGATTTGGGGAGCCCGCAGCCCATCGGGCGGATCATCGTCTACAACCGGCTCGACTATGCGCCGGGCTTGCACAACGCGGACCTGCTGGACATCCTGACCTCCGATGACGGGCAGAACTGGACTCTACGGCACCACAACACAGAGCACTTCGGCGGAGTGAGCGGCGCGCCGCCGCTCAACGTGGAGTTCACAGACCTCTCCGCGCGCTACGTCCGCCTGCAGGTCGCCGCGAACCGGCCGATCCTCTTCCACCTCGATGAGGTCGAGATCTACCGGCCCGATGACCCGAACACGAACATCGCGCTCCACCGGCCTGCGAAGCAGAGCACGCTGAGCATCTGGTCGAAGGGAGGGTACTTGGGCTCGGCGATGTTTGGGGTCGGTGGGCTATACGTGGGGCTCACGCGCGAGGACCCGCCGCGTGTGATGATCTGTGACCAGCCGACCGACCAGGGCGCAGTCGTGCGCACCGACGAGGGCCTTGCGGTCGAGTTCGCGCTGCCCTTGCAGCAGGGCGGGCAGCCCTTCCCGAACCAGCTGCGTCTGCCTGGCGATGTGCGCACGGCTGTGCGTCTCGGCGCGCCGTGGAAGGTGGTCTGGCCTGAGGGATTCGCGCTGAACTGCGGGCAGAATCGGCTGCGGCTGAGCATCGAGGGCGAGGCGACCTTCGAACCGCCGATCGAGGTGACGGCCGAGACCGTCTCGCTCACCGCCTTCGACCTGGTTCGGCGCGAGGCAGGCAAGGCGGAGGTGCGAGCGTCCGGGGAGTTTGGGATCGAGTTCCCCTTCGACGGGGAGGGTGCGGCGGCAGTGATCCTCACGCTGCGCCAGGGGCCGATCTCGCTGACGGAGGCGCGGGCGTGTTTCGTGCCGCCTGCAAGGGAGACGCTGGCGCGCGCGAGGGCGCTGCTGGCCGACTTTGGGCAGAGAGTGCCGCCCGCGCTGCGCGAGTTGGAGGCGCGCGAGGCCACGGAGGGCGCCGACCCGGCGGCGAGGGAGCGGCTCTATCGCGAGGCGCGGTGGCTGGCACGGGAAATCGCCTTCAGCAATCCCGCGCTGGCGTGCAACCGGCTGCTGTTCGTGAAGCGCCACACGCAGCAACCGTACCCCGATGTGTGCCTGAACCACATGCCGTGGACCTCGCGGCCGGGCGGGGATGTGTGCGTGCTGTCGCCGATCTCGCCGGACGGCACGGTCACGCCGCTCCTCAATGGGGCGCTGGGATACGGGCACGTGCATGGGATGGACCTGTCGCCGGACGGGAGGCGCATCTGCTTCGGCTTCGCGAAGCGCCCGACCGACCAGCCGCCGGAGAAGTGGCTCATCCGGCCGGCGAGCTTCGAGTTGCGCAACGAAGAGGAGCCGATCCATATCTTCGAGATGGACCTGACCGGCGGCGGCGTCCGCCAGGTTACCGACGGCGAGTGGAGCGACCTCGATCCGTCGTACCTGGCGAATGGCGACATCGCCTTCATCTCCGAGCGGTGCGCCACGAGCCTGCAGTGCAACGAGTACGACAAGGACGAGACCTCGTGCAACGTGTATGCGGCGACGCCGAGCACGGGCGAAGTGCGGCGGCTCACAGTCAGCAAGGACGGCGACTACCTCTGCCATGCGCTGGACAACGGGCTGCTGGCCTACACGCGCTGGGAATACCATGAGCGGAGCTGGGCCAACATCCAGTCGATCTGGTTCGTAGCGCCGGATGGCACGCAGGCCGACGCGCTCTTCAAGCAGCACTTCAACGACCCCTGGGCCATTGAGGAGATGCGGTCGATCCCCAAGAGCCACAAGCTGCTCGCCATCGCGACGGGTCACCATACGCTGCCGACCGGGCCGGTGGTGATCGTCGATCACCACATGGGGATCAACGAGCCGAACGGCATCGGTATGGTGACGCCGGGGGTGCTGCCGCCGGAGGGCGGGATGTCCGGGCAGGTCGTGCCCGAGGGCGGCGTGCTCGGCCTCGGCGGGCAGTACCAGACGCCTTACCCCTTGAGTGAGAAGCACTTCCTGGTCTCCTACACGTACGGCGTCACTACCGATGAGAACGGGTACGCGCTCTACCTGGCGGACGTGTACGGCACGCGGGAGCTGATCTACCGGGATGAGTCGATCTCGTCGATCATGCCCAGACCGCTGGAGGCGAGGGCGCAACCGCCGGTCGTCCGCGGGTCAGTGATCGCAGGGCAGCAGGACGCCACCTGCATCGTGACCGACATCTATGAGGGCGTGACGGGGATCGAGCGGGGGCGAATCAAGTACCTGCGGATCAGCGAGCCGGTGGCCTGGCCGTACAACAACACCGAGGGCGGCTTGCGCTACGAGCCGGACCTGAAGCAGGTCATGCTGAACTGGACGCCGGTGCGCGTGCTGGGAACGGTGCCCGTGGAGCCGGACGGGAGCGTGTGGTTTCGCGTGCCGCCGGATGTCGCGGTCTACTTCCAGGCGCTCGATGAGAACCAGATGGACGTGCAGCGGATGCGCTCGTTCATCAACTTCCAGCCGGGCGAGGTGCGATCGTGCGCGGGGTGTCACGAGACGCGCGCCGCCGCTCCTGCGAATCCGCCCTCGCTCATGGCCATGAAGCACCCGCCGTCACCGCTGGAGCCCCCGCCGTGGGGCAGCGACCGGGCGATCAGCTTCCTGCGGGACGTGCAGCCCGTGTTCGATCGGAACTGCGTGCGGTGCCACTCGGGGCTGAAGCCCGCCGGCGGGCTGGACTTCTCTGGCGGGCTTACGGAGCGCTACAACCGCGCGTGGGAGACGATCAACGCGGCGGGGCTTGTTTCGCGCTCGAATGTCGGGGAGGACTCGCGGATCACGCAGCCGCTGCAGTTCGGCTCGCACAAGAGCAAGCTGATCGACGTCGTCCGCAGCGGGCATAAGGGGCGCGTCGCGCTGTCGAGTGAGGACTTCCTGCGGCTCGTCATCTGGGTCGATGCGAACGCGATCTACGACGCGGGGTTCATCAACAAGCGCCTGCAAGTGCAGCCGTACAACCTCGTGGCGGATGCGCAATTGAAGCAGACCATCGACGGCGTGCACGCGCGGCGCTGCGCGCAATGCCACGAGCCGGCGTCGGTCTCGCGGCTCGACTGGATCGACTTGCGCGACCCCCGCCAGACGCGATTCCTGGCCGCACCTCTCGCCAAGGAGGCCGGAGGCACGGGCCAGTGCGGCGCGGTGTACGCGAACGCCGAGGACGCGGACTATGCGGCACTGCTCGCGGCGGTCCGAGCCGCGGCCAACGAGACGTGGGCGCGGCCGCGGCGGGATGTGGCGACGTTACTGAAGCCGACCGGCGAGGCCGTGGTCTTGCGCTGAGCGAGGATTCTGGAACTTGCGTACCAGTTTCTCGGTTGAAGAAGGCAGAACGACGGCAACCGGGAGGGATGGGCCATGTTGAAGGTACTCGTAGGCGTGCTGGTTGTGGCAGCGGGAGCGTTGGGCGTGCAGTGGACTGCGGGACAACGCGAGGCGCTGCGCAAGGCGCAGGACCATGTGGCGTCGCTGGAAGCCCAGCAGAAGGCGCAGCCGCCCAGCCTACTGGCGTTCGAACTCGACCGCGGAGCCGACAAGAAGCTCGCGACCGCCGACCTGTGCGGCTCCGAAGTAGTCTTGCTGTATGTGTACTCGAACTCGAAGCGGGATGCCACGATCGAGAAGGACCTGGCGCTGGTCGCCAAGGAGAACCCCGGGAAGGTGCGCGTGGTGCCGGTGCGCACGGCGGGCTCGGAGGGGCCGGTACCGAAGGAGATCGCCAGTCTCGGGACGCCGGTTACGGATACGCAGGGGGCTGTGATGCAAGGGTATCGCGTGCAAGGCATCCCTACGGTAGTCATCCTGAAGAGCCGCCCGGTCTATCACGGGGCTCTGAGTGCGAGCCGCCCTGAAGCGGGGCAGTTGGAGCAGACGGTGGACGGCCTCGTCGCGCGAGACGACCTCGTGCCGGCCAAGGGCGGATGCAGTGGAGAGTGCGGAGCAGGCGGCGGAAGCTGCATGGGCGGGCCGATGATGAACGCGGACCCCGGTAGCTGCAGCGAGTAGGACGGCCGGTGGACGACAGGCGAGAGGAACGGGGACGTCCCGATCGGGGCGTCCCTTTGCGTTGACGGGCGGCTACGCGCGGTAGGCCAGCAGCAGCAGAACCGCGAACCCCACGCTGTGCGCCAACTCCACGAACCCCAAGACTCGGATGACGGGCGGAGCGTCTCCACCCCGGCGCAACGCCCACACCGCCTTCAGAGCGCACGGCAGGAGAGCTGATGCCGCCCAGACGGGGGTGCAGCCAAGGGCGCCAAGACCGGCGGCGGCGCCCAATGCGGCGGCATGGTAGGTGACGGAGGGCCAGCCGGCACGCAGGCGCTGCGCGAGCGGCCCGCGCCGTGCACGCCAGCTGCGGACCAGGAACCTCACGCGGAAGACGGGGCCGCTGAAGTACAGAACCCCCAGTAGCCAGAGACCGAGTAGCGCTGTGTCAAGGCGACCGGTCCGGGCGTGGGCGGCGAAGGGAATGGCGGCGCTCAGGCCCAGCACGCCGATGATCTCACCCCAGGCGGTGCGGTCTTTGTGGTAGCGCTCGACGATCAGTGCGGCGAGAGCTGCCAAGGCGGCCAGGCCGCCGATCGCCAGCAGGCCCCCGCGGTCGTGGAACAGGACGAGAACGGCCGTGCTCGCCACTGAGGCGCAGCCGAACGCGACGCCCCAAAGGCCCAACCTGAGCCAAGCCAGCCTCTTGCGCCGCAGCGCGAGAGCCTGCACCAGTGCGTGGCGGGCGATGAAGCCGCTGACCAGCGCGGCGAGAGCCAGCCAGGGGACCGCCCCGGTGGCGCCTGTCACCGCGAACGTGCCGATCAGATAGCCAACGAGCAGGATCGACCAGGCCCCGTGCTGGCGGGGGACTGCCAGACGCAGAGCCCCGCCCGCCGGGCGAGGCAGCGTCGCCTGCCCGGCGGACGGAGCAGATGGACCAGCTTGTGCGTCGCTACGCCTCTCGACTTGCTCGGCCTGCAAAGCCTCCGCCTCCCGTCACGACGCCAGCGCTGCCTGGATGTCCTGCTCGGGCGTGCTGATCGATGCGAGGCCGAAGGTGTCAACCAACACCTGCAGCACGGGAGGGGTGACGAACGCCGGCAGGCTCGGGCCGAGCTTGATGTTCTTGATCCCCAGGTGGAGCAACGTCAGCAGGATCACCACGGCCTTCTGCTCGAACCAGGAGAGGATCAGCGAGAGCGGCAGATCGTTGACGCCCACGTCGAACGCCTCAGCCAAGGCGACGGCGATCTTGATGGCCGAGTACGCGTCGTTGCACTGCCCGATGTCCAGCACGCGCGGGAAGGGGCCGATCTTGCCGAGGTCCAGCTTGTTGAAGCGGTACTTGCCGCAGGCGAGGGTGAGGATCAGGCAGTCCTCGGGCACCTGCTCGGCGAAGTCGGTGTAGTAGTTGCGGCCCGGCTTCGCGCCGTCGCAGCCGCCGACCAGGAAGAAGTGGCGCACCGCTCCGGCCTTCACGGCCTCGATGATGGCCTCCGCGTTGGACAACACGGCGTTGCGGCCGAAGCCGACCGTGACGGTCTCCTCGGGCACGTCCTCGGTGAAGCCCTCCGTCTCCTGCGCGAGGCGGATGACCTCGCTGAAGTCGCGCGTCTCGCCCAGGTGCTTCACCTCGGGCCAGCCCACGACGCCGCAGGTGAAGAGACGGTCCTTGTAGCTGTCCTGCGGCTTCTGGATGCAGTTCGTCGTCATCACGATGGGGCCCGGGAAGGCCGCGAACTCCTTGCGCTGATCCTGCCAGGCGCCCCCGTAGTTGCCGATGAGATGGCGGTGGTGCTTGAGACCCGGGTAGGCGTGGGCCGGCAGCATCTCGCCGTGGGTGTACACGTTGATCCCGGTGCCCTCGGTCTGCTTGAGCAGCTCCTCGAGGTCCTTCAGGTCGTGGCCGGAGACGAGGATCGCCTTGCCCGCGATGGGCGTCGTCGGGACCACCGTCGGCACCGGATGGCCGTAGGCGCCGGTGTTGGCGGCGTCGAGCAGCTCCATCACCTTCAGGTTGACCTCGCCGCACTTCAGCGCCTGGCCCACAAGAGCATTCACGTCCGCCGGCTGGCCCGCGAGGAAGTCCAGGGCCTCGTGCAGGTAGGCGTAAACGTCCTCGCTCTCCTGACCGAGGATCTGGGCGTGGTCGGCGTAGGCCGCCAACCCCTTGAGACCGTAGGTGACGAGCTCCTGGAGCCCCGTCACGTCGTCGCCGAGGGCCGCCTGGCGGGCGGTGATCTTCACGCCCTCGCCCTGCGCAACAAGCCCAGGCAGGTCGGCCGCGGGCGCCCATGCGGCAGGCCCGCCCAGCGTCTCGGGCGTGTCGCCGGCCGCTTGCGCGGCTTCCTCGTAGAGCGCCTTCGCCCGATCGCGCAGCTCGGCCGCCGTCAGCAGGTACGACTGGAAGCGCTCGGGATCGAAGTTCACGTTGGTGAGCGTCGAGAAGATGGCCTTGAGCGTGAAGACGTTGATCTCGGGATCGCTCACGCCATACTTCCGCGCGCGATGGGCATACTGCCCCAACCCCTCGAGCGCGTAGATCAACAGGTCCTGCAGCGCGGCCGTCTCCGGGTTCTTCCCGCAGACGCCGAGCTTCGTGCACGCAACCCCACCGGCGGTCTGTTCACACTGATAGCAATACACTGGGCAACTCTCTCCTTTCGGGTATCCGATGAGCCTGGAGGCGAGGCGCACCTCGAACCTCTCAGGCCTTACTACCTTTGCGGGGAATCAGCCCCTGCTGCACGGCCAGGCACTCGTCCGCTGCCGGGCACCACTCCGCGCACCCGAGATTCAGCCTGGGGTTCGCAGACTGGTACCCGCACTTCCCGCACTTGCGGACGGTGTCGTTCTTGAAGAACTCAACCGGGCTCTCGCAAGCCGGGCA
Organism: Armatimonadota bacterium; assembly: GCA_016869045.1. Taxonomy (GTDB): domain Bacteria; phylum Armatimonadota; class Zipacnadia; order Zipacnadales; family VGFC01; genus VGFC01. Next base: position 7,753 of record VGFC01000137.1, read on the forward strand.
AGCGACCTCGAAGATGTCGTCCCGGGTCCAGAAGCGGAAGTCCTGACCTGGGCACTTTAGGACGGGCATGTCAGTCACACCTTCGGCGTCTCTGGTCTCACGTCTCACGCTCAACGTCCACGGCGACGGCGACTAGACCGCGATGCCGGCCAAGAGCGGCCGGGTCTCCTGGAGGTCGCCGCGAATGCCGATCTGCACGGTCTGCGCAGGGATGGCCTTCCCGGACTCCTTCAGGGCCTCCGACACGATGTGCACCAGCCCGAAGCAGCACGGAACCTCCATGTGGGCGACGCGCACGGACTTGACGTCGTTACGCGCGAGGATCTGGGCCAGCTTCCTCACGTACAAGTCCACGTCGTCGAGCTTCGGGCAGCCGATCACGAGCGCGTGGTCGGCGAGCAGTCGCTCATGGAACTCGGGGTAGGCGAAGGGCACGCAGTCGGCCGCGATCAGGAGATCGGCGCCATCGAAGTAGGGGGCCTCAACGGGGACGAGACGAAGCTGGACGGGCCAGTTGCCAAGCTGCGGCTCGCGCGGAGCGGACTCAGCGGCCTCCTCGGCTTCCTCGCGCTCGATCGCCTCGGCCACGGAGCCGGGGCACCGCAAGTGGACACCGTGCGGCCCGCCGGGGCGGCCCGAGAACGAGGGCTTCAGCGCCTGGGCTGCCGAGCCGGGACACGAGCCGACCGGCCCGCGCAGGTCCTGGACCCGCGAGCCCGGACATCCGGCTGCCACTGGGCTGTGGGGCTCGGGGTGCTCGCTGCCCAGCTCCTGCAGGTGCCGCTCGACGGCCGCCAGGTCGAACGCGTCGGCCTCGCGCTGCTCGATCGTGATGGCGTCCTCCGGGCACTTGCCGAGGCAGTTGCCCAGACCATCGCAGTAGATGTCGCTGACGAGCCGCGCCTTCCCGTCGATGATCCGGATGGCGCCCTCCTCGCACGCGGGCACGCACAGCCCGCAACCCGTGCACTTGTCCTCATCGATCTTCACGATGTTCCGTACCGCAGGCATCTCAATTCTCCTTGCTGGTCCCCCCGCCCGTGGTGAGCGAGGGCAATTCAGTGGGGTGCTCTATATCGTAATAAGTACTTGAATACCAAATTAGTTCCCGGATGTCAAGAGCGAAAACCAAGGACCGGAACACGAGGCTTGCTGCGGCCCGCCCGTGCACGACTGCGTCGCGCCCCCTGCGGAGCATGGGGAAGGCCTTGGCCAGAACATCGCGGACTCTAGCATCAGGGGAGTTGGCGGTTCACTGGAGGTGAACCACGATGCTGCACTTGCTGGCAAGTGCGCATGGATTGTGACAGTGGCTGTTGTGTCGGTGCTCCTGGTCCTGCCGTCCATTGGGATCACCGGGTCGGATGAAGTGGGACTGGTCATTGAGCGGTTCGCGTTCCGGCGGCTGCGCGGCGACAGCCCGATCGCCCTTCACGGGGAGGCGGGGTACGCCGAAGTGGATGTGGTCGGCATCGTGGAGACGCTGGAGGGGCCGCCGCTGCCGGCGGGGGACATCGCCTCGCGTATCGGCGGGTCCGAGGATGTCAGAGCGATGTTGGCCGACGAGCGCTCGACCGACAACCAGCGAAGGCTCCGTGTTCCGGATCGACCTGCAGGTGCAGATCCACGTGCCCGACACCCACGCGCCGCGCGTGATCAGCATGGTGGGGTCGATGCACAACCTCGTCAGCGAGGTGCTGCAGGCGGCGGTCGGCAACCACTTCCGCGACAAGCTGCAGAGCATGCCCGCCGTGGAGTTCATACAGACGAGGCAGCGGGTGCAGATGTCGGCCTTCGAGCACATCAAGGGGAAGCTGCAGGAGTACGACGTGGAGACGCGCGGCGTGTACATCCAGGACGTCGTGTTCCCGGAGGACATGGTGAAGGTCCTGACCGAGCGAGAGATCGCCAACCAAGAGATCATGACTTTTGCCAAGCAGCAGGAGGCGCAGCAGAAGCGAATCGCCATGGAGCAGGCCAAGGGCACGGCGGACATGCAGGCGGACCTGGCGAAGTCGGCGGTCGGCGTGGACATCCAGAAGAACAACGCCGAGGCGAAGAAGGCCGAAGCCGACGGGCAGGCCACCTACATCGAGCAGACCGGTACTGCCCAGGGCGCGCAAGTCCGCGCGGTCGGTCTCGCCAACGCCGAGGCGTACCAGCGGCAGGTGGACGCTCTCGGTCCGCAGGCCACGGCGATCGTGAACGCAATCCGCGCTCTGGCCGAGGCCAAGGTCCCGATCATGCCCCAAGTCCTGGTCGTCGGGGGCGAGGGCGGCGGCTCCGTCGAGGCGCTGGCGGCCAGCCTCGTAGCAGACCTCGGTCTGAAGCAGGGGATGACCCCACCTACGGCGCCCCCGAGCGCGCCTTCGGCGTAGGTCACGGACGCAGAGGCAGGCATGCCCCGGCGGGTGTCAGGGCCCGCCGGGGCTCGATTCCGGCCCCTCAGGCGGCTTCCTTGACACTGCGTTGGCGCTTACCTATAATGCCCCGCGGAGGGGGCGCTGCCCGGCTGCGTGGGCGGCGTACGCGTTGGCTGCTCCCGGTTGTCGTGTGCTCCTCCCGGGCGCAGCACCCCACGGTCGGAATCGTCGCGGTGGCGGGACCGGTATACTCCTTCGAGGTGCCGTTGGCGTGGACGCTCGCCCGGGCTCGGCGGCTTCGTGGCTGCTGCGGCCGTTTCAGGTGTTTGGCGAGATGGTCGGCCTGACGGCCGAGGCCGCCGGATACCTGGTACGGGGGGCGGTGGACTACCGCCAGACGATGGAGCAGATGGCCCAGACGGGCTTTCACTCGCTCCCGCTGGTGGCGCTGACCCTGGGCTTCACCGGGATGGTGATGGCCTTCCATCTCGGGCAGCAATCGGCCAAGTTCCAGGCCGACCAGCTCATCGGCTGGCTGGTGGCTGAGGCGTTCTGTCGGGAACTGGGGCCGGTCCTGGCCTCCATCGTGGTCGCGGCTCGCATCGGGTCGGCGTTCGCGGCGGAGCTGGGCACGATGAAGGTCACGGAGCAGCTGGACGCCCTCCGCGCGCTGGCTACCAGTCCTACGCAGTACTTGGTGGTGCCGCGGCTCATCGCGTGCCTGGTGATGGTCCCCGCGCTCGCGATCGCCGGGGATGTCGCGGGGATCGGCGGCGGGTACCTGTACGCCACGAACTCGCAGTTCGTCACGGGCTCCTTGTACCTGTCGTCTATCACGGACAACCTGGGGATCGACACCGCCGTCGCTGGCGTGGCGAAGGCCATCTTCTTCGGCCTCATCATCGCCATCGTGGGCTGTCACCAGGGCATGTTCTGCCGGCAGGCGGCCGAGGATGTCGGACGCGCGACGACGCGGTCGGTGGTCTACGCAATCGTCGGGATCTTCGTGAGCGACTACTTCCTGAGCAAGCTGCTCTTCCCTGCGGGGTTCTGAGGGGGCGGCAAGGGCTGCCACCACGTGCGCGCAAGGGTGCGCGCGGTCCCAGGGGGACGACGACTTCGGGGACAGACAACGAAACCCGGTACGGCTGGGTTTCGTCGTCAGTCCCCCTGCGGAGTGGACATGGAGACTCCCTCCGAGTTGGGGCCGGAGGTGCCGGTCGTCGAGCTGAGGAACGTCCACTTCGGCTTCGCCGGGCAGCCGGTGCTGCGGGATGTGTCCTTCTCGGTGCCGAAGGGCGAAGTCTTCGGCGTGATGGGGATGTCGGGCTGCGGCAAGAGCACGCTGCTGAAGCTGGTCATGGGGTTGCTGAAGCCCGAGCGCGGCGATGTGCTCATCAAAGGGCACAGCATCCCCGGGCTGCACGAGCGCGAGCTGAACCGAGTGCGCCGCACGCTGGGGATGTGTTTTCAGTACGCGGCCCTGTTCGACTCGATGACGGTGGCCGAGAACGTGGCCTTCGGCGTTCGCCGCCACACGAAGCTGAACCGGGGCGAGATTGCTGACGTCGTAGGCGAATGCCTCGATCGAGTGGGGATGACGGGGAGCGAGGGGCTGTATCCGTCGGAGCTGTCGGGCGGCATGCGCAAGCGGGTCGGCATTGCGCGCGCCCTTGCACTGCAGCCGGATGTGATGCTCTACGACGAGCCCAGCTCGGGGCTCGACCCGATCGTCGCGAGCGTGATCGACGGCCTGATCCTGCACCTGGCGGACGATCTGGGCGTCACGTCCGTGGTCGTTTCGCACCATGTGCGGAACCTCTTCGCGGTCGCCGACCGCGTGATGATGGTCTACGACCACCGGGTGGAGCAGATCGCGCCGCCCGACGAGCTGCTGGCGAGCGGTACGGAGGTTGTCCGTCAGTTCGTGAACGGCCAACCGACCGGCCCGATCCTCGTCTAGACAGGAGTCCGCGATTCTCGTCCGAGCCGTTCCCGTGTAGGGGCGCGATTCATCGCGCCCGCCCATGTAGGGGCGCCATTCAGATTGTGTTGAAAAAGGCAGGGTCGGGATTGGCATCCCGACCTACGAGATACGTAGGCCGCGTAGGAGGGGCGTCCTTCCTCTACAGAGCCCTTCCTCAACGCAATCTTCATGGCGCCCACGAACCGATATCGCGGACTCCCATATAGCCTGTCGCCGCCGGAGGCCAGGGTGACCTCGGAAGCCAAAGTTGGCATCGTGGCGCTGTTCGTGATCGCCGTGGTGCTCGTCTCCCTGTCGAAGCTCGGCAAGCTGTCGCGCTGGCGCGGGGAGTACACGGTCGTGGTCTGCTTCGACGACCTGCGGGGGCTGCCGGTGGGGGCGCCGGTCCGGCTGCGCGGGGTGAAGATCGGGGTCGTGAGCGACATCGCCCTTCAGTTCCACCCCCAGTTCCCGGACAAGCCCGCGTGCGCCAGGCTCTCCATTGAGAAGACGCACACGCTTACCGGGGGCGACACGTTCCAGGTGGCTTCTGGGAGCCTGCTGGGCGACAAGTACCTCCGGGTCACGCCGACCACGGAAGATGCCCAGGAGCTGGACAAGAGCATGGTCTCGGTGGTGGAGGGAGCCGGCCCGGCGGGGCTGGAGGCGCTCGCGGAGAATGCAGAGAAGCTGGGTACGAAGGCCGAGAGCACGGTGGACTCGGTGAACCGCCTGCTTGCGGACGAGCAGATGCGGGCCGATCTGAAGGCGACGCTCGCCGGCATGAAGGTCCTCGCTGAGCGCTCGTCGCAGGTCGCCGTGAAGGCCCTCGCCCTGGTCGATCGGTTGGGGCCGGAGGATGCGAAGAAGGTCCAGGGCATGGTGGACAACCTCTACGAGGTCTCCCGCAGCCTGCGACGCACGGCGGCGGGGGTCAACGCCCTGGTCTCGACGACGACGTTGCCTACCGACATCGACGAGATCACTGCCAACCTCGCGAAGGCGAGCGAGGATGTCCGCCGATCGACCGAGGCCGTACAGGGCATCGTCACCGACCCGAAGACCTCCGAGGACATCCGCACCACGCTGGACAACGTGCGGGAGGTCTCTGCGAGCAGCGTGGAGCTTGCGGACAAGACGGGTCGCGTGCTGGACAAGGTGGACAGCATCGCGACGCGCGTCAACACGGCCATCGGCGACCTGCCCTCCGTCGCGAACCCGTTCAAGAACATGGAGGTCGAGGGATACAGCGACGTCCGGGTGGGCAGCGGGCCGGCCGGGAGGATCGATGTGGACCTCGACCTGTACCCCAACCGCTATGATGACGCCTTCTGGCGGGTGGGGGTGCGGGACCTCGGCGGAGATGAGAAGCTGGACTTCCAGCGGGGCATCCCCCTAAGCCACCGGGGAGAGCGCGTACGCGTCGGGGTGATCGAGGGGGAGCTCGGCGCGGGATGGGACCGCGACTGGACGCCGCGCCTGTCGTCGGAAGTGGACCTGATCGATCCGGACCGGTTCCGGGTGGACGTGCGGGGGCGGTATCGCTACAACGAAGACTGGGACGTGCTGTTCGGCATCGACCGAGCACTGTCCGGTACGGAGCCCTTCATCGGGGCGCGACGTTACTTCGACTTCTGAATCTGAGGCCCCGGGAGCCCATCCCGAAGCCCGGACGGCGACAGGCTGGAAAGCCTGTCCTCCGAGTTTCGGGATGGGCTCGGCACGGGCCGCGACACCGTAGGAGGACGTGAGATGGAAGTGATCTTGCTGCAGGATGTGGAGTCCCTGGGCCACGAGGGCGACGTGGTGCGCGTGGCCGACGGACATGCGCGGAACTACTTGATTCCCCGAAAGATCGCGGTCCCCGCGACGAAGGACGCCAAGCAGCAGCTCGAGCGGCGCCGCGGGGCGATCGCCAAGCGTGAGGAGCAGAAGGCGGAGGCCGCTCACAAGGTGGCCGAGCGGCTCCACGAGCACCCGCTCGTCGTGATGGCGAAGGCCGGCGAGGGCGGCAAGCTGCATGGCAGCGTCACCGCCCAGCAGATCGTCGAGGCGCTTGGGGCACAGACCGGCGTCTCGCTCGACCGCCGTCGGATCGGGCTGCTCGAGCCGATCCGCGAGGTCGGGGACTACCTCGTCTCAGCCGAGGTCTACAAGGGCGTCACCGCGCAGCTGACGATCCGCGTTGTGTCCCAGGCGGGGGCTGAGGCGGAAGCTGAGGAGCCGGAGGAGGAAGCGGAGGACGAAGCGGCGGACGGAGAGGCGGACGGAGAGGCGGACGAAGTCTGAGGTCTCAGGTCTCACGTCTCTGGTCTGAAGTCTGCAGTCTGAAGCCTGCAGTCCGGGGTCCGGCTGCGGAGAGAAGCGATGCAACTCTTCTCCGAACAAGCTGACGGATCGGCGGTCGCTCGGATTCCGCCCCAGGACCTCCACGCCGAGCAGGCGACGCTCGGGGCGATGCTGCTGGAGCCCGAGGCGGCCTCGCGCGTGCTGGCGATCCTGGATGACGGGGACTTCTACCGCGAGGCGCACCGGATCATCTACCGCGCGATGCAGGCGGTAGACCGGCGCCGGGAGCCCGTCGACCTGATCACGGTCTCGGCCGAACTCCGCCGCGAGGGCGTTCAGGACGAGGTCGGCGGGCCGGAGTACCTGACGGCGATCATCGGCGAGGTGCCGACGACGGCGCATGTGGTGCGGTACGCGACGATCGTCGCCGAGAAGTCGTTGCTGCGGAAGCTGATCGCGGCGGGCATGGAGATCGCGGCGGAGGCCTACGACAACCCGCCGGACGTGCGCGCGCTGCTCGACCAGGCCGAGGAGCGCATGTTCCGCATCGGCGAGAAGCGCATCAGTCGCGACTTCCAGCCCATTGGCCCGCTGATGTCGCAGACCTTCGACCTCCTCGACAGCACCTACCACGAGCGCAGCCGTCTCACCGGCGTGCCCACTGGGTTGATCGAGTTGGACGATATCACGGGCGGCCTGCAGCGCGGGCACCTGGTCATCGTCGCCGGGCGACCTTCGATGGGGAAGAGCTCGCTGTGCCTCTCCAGCTTCTCCCTCGCCGCCAGCACGGGCGAGGACCCGCGGGGCGTCGGCATCTTCAGCCTCGAGATGTCGTCGATGCAAGTGGCCGAACAGCTCATGTGCTCCTACGCGCGGGTGGACGGCCACCGGCTGCGCCGCGGGCAAGCCGCGGAGGAGGACTGGGGCCGCATCGCGAGCGCGCTGGCGCGGCTGCCCAACTGCAAGATGTTCATCGACGACACGCCCGGCATCTCGATCATGGAGATGCGCTCCAAGGCGCGGCGCCTGAAGGCGGAGCACGACATCGGCCTGCTCATCGTGGACTACATGCAGCTGGCCACAACCGGGGACCGCGTGATGTCGGAGAGCCGCCACCAGGAGCTCGCGATGATCGCGCGGGCCCTGAAAGGCATGGCGCGCGAGCTGGACCTGCCGGTGGTCGCGTGTTCGCAGCTCAGCCGTTCCGTGGAGCGCCGCGAGGATCGCCGCCCCGTGCTGTCGGACCTCGCGGAGAGCAGCGCGATCGAGGCGGAGGCGGACCTCGTCTGCTTCCTGTACCGCCCGATGTACTACGAGCGACGCAAGCAGTTCGAGAAGCGGTCCCAGGAGATCGGCGAGGAGGCGGCGCGCCGCGAGATGCGGGAGGCGGAGCAGCAACCCGAGCCGGCCGAGGTCATCATCCAGAAGCACCGCACGGGCCCGGTCGGCACGGTCAACGTGATGTTCCATCCCCGGTGGCGGCTCTTCTTCGACGCCGAGCGCGGGCCCGGTCCGCCCCCGCGGCCGGCCGGTGCCCCGCCTGCCTCGGCGAGACCCACAGAGGACAGCGAAGCATGAGGATTCTCGTCATCGGCTCCGGCGGTCGCGAACATGCCCTGGTGTGGAGGCTGGCGCAGAGCCCGGAGTCTCATGGGCTGTTCTGCGCGCCGGGGAATGCCGGTATCGCTCAGCAGGCGCGCCTCGTGGACATCGGCGCGGAGGACATCGAGGGACTGGCGCGGTTCGCGGAAGCGGAGGGGATCGACCTCACGGTCGTCGGCCCTGAGCGCCCGCTCATCATGGGCATTGTGGACGAGTTCCGCAGTCGCGGCCTCACCGTGTTCGGGCCGACGAAGGCCGCGGCTCAGCTTGAGGGCAGCAAGGTCTTCACCGACGAGATTCTCCGGCGCCACGGCGTATCGAGGAAGCGCTTCGAGGCCTTCGATGACCCCGTGAAGGCGGGCGCCTACGTCCGTGCGCAAGGCGCGCCGATCGTCGTCAAGGCCGACGGGGACGCCTTCGGCAAGGGCGTCACGGTGGCGCAGACCGTCGAGGAGGCCCTCCAGGCCATCGACGAGTGCATGGTGCAGAAAGTGCACGGTCAGGCCGGGGAGCGCGTGGTGGTGGAGGAGTGCCTCGTGGGGCCGGAGTGCTCGGTGAAGGTCCTCACCGATGGAGAGAACCTCGTCGCCCTGCCGCCGTCGCAGGACCACAAGCGAATCGGCGAGGGGGACACGGGGCC
>VGFC01000138.1 GCA_016869045.1 Armatimonadota bacterium
AGGACCTCGACGGCAGGCTCGTCGCAGAGGCCCGCGCCGGCGGCCAGGGTATCGGCGAGGTGCTCCTCGGGCGAGTCCTCGGGGTAGAGGGCGACGGCGATCCCGCCCTGAGCGTAGAAGGTGCTGCTCTCCAGGAGGCGGTCCTTCGTAACGAGGGCCACGGAGCCTTGCTCCGCGAGCCGGATCGCCGTCCACAGACCCGCGATTCCGCTACCGACGACGAGGAAGTCGGCGCGGACCGTCTCGAGGTCGGTCTCGTCGATGGGGCGCAGGCTGCTCATGGGGCGGTCCGTTTCGATAAGTGACAGGCACCATTTCCTGGCGTCGGGAGATGGTGCCTGTCACTGATTGGCGAGGGGTTCGTTCATGCTGCCGGACCGGAAGCCCTGGAGATCGAGCGTCGCGTAGGTGAACCCCAGCCGTTTCAGCTCCTCGACCACTCCTTGGCGCACGGCCTCGTCTGCCAGTCTCCCGATCTCGCCTGGGGTCACCTCGATGCGGGCGAGGTTCCCGTGATGGCGCACGCGCACCTGCCGGAAGCCCAGGCTCCGGATCAGCCGCTCGGCAGCGGCGACGCGTTCGAGCTTCTCGGGCGTGATGCGCTCGCCGTACGGGAAGCGGGAGGAGAGGCAGGCCATCGCGGGCTGGTCCCACGTCGGCAGGCCCAAGCGGCGGGAGAGTTCGCGGACCTCGTCCTTGGAGAGGTCGGCGCGCAGCAGGGGCGCTTCGATCTGCAGCTCCTCTGCGGCCTGCATGCCCGGGCGATGGTCGCCCAGGTCGTCGCACTGCGCGCCATGCACGACCCACGCCAGGCCGCGCTCCCGCGCGATCTCCCTGAGCTTCGTGAATAGCTCGCGCTTGCAGAAGTAGCAGCGGTTCACGGGGTTCTGCGCGAAGCCCTCGATGCCCAACTCGCTGGTCTCAAAGACGATCTGCTCGACGCCGATGGCGTGGGCCAGCTCCTGCGAGCGCCGAAACTCCTCCTCCGGGTAGGTCTCGGAGCGCGCGGTCGCGGCAACAGCGGACGGGCCCAGCTCATCGACCGCGACCCGCAGGAGCAGCGTGCTGTCCACGCCGCCGCTGAAGGCGACCAGCACGCTCCCCATGTCCCGCAAGACGGCCCGCAGGCGCTGCTCCTTGCCCTCCAGCACGTCCATCGACATCGGGTCCACCGTTCCGGTATCCCTGTTGCTCAACGGGCGCCCAAGCACCCGTGTCTACGAGTACGGCCAGTATAACAACAACGCCACCACCGTCCCGAGGACTCCCCCGTAGATGACTTCGCGGAGGGAATGGATGTTAGCCTGCACACGGCTCTGGGCAATGAGCAAGGCAAGAGCGCCGGCGAGAGCGGTGACGGGCAGGTTCCGGGTGAACAGGAAGATGCACGTGCCAAGGAAGAAGCCGACCATGGCGTGCCCGGAGATGGCGCCGCCCTTCAGGAAGGTGCCGCGTCCGGTGCGGCGCTTGATGAGGGCCATCAGGACGCCGAGCAGCACCAGACCGAGGCCGACGGTCTGCACCACGCCCAGATGCGGCCGGGCAGGCACCTGGGGCATCGCCTGGATCGCGTGGATCAGTCTCTCGTTGGTGACGAAGACGGTGACCCCCACGATCACCGAGTAGAACGCGGCGATCAGGACGGCGCCGGCGGCGACGTCCTTGGCGGCCTTGGCCTGGGGGTTGTAGGTGCTGACGGAGATGTCGATGGCGTGCTCGATGGCCGTGTTCACCATCTCCGTGACCAGCACCAGGGCCATCGCCAGCATGAGCATCAGCATGTCGGAGGGGGAGACGCGGAGCCCCAAGGCGGCGAGCAGGACGAGCGTGATGATCGCGCAGTGAACCTGCATGTGCTTCTGCGTGCGCAGGACGAACATCACACCGTCCAGCGCAAAGCCGAAGCTGCGGGCGACCGACTTGCGGGGCGTTCTCACCGGTCTCGCCGTCCTCTCGGCCGCAGGCAGGCCGCGAGCGCACGGTCCTGGCGCTCGATCATCGCCGCGCGGTCGGCGGCGGTGACGTCATCGTAGCCCAGCAGGTGCAGAACCCCGTGGGCCGCCAGCCATGCCACCTCGTGGAGCACGGAACGGTCGGCTTCCAGGGCCTGACGCGCCGCCGTCTCCACGCTGATCACGACGTCGCCCAGGTAACGGGCCTTCTGGTCATCGCCCTCGTAGGCTAGCACATCCGTCGGGCGATTACGCCGCCGGTGGGCCCGGTTCAACTCCACGATGTGCGCGTCATCAACCAGTGCAACACTCACGGTCCCCGCACGCGTGCCGGCATCCAGGGCTGCGCGTCGCGCGACCCGTTGCACGAAGCGGCCGTCGAGGTCCGTGGCCTGCAGGTTGATGAGGTCGATCTTCATCGTGTGCTGAGCCTCAGCACGACAGTGTCTCAGTCGGGCGGGCCGTTACGGTGGTTCAGAGGCGGCCTGTGCTCCTCCTCCACTTGCGCAGGATACCGGATCCGCTGATGGAACGTGGCGTAGAGTGTGCGGGCGAAGACGTCTTCGATGGCGTGAATGTCCGCGAAGGTCAGGGTACACTCGTCGAGCTGGGCATCGTCGATCTTGTGGCGCACCAGATTATGGACCATGGTCCGAATGGCGTCCGGGTTGGGGTTCCCCAGCGTCCGCGAGGCCGCCTCGACGGTATCGGCGAGCATGAGAATGCCCGACTCGCGCGACCGAGGCTTGGGGCCCGGGTAGCGGAAGGGCGCCTCCAGCACGTCCTCGCCGGGCCCGGCTTCCTGGAGCGCACGGTCGTAGACGTACTCGGCGAGCGTCGTGCCGTGGTGCTGGGCGATGAAGTCGCGCACCTCCGTCGGTAGGCCGATCTCCTCGGCCAGCTCGAGGCCGTCCTTCACATGAGAGATGATGACGCGGGCGCTCAGGTTGGGCGTCAGGCGATGGTGCGGGTTGGCGGCGCCCTGCTGATTCTCGATGAAGTAGTACGGCCGCTTCAGCTTTCCGATGTCGTGGTAGTAGGCGCCCACGCGGACCAGCAGCGCATCGGCCCCCACAGCGTCGGCGGCGGCCTCGGCGAGGTTCGCCACGCCGATGCTGGAGGCGTAGGTGCCGGGAGCCTCCAATGCCAGGCGCTTGAGGATCGGCTCGTTGGCGCTGGACAGCTCCAGGAGGCGGACCTCCGTCACGATTCTCAGGGGGCGTTCAAGGACCAGGATGGCGCCGGCCGCCAACGGTGCGGCCAGCAACCCAAAGAGGGCGGCCGTGGCGAGTTGCCTCAGCTCGACCGGGAGCCCGAAGACCGTCGAGACGGCGGCGATGAGGAAGGCGTTGGTGACCCCGCAGACCATGGCTGTCCGCGCGACCATGGAGGTGCGCGAGCCACCGGCGCCGCTGGCGAAGGCGGCAACGACCCCGGCCGTCGCGGCGGCGATGATCAGGCGCGGGTCGCTCTCGGGGGCGGCCATGTCGGCGAAGAAGGCCATGAAGACGCTGGCCAGCATCGCGACTTCGGTGTCCAGCAGTGCCGTGAGCACGATGGCCAACGCTGCGACGGCCGCGAGGTCGGTCGCCTCAAACGCCGCGCCCTTGGCGCCCAGTCGGGCCACAAAGGCGGCCATGACGAAACTGCCCACGATCAGCCCGTCACACCGGCCGCGCTCGAGGTACTTGGGCCGAAAGCGGTGCAGGTAGTAGCCGAAGACCACGAAGAGGGCCACGATCGTGGCGCCCGAGGCCAGGAGGCGTGAAGCGAGGTTCGTCTCCCCGTGGGTCAACAGACCCAGGGCGTTCAGCATGTCGATGTGGACCTGCTCGACCGTGTCGCCCGCCGCGATCACCAGCTCGTTGCGGTCGATCGTCTTCCGCTCGGGATTGACCGCGGCCTCGGCCTGGTCCTGAGCCCTCGCAGTGCCCTCCGCGTCGTACTCACTGTTGGGCTGGATCGTCTGCTGAGCGATCTCGACGGCCGCGTCCACCAGCGGCGCAGGCTCCTTGATGGCGGCGGCGCTGCCCTCGATCAGGCGCCGGGCCTTCTCCAGCTCACTGCCGCGGTCCCGGATCTCCTGCTTCATCCGCTCGGCAGCCAGCCGCCGAGCCTTGTCGGTGACGATCGCCAGCTCGGGATCGGAGATGGTCGCCAGCGTCCGGCGCGTGTCCTCGGACAGCTTCGCGGGAAGCGCGTCGCGCAGCCGGGCAGACCGCGCGATGGGGGTCGTCTCGTCGAGACGGACGTTCCGAGTCAGCTCGAGAACGGAGGTAATGGTGTCATCGGTGGCGCGGGCCGCGGCCGCAATGCGCGGCTTGAACACCGGCGAGGTGGCGGCACGCGCTTCAGCCTTCGCCCGCTCGGTCGCCTCCGTATCAACGTAGTTGGTGAAGGCGTGGGCGCGAATGTCGCGGGGGGCGCGCTGCCCGATCTGCCACGGGACGCGCTCGCCGAGAATGCGGACGTACACCAGCACGAACAGCAGACCGGCGCCCACAACCAGAGCGGCCGTCCGGTATGGGCGACGCGTCACCAACTGAAGCAGCCGACCCAGGGGCAACGCCCCCCGCGGGGGCTTGTCCCCAGGGAGGTGTCTCACCCCGCCTCACCCCCGGCTTGTGACGAGGGCGTGCGCCGCTCGGAGGCCTCATACGCCCGCACGATGCGTTGGACCAGCGGATGGCGGACGATGTCCACCTCCGTCAGCGTGCAGATGGAGACGCCGCGCAGGCCGTGCAGGAGCCGCTCGGCGTGCACCAGGCCGCTCTCGCCGCCCTCGGGCAGGTCGATCTGCGTCGTGTCCCCCGTCACCACCATGCGCGACCCGTGCCCCAGGCGGGTCAGGAACATCTTCATCTGCATGATGGTTGTGTTCTGGGCTTCGTCCAACACCACGAACGCCTCGTTGAGCGTCCGTCCGCGCATGTACGCCAGAGGCGCCAGCTCGATGACCCCGCGCTCCGCATAGCGGCGGAACTTGTCGATGCCGACCAGCTCGTACAGCGCATCGTACAGCGGACGCAGGTACGGATCGACCTTCTCGCGGATGTCGCCCGGCAGGAAGCCCAGACTCTCGCCCGCTTCGCGGATCGGGCGCGTCAGGACAAGGCGGCTCACCCGCTTGTCGCGTAGGGCCGCGACGGCCACCGCCATCGCCAGGTAGGTCTTGCCAGTGCCAGCGGGGCCAATGGCGAGGACGAGATCATCACGGCCCATCGCTTCGACATACGCCGCCTGCGCCGCGGTACGCGGCCGCACGGGGCGACCGCTCGGAGTGGCCCAGATGACCTTCGAGCGCAGTGCATCGGCGTCCTGCGGGTGATCGGCCTTCACGGCGTTGATGGCGTACTCGACATCGGTGGCCGACAGCACATGCCCGTCATGGACCGTCGCCAACAGCTTGCGCACCACCTGCTCGGCGGGCAGCGTGCCCGCTCGGCCGGACTGCACGCGAACCGCGCACTCCCGCACCGCCAGCCTCAGGTCGAAGGCCTCCTGGATCGCCTTCAGATGCTCATCCAGTTGCCCGGCCAGCGCGGACACGTCTTCCGGCGCATCCGCCTCGATCTCAACCCAACCCGTCAGGCCCGCCGCCAAAGGCCATCCTTCTTCCTGTCGGTACTCCTGTGGTTCGCCGATGCAGAGTTCGCCGCCCGCCCCGTTGCGGCCTGCCTGCAATCCCCATCCATCGAAAAGGCCGGGGCTGATGACGACGCCCCGGCCACCTTCGACTGCCCATGGCCAGAAGTGCTACCTGGACTTCCGCAGACGCTTCGCCCGCTCGCGGCGCTTCCTCTCGCTCGGCTTCTCGTAATGCTCGTGCTTGCGAGCATCGCGGAGCACGCCGGACTTGGCCAAGTCCTTCCGGAACCGCCTCAGCGCGGCATCCAGGCTTTCGCCTTCGCGTACGACGACCTTTGTCATCGCGGTCTAACCTCCCCTCCGCTTCTAAGATAGCACAACCTGAGCGATCAGACCAGACCCATCATCTGATTCCATAGACGCCTACACCCGCCGGGAGGTTCCTGTGGACGAGATTTGACCATAATAGAGGGAACAGGGGGAACTACAGGGTCAAGAAGGGGTGTTTCCTGGGATGAAGATGCCTCCAGACCGTGCACAGGCCGAGTGGGGGAGCGGGGAAGCGCGGCATACGCCCGACGCCGCCGTTGGGTGGGCTGCCAGATCTCGCTCCCCCATCAGCTCTTCCCCACGGAGCGCAGCAGCCTGACGACCTCATCGTAGGTCTCGACCGCGATGTCCGCGCCGACCGAGTGCATCCCAGCCACGAGGCCGCCCTCCTGGCCGATCTCGACCAGTCGCCGGACGTGCTGTCGCACCTCGGCAAGATCGCCGCGCGGGAGGATGTGAGCGTTGTCCAGGCCGCCGAGGAGGGCCAGGCGCTCGCCGTACTGCTTGCGGAGGGCCACCACGTCCAGACCGGCTTTGGGCTCGACGGGGTTTATGCCGTCGAAGCCAATCTCGATGAAGCGATCCAGCAAGGGGCCGATGTTGCCGTCGCTGTGCAAGATGACCTTGCGAGCTCCTGCCGCCCTGAAGGCCTCTACCATCTCCGCCCACACCGGGACCAGCACCTCATCTGCAGTGCGCGGAGAGAACATCGGCCCTAGGTTGGAGGCCATGTCATCGAAGATCCAGATGCCTGTGCCGTAGAGGTCCCAGCGACGCAGCTCCTCCAGCCCGACGCGGATCAGGTGGCGGCCAACTACGAAGGCCAGCTCGCGCGCGAACGCGGGATCGGCCGCCATGTCGCACAGGAAGTCCACCTCGCCACGTACGAACTGCGTGCGGATGAACGGCCCCCCGACCTTGGCGAACACGCAGTAGCGCTCCTTGAGCGCCGACATGCCTTCGTCCAGGCCCGCGTAACGAGAGGGGAGATCGGGCGGGTCGATTGCCAGGGAGTCAAGGTCGGCCGGGCAGGTTACCGCGCTCTCCAGCTGTTCGTAGAAGTAGCCGCCGGTCACCGTGCGAATCACGCGGCCCCAACTATCGCGACGGATCGTCTGCCGGTCGGTCTGCTCGAGCGTCTCGGCGCGGCTGGGGCAAAGCCCTTCATCCCCCACCGCTATCGAGATGTCCACCCCGTAGTAGTCGTGAATGTCCATCTCCGGTCCAAGGCCCTTGGCTTCGCGCCAGGCCGCCTCGAACTCCGCCCAGTAGCCATCATACAACGGGATGCGGTCCGGCGGCCGGAAGTCCAGAGCCGCCATCACGCGTTCGGTGGAGGTCATAGCGTCTCCCTCTGCTGCGGGTCGGCGAGCGCACGGGCGCGCGCGAGGTCCTCCGCGGTGTTCACGTTCAGGAACAGGCGATCCCAGTCCCCGAACGGGGCCAGCTCCTCCTCGGTGACCCAGCGGATCGCGACCCGGTCGTAGAACGACACGGTGCGGCGGCGCCCCGCCGCCAAGGCCTCTTGCGCCGGCCCTCGGCAGGCGGGTCCGTAGATGGCGCACAGCGGCTCCATCAGTTCCCCGCGCCGGGGCACTACCGCGTCCGCGGCGCCCCGCTGGTCGCGCAGGAACGCCAGCATCGGCGTTGAGACGAAGGGCGCATCCCACGGGACGACGAGCGCATCGTCCGGCTCCGCGTCAACCAGGGCCGCACACAGCGCGGCCAGCGGACCGCCTCCCTCGTCGGGTTCCGTGATGACACGCAAGCCCAGGCCTTCGAGCGGAGTCGGATCGCCGACGAGCACGACCTCCGCGACCAGGGGGGCGACCGCCGCTCGCACGCGCTCGACGATGGGCACGCCACCGACGGTCAGGAACCCCTTGTCGGGGGAAAGGCGCAACCCCCTGCCTCCGGCGAGGATGTAGGCTTTCACGTAGATCTCCGGCGACGAAATTAGGGACAGGCCCCGATTTCCGACGGACGTCTTGTCGGAAATCGGGGCCTGTCCCTAATCTCGTCCGGCGATCTCAATGATCTTGGCCAGCCAGACGCAGGCCCGGTGGAGGTCGTTCAGGTCCACGTGCTCATCCGGGGTGTGCACTTCGGAGGAACCGCAGCCCAGGATCACGCAGACGACTCCGTGCTGGTTGAAGATGTTGGCATCGCTGCCGCCGCCGGTCGGTCGGGCGAGCGGCTCGAGGCCGACCTCCTGCGCTGCTTCGTCGGCGACCACGTAGGGCCACTCGTCGAGCCCGACGTCGAAGCGTTCGTACGTGCGGCTGACGGTAAGCTCGACCTCGCCGCCGTGTCGTTTCGCGGCCTTGTCGAAGCACCGGCGCACGTGCTTCACCTGGGAATCGAGCTTGCGCGTGTCATGGCTGCGCGCTTCGCCGCCCACCGTACAGATCGGCGGCACCACATTGCGCGCCTCGCCCGCCCGGATGAGGCCGACGTTGGCTGTCGTCTCATCGTCGAGCCGTCCCACGTGCATCTCGGCGATGGCCTCGGCCGCCATGCGGATGGCGTTGATGCCCTTCTCCGGCGCGACGCCCGCGTGGGCGGCTCGGCCCTTCAGCACGGCATCCCAGCGATCGGCGGAAGGGGCCTTTACCGTGATCGCGCCCACCGTGCCGGACTCCGCGACGAAACCTCGCCGAGCAGTCACGGCCTCGTAGTCGAGGCCCTTGGCGCCCTCCAGGCCGGTCTCTTCGGCGGCGGGGAGGACGATCTCCAGCGGGGGGTGCGGAATGCCGTTGGTGACGACCTCGCGCACGGCCGACAGGACGGCGATGCACCCGCACTTGTCGTCGCCGCCAAGCACCGTCCGGCCGTCGGTGCGCACGACACCGTCCTCGATGGCGGGGCTCACGCCCTCGCACGGGGGCACGTTGTCCAGGTGCGCGTTCAGCAGCACGGGCGGCGCGCCGTTGCCGGGGACGCGGGCGATCAGGTTGCCCGAGTTGCCGTTCAGTGTGGCTCCCAGCCCGTCGTCCGTCGCCTCGACACCGAACTCAGCAAACTGCGCCACAAGCCAGGCGGCAGCGGCGGCTTCGCGGTAGCTCGGGGAATCGATACGCAGCAACGCCAGCAGATCAGCGGTCACGCGCTCCATCTCGATCAATGCAGTTCACCTCTCCTGAAGGTCGGCCTACCGGCCGCTGAACCGGGCCCTCACCCACGCCAAGGCCTCGTCGCGGGTGACGAGATTCCCGGCGATCCACTGCACCTCAACGGCCTCGAGGATGGTCTTGAACTGCGGTCCCGGAGCGAACCCGAGCCGCAACAGGTCATCTCCGTTCACCGGGAGGTCCTCGGTTCGGCTCGCGGGGCCACCCTCTCCCGCGGCCAGCAGACACGCCAGCCGGCAAACCGCCGCTTCGTCGTCGTCGAACGACGGCGTGACGCGCAAAGCCCGGCGGTCGGCCAGCGCCAGGAGCACGGCGCCTATCCCGTGAGGCGCCATGTCGCGCATGAACCGCCGACGGGCGCGGAGGGTCGGCTCGTCGGTCTGCATGAAGGGCAAGATGCGCATGTGTGAGCGGACGAGGTCCTTGACCTGGCGCCGCACGCGCCGCGGCAGACGCAGCCGAGACACCGCCTGCTCGGCAAGCTCTGCGCCATGTTCCTCGTGCCCGAAGAACCGCCAGCGGCGCCCGCCCCAGGTGCGGCGTTCTGGCTTGCCGATGTCGTGCAACAGCGTCGCCAGCACCAGCCCGCTGCGTGTGGTCTCATCGGCGACGTAGCGCGCAATGCGGTCGGCGTGCTCCCGGAAGAACGCACCAGGCCGGCTGATGATCTGCGCGAGCCGGACGGCCGTCAGCACGCTGTGCGCCGCAACGTCGAACTCATGCACTCCGCCCTGCTCGACGCCGACCGTCGGCGCGAACTCCGGGATGAGAGCCGCCAGGACGCCGTCCTCCGCCATCGCCTGCAGGGGCGTCTCGTAGGCCCGCGCGCCGAGGGTGAGCAGGAGTTCAGCGCCCAGACGCTCGGCGGCAACCTCGGGGAAGAGACCTGTGAGGCCGGCACAGGCACGGCGCGTTCGCCGGTCGAGTCGGAACCCGAGGGTCGCCGCGAAACGGTAGGCGCGCACAATGCGGACCGGATCGCGCACTAGCGCCTCGCGGGAGATCATCCGCACGACCCCCCGGGCCAGGTCAGCCCGCCCACCGCACGGGTCGCGGAGGCGCGGATGCTCCCCGAGCGGCCCGGCTGCGAGGGCGTTGATCGTGAAGTCCCGGGCACGCATATCGGCGGCCAAGCCTCCGGGCGCGACGGCCGCGAAGTCCAGGTAGAACCGAACACCGCCGCGCCTCAGGGCCACTCGATACGTGCGGTGCGCTTCGTGCAGCCGCACCAGGCTCCCGCCCACGCGGCGGGCGACCGCTCCCGCCACCCGAGGCGGGTCGGCGAGGATGAAGTCGAAGTCCATGCATGACCGCCCGAGGAAGGCATCGCGGACCGCGCCGCCAACCAGATAGGACCGCTGCCGCCCGGCGGCGCGGCGAACGTCGTCGGCGAACGGCACAAGGGAGAGAACCTCCCGGGCGGTGAGCTGGGGCAGGTGAGTCGCGAATCGCACGGGGGACCTACAGATCGCAGCGCGCCATCTGCGCGTAGAGTTGTCCCTGGGAGACGAGGTCGGCCGGGCCACCGCCAGGGCAGCCGATCAGCGTGACGACGCCTCGGAAGGGCGCGATCGCCTCGGCCGCAACCTCCGCCGTGTGCACGCTGAGCAGCTCCGCGATCAGCGCGCCCTCCTGCACGATCGACCCCGGATCGACGTGGCTGAGGACGACGCCGTCGGTCGGCGCGTGCCAGAGACGGCTCTCGGACTCCGGCAGAACCAGGGCTGTCTCGGCTGAGCGGGCGCCCCGGGAGCTCATGTGCAGGTCCGACAGCACGCTCCGGATTCCGGCCAGCGCCAGGCGGACACTCTCCGGCTCAACCGCCCCCGGCGGCGGCAGCCGGACCTCAATGGCGGCCTTGCCCTGTCGAGCCGCAACATCGTAGAGCGCCCGCCGGTCGATCTCGCGGGTCGCCTGGATGTGGGGAATGCCGAAGGCTTTCGCCGCAGCCACGCTTGCGTCGGAGGTCGCGCGAACGACGGCTACTGGGCCGCGCTGCGGGGCGGCCGAGTGCAGGTCGATGACCGCGTGGCATGACTCGAGGCACTGCTCCCAAAGCGCGGCCGCCATCCGCTCGACGAGCGCTCCCTCCGCGTCGCCCGGCCAGACGTTGTTCATGTCGTGGGGGCAGGCGTCCGGCCAACCGTCATCGCAGGGGAACGCCCTCCGCTTCGTGCGCGCGGCCGGCGGGTTGG
Organism: Armatimonadota bacterium; assembly: GCA_016869045.1. Taxonomy (GTDB): domain Bacteria; phylum Armatimonadota; class Zipacnadia; order Zipacnadales; family VGFC01; genus VGFC01. Next base: position 11,197 of record VGFC01000138.1, read on the forward strand.
CGACCGGTATCCCAATCACGACGCCCTTGAGATCATCGAGGTCCAGCCGAGGCACGAGCAGATGGATGGCCGCCGTGCCGTTGACATCGAGGCCCCGCTGCGCACCCAGCAGGCACAGGACCGGCCCGTCCTCCGCGCCCCGGGCGGCGACGACCGGAAGACCCACCTGCTGACCCGACTCCGGGTCCTCCACGGTGAGCCGAGCGCGCCCGACGGTTCGCGGCTCCAATTCGGCAGCTAGCGGTGGTGACATGCGCGATCCCCGACGGCTCGATGCCATCGCAAGCCGGCCTCCCGGCTTCTGAACGTAGAAGGGCCGGCTCGCCGCCGGCCCTCCGAACTGACCCTACACGCGCATCTTGTCGGCCTGATCCCGCGCCATCTTCGTGATGACGGGCAGCTCCAGCTCCTGCCTGTTGTAGGCCTTGACCGCGAGCACTATCTCCAGGATGAGGATGCCCAGTGGCCAGAGCATCGATAGGATGATGCCGAAGATGGCCGCCAGGAAGCCGATGACCGGGATGGCGCCGACAATGCCGGTCACGATGCCGAGACCAATGCTCACGACGACGACCGCGAGCAGCAAGAAAAGCGAATGGAACGCGTGGAACCGCATGTAGCGGCTCTTCTTCATGTCGGTGCACAAGATCACAACCGCGATGATGATGCCGACAAGTGCGACGTGGATGTACGCGAGCGCCGCCATGACCGGCTGCTCCTGGCTCACGTCATCCCCGCCCGCGGCGGGGGCGGCCATGGGCGAAGGCGGCGGTGCGGCAGGGGCAGGCGGAGGCGGCACCGCGGGTGGCGGGGCATCCTTGGCGCAGTAGTTCTTCCCGTCCACCTCGGTGCGGCACTCGTCGCAAAGCTCCGCGCCACACGTCATGCAACGCGCGGTACTGTCTCGGTCGGCATGGTTCACGCAGGCCATCGGGGGAGTACCTCCCTGGGTTTGGCAAGTCCGGATGTCACTGCGAGCTGCTCGTTCGCGAGGGAAGGCACTGACTCCTTCACCGTACCTCGCGCGGTAGCGCTCAGCCAATCAGCTCCACGATTCGGCGCCGGACAGCGTCGGGGTCCACGTCCACCGCCACCTCGGCATTCGGTTCCCCTGCGCCCGGGAGGCAGCGGCCCTCCTCGTCGATGTCGATGTGCATCTTCTCGAGCCGGACGCAGGCCGGCTCGACCGAAACAAGCGCGGCGAGCGGATCGTGGATGCACGGGGTGCGCACGGGGCCGCCGGGGGGCGAGACGTGCTGCTGCCAGAGGCGCGTCATGGTCATGATCGCGCGGGACAACGGCGTGTCCTTGGCCTCGATCTCGTCCAGCTCCTCGTGGGTCATCACGCACCGCAGCGTCACGTCGAGGCCGATGATGGTAACCGGCTTCCCCGACGTGAACGTGAGGCGCGTTGCGCGTGGATCGACGCTCGCGTTGTACTCGGGCCCCTCGCGGTCGGGCATGACATGCCCGCCCATCAGTACGATGCGGCCGACCTTCGCGAACGCCTCCGGGAACTCCACGATCAGCCGACCGATGTTCGTGAACGGGCCAACGGGGAGCAGCGTGCAGCCCGGGTTGGCCTCGATTCGCTCGGCCAGGAAGCGCACGCCGTCCACGCGCCCCTTCCGCAGCCGCGCCTCGTCCTCGGCGGAGAGCACGTCCGCCTGGTTGTTGCGGACCAGCTCGAAGAGGCGGTCCATCCCGTCCCGTGAGCCCGCGGCGACCGGGACCTCGCTGCGCCCGGCCAACTCCAGCAGCAGCCGCGCCTGCGCCGCCCTGAGTTCGGTGTCGCGATGAACCGTCGTCACGCCGACCAGGTCGATCTCTGGGTGACGGATGCACACGCTGAGCGCCCAGGCGTCGTCGATGTCGTCGCCGATGTCGGTGTCGTAGAGGGTGGCAACGGGCGTGTCGGGCATGGAGACCTCCAGGCGGTAGGGCACTGGCGAGTAGCTCACGCGTCCACGATGGCGCGCTCGATCCGGAACCCCTCATCCTCGTAGGCCGCAACCAGGGAGTTCCAGGCCGCCTCGCCCTCGGGGGCCAGACCGATGACGGCGCCGCCCGAGCCCGGCAGCTTGGCGGCGCAGCCGTAGCTGCGGGCGATTTCGACCAGGCGCAGGGTCTGCGCCCCGAGGACCGCGTCGCCGTACAGCTCGCGGCGCAGATCGAAGTTCGCGTTCATCAGGTCACCCAGCCGCGCCCGGTCGCCATCCAGGAGCGCCTGCCAGCCCTGTTGCGCGAAGGAGGCGAAGCGCTTCATGGCTTCGCGCACGCGCTCGTCGCCGCGCTCCCAGAGCGTGCGGATCGGCGAGTGCGCCTTGCCCGATTCGCCGCCCGGCGTACCCCAGGCCACGAACAGCGGCGGCAGAAGGGCGGGATCGAGCCGCACGTAGTCGCCATGCCCCTGGCTCTTGAGCAGCTCCTCCGCGAAGTCCATGTAGACCAGGCCGCCGTAGACAGCGATCACGCGGTCCTGCAGCCCGGCCTGGATCGAAAGCTCGTCGGTTTCGACGCTCAGAATGAGGTTCGGGCGCTGCGGGAGCGGGAACGTGCTGGCCGGTACGCCGTGGAACTCCATCAGCGCGTTGAAGGCGGCCGCGATGATCGAGCTGGACCCGCCCAGGCCGACCTGGCGCGGGATGGTGGTGTGGTAGCGGATGGTGAACCGCCGGTCCGGCAGGGCGACGCCGCGTGCCCGGCACGCGTCGGCGAACTTCTTGCAGGTCGCCAGTATCAGGCGCAGCCCGCCGTAGTAGCCCTGCGCTGCGGCGGTCGCGCGCAGTTCTTCCAGCGACTCGAAAGTGGTCGGATCGTGCTCGGGGTGAGGCTTGATGGACAACTCCGGGCTTTCCCAGACCTGGACGTCGGCCGCGAAGTTGCGAATCAGCAGCGCGATGGTCTTCCCGTGGAACCCATCCGATGGGTTGCCCAGCAGTGCGGCTCGGGCGTAGCCCGTCTTCTCAATGATCACGGCGCGGCCTCGGCGGTCCGAATGGGAGTCGTTGCTCGCTCCGCATTCGTTACGTCTGGTGACGGCACCTCTTCCGCGACGGTGCGGAAGGGCAAGGCGTCCGAAGCGTGGAAGGCAACCTGACGCCCAGCTTCGGGGCACGCGCCGGGGAGGGTCGGCCCATGATCGACGGAGTCAAGCTCATCCGGCTCACGCGCCATGTCGATGACCGCGGTTTCCTGATGGAGATTCTGCGGTCCGATGACGAGCACTTCATCCGCTTCGGCCAGGCATACATCACGACCTGCGATCCGCAGCCCGGCGGCCCGGTCGTGAAGGCCTGGCACAAGCATGAGAAGCAGACCGACCACTTCTGCGCGGTCGGGGGCAAGGTGAAGGTCGGCCTGTATGACGACCGCGAGGGCTCGCCGACCTGCGGGCAATCACAGGCGATCATCCTCGGCGGGGGCAACGACCACCTCGTGCAGATTCCGCCGGGCGTGTGGCACGGCTACATGCCGCTGGGCCTCGAGACCGCCTGCATCCTGAACCTCCCGACCGAGACCTACGACCGCGACCATCCCGACGAACAGCGGGCCCCGTGGGACGCCCTCCCCTTCGAGTGGGGGGTCGCGTCGCGGTAGGCAGGAAGGGCCACAGCACTCACGCGCGAGCCGCGCGTGCCACCGGACTGGAGCCACACCATGAAGGGGATCATCCTGGCCGGGGGGACGGGCAGCCGCCTGGAGCCCTTGACCCGCGTCATCAACAAGCACCTGCTGCCGGTTGGGCGGGTACCGATGATCTTCTACCCGCTGCGCAGCCTGGTGGAGGCGGGCATCCGGGAGATCATGATCGTGACCGGCGGCAACAATGCCGGCATGTTCCTCGAGCTGCTCGGCAGCGGCAAGGACTTCGGGCTGGACCACATCGACTACGCCTACCAGGAGCGTCCGGGGGGGATCGCCGAGGCGCTCGGGTTGGCGAACCACTTCGTGGACGGCGACCGCTGCGTCGTGCACCTGGCCGACAACTTCCTCGCCGGCAGCCTGCGGCCGTATGTCGCACGGTTCGAGGCGCAGGAACGCGGCGCGATGGTGTTGCTGACCGAGGTGCCGAACCCGCAGGCCTACGGCGTGGCCGACCTCGCCCCGGACGGCGCCCTGCGGCGCATCATCGAGAAGCCGGCAGAGCCCCCGTCGAGCTACGCGGTCACTGGCGTGTACATGTACGATGAGCAGGTGTGGGAGATCATCCCCGGTCTGCAGCGCTCCGGCCGGGGCGAGCTTGAGATCACGGATGTGAACAACGCCTACCTCGAGCGCGGGCAGTTGGCCTACGGCATCCTCGACTGCGAGTGGGGGGACGCGGGCGAATCGCACCGCAGCTACCTCGCGGCCAACGAGGTGGCGTGGCGGCACAACCTCTTCGCCGAGTTCGACCGACCCTCACCCCCATGAACCGCATCCTCATTACCGGCGCGAAGGGGATGCTCGGGCGGGCCCTGATGGAGCAGCGCCCGAGTCAGTACGACGTACTCGGCGTGGACGTGGAGGAGGTGGACGTGACCTCCGTCCGGGATGTCCGGCGGTGTTTGGCCGGCTTCCGCCCCGACGCTGTGATCCACTGCGCCGCCATGACCGATGTGGATGGGTGTGAGACCGACCCCGACAGCGCCCGGCGCATCAATGTCGAGGGCACGCGGAACGTGGTTGAGGCCTGCGGCGACGCCCGGCTGATCCATGTCAGCACAGACTTCGTGTTCGACGGGCGCCGAACCACGCCGTACGCAGAGGACGATCTGCCCGCCCCCATCGGCGTGTATGGCAGCACCAAGCTGGCGGCAGAGGACTGCGTGCGCGAGGCCGCGCCGGACCATGCCATTGTGCGCACGGCCTGGACCTTTGCGCCGTGGGGGCGGAACTTCGTGCTGTCGATCCTGAGGGCGGCGCGCGAGCAAGGACGCCTGCGCGTCGTCGCCGATCAGGTCGGCTCGCCGACGTACGCCCCGGATCTCGCAGCGGCCTTGTGGCGGCTGGTTGCGGCGGACCGGGGGGGCACGTTTCACCTGGTGAACTCGGGCGTCGTGTCACGCTACGACTTCGCTCGCGAGGTCGTGATCGCGGCAGGCATGGGCGACGTGCCGGTCGAGCCGATCACCAGCGCTGAGCTGAACCAGCCTGCGATGCGCCCGCCGTACTCGGCCCTCGCCAACACGAAGCTCCCGGCTCTGAGACACTACCGCGAGGCGTTGGCGGACTGCGTGGCGCGACTTGGAGGACCCGACCTTGAGGCTCACTGACGACCTGTACGCCTTCGTCTGGGAGGGCTACGAGAACAACTGCAACTCCTTCTTCCTCGGCGGGAGCGTAGGTGCGCTGATCGACCCCGGGCA
>VGFC01000139.1 GCA_016869045.1 Armatimonadota bacterium
AACTTATACTCTACATGGGTACCAAATCGCAGGCCAATCAGCCCAAAAGCCCCAGATCACAGGCCAAACACCCCCTCAGATCGGGGAACTTCGGTCTAAGCAACCGCCTGCTGTCACTGCCAGCTCGTCCTCGGCCCGCCGATGTCGTCGGCGACGGCGCCGAGGAAGACGACCTCCCCCGGTAACGTCTGTAGGTAGGAGGCGGGCACAAGGGGCGTCACGGGACCGTGGGTCGCCAGGCGGCCGATGAACCGCTGCCAGCTCATCCCCGAGCCGAGGTACGCGTCCAACCAGAAGCTGCGGTACTGAGCGCCGAGGACGACGTTCGGCCCAACGGTGTATGCGCACGGCGGGACGGACGACCAGTCGCCGCCCGCCCGTAGCGAGTTGTGCAGGATGGTCATCGGGTGCAGGCGCACCAAGGCTGAGTGAGCCTGCTTCCACTCCGCCTCGGTCGCGAACCCCTCGGCGAGGTGTGGCTCCCAGAACGCGAAGTGCCCGCACCAACCGATGCCCCCGTAGACCACATCCGCGCCGCGGCCCTCCGAGGCTTCCAGGATCATCTCATCGTAACGGTCGATGTTGTCCGGGCCGGGGAAGTGGAATGCAGGCGGCTTCCGCCCGGCGCGCGTGAGGGGCTCGATCAGCGACTGACGCGCGACGAACTCGAAGCTCCAGGGCGAGGTCTTCTCGATGGTGCTGCCATCCTCGTACGCGTACTCGTCGAGGAAGAAGAGCCTGCAGTGCGAGAGGTCCGCCCGCCGAGCGACGGCCTTCTCCACCAGCCTCGGGTACTGCCCCACCGGGCCGATGGGGAAGACCCCGACGAATTGCCGGCCCTCCTCCTTCGCCGCCGCGATCCGGGAGAGCATGTCCTCGGCCAGCGCATCGTAGAGATCGCCCGGCTCGTCGATCACGCGGATATGGAAGTCGGGGTGGTGGTGCGGTTCGCGCCAGGTGATCTGCTCCCGGCCGATCGCGCGCGCCTGATCGCACGCGACCTTGTCGCGGAAGGGGATCATACTGAGCAGGTCGGCGCCGAGTGCCTTCATCAACTTCCCTGTGACGGAGCTGGCGCTCCGTCCTACAAGCCCCTTGCCGTCGTAGGCCGAAGCGCCAGCTTCGACGCTCTCCGCCGTCAACCTCAGACCTGAGACGTGAGACCCGAGACCTCGATCGGGTACGTCCCGTACTTCAGCCGGCACTCCTTCATCTTCATCAGGTTCTCGGGCTTGCAGCCGACCGCGAGCGAGTGGCTCGACCCGAGGATGAACCCGCCGCCCGGTGCGCCCCAGCGGATGGAGTAGCGGGCGTCCTCCTCGATGTCCTCCGGCGTGCCCAGGATGAGGTGCTCGTGCCAGATACCGCCCCACAGGACAATCTTGCCGCCGTACTCCTCCTTCAGCCGCTTCATGTCCATCGTGCCGCTGGCCTGGATGCCCTCGTAGCCGTCGAAGCCCGCACGGCACATCGCGGGGAGGGCCTCCCAGATGTTGCCGCAGCAGTGCTTGACGACCTTGAGGCCCAGCGAGTGCGCCTTGTCGATGTACGCCTTCCACCAGTGCTCAACATGCTCCTCGAGGATGCGCGGATTGCCGAACAGGCCGGTCGAGCTGCCCAGGTCGGCGCACGGCATCACCGAGTCGCAGCCCTCCTCCGCGTACCACTCCAGCGTCGCCATACAGCTCTTCGCCTCCAGCTCCGCGACCGGACCGAGCAGCTCGGGGTGCAGCGCCATGTTCAGGTAGCGGATCTCGTCCGTCGGCCCCGTCACGGGGAAGCCCATTCCGCCGACGCAGGAGTTGATCCAGTGGGTCCCCTTGCGCTCGCGCACGACGTGGCGCATGACCTCCCAGCACGAGTCTTCCGGCTTCTTCGGAGGATTCGCTTCGAGGTGCGCGATCTGCTCCCGGATCTGCTCGACCGTCGGCGCCTCGTAGCCCTCCGTGTCGATCTTGTAGGGCATGAGCTGGCCGGTCGTCGCCGAGATGCGATACAGGTGCTTGCCGCTGCGATAGGTCTCGTGGTCCACCTGCTCCAGCGGCTCCGGGTGGTAGCCTGCCGGCGGGTTCTGCCCGACGGTGATGATGTCGAAGCCCAGCGCATCCGTCAGGTCGGGGATGTCGCGCTTGTAGCACGCGACGATCTCATCCCGCTTCCCGTCCCACAGGCCTTTCTGCTCCGTGAACTTGGCGTGGACCCATGTCTTGCGGCCCAGAGCGATCTCGTAGATGTTGTAGTCGATCGAGTGCTCGCCCCAGGGGACGAGGTCCGGCTCCTCGTACGCCAGCGTCTTCGCAACACGTTCTCTCGGTAGCACTCAGGCAACCTCCTGGCGGTTAGGGAAGCGGCGGTCAGCGGAAGGACCGGGGCGGGTGTTCCCTCCGGGCCGCTCACGAACCTTGTCGGTGCGAGGAGCGTGTTCCCATGACGGCGAAGACGGGCTGCGGGAGCCCTGTGGCACCCCAACGCGGGCGAGATGGCGAACCACATGGTGGGCCGCACCCGAGGGGGCGACATCATCGACCTTCACGACGCCGGCTTCCGCCTCGTACCGCTGTCAGCGTCCCTGTAGGCCGCCACAGCCCCGCTGCTCCCAGCGATCACCAGCCGAGGGCCTGTCTTGGGAAGCCCTCCCAGACGAAGCGGTCGCAGCGCAAGGTGCCGCACTTCAGCCCCCGTTGCGTGAGGGTCTCCACCGCCTCCTCGGTCAGCTCCAGCAGGGCGGTGCGATTGAGGGACTCCGTCTCGACGTAAGCCTCGAAGTCCGGCCCGCGCGTGATCCGGAGGCCGAACGCTCGCGGGTTCCGCCACGCGGCCGTGCCCGGCCACGGGCGGTGAAGACTCAGCGACACGTCGTCCGCCCCGCACCGCGCGGCGAAGTCAACCGTGCGCTCAACGCTGGCTCTGGTCTCCCCTGGGAGCCCCACCATGAGGAACACCTGGACCTTGAGCCCGGCAGCGACCAACGCACGGATGCCGGCCTGATGTTGGGCCGTGGTGAAGCCTCGTTGCGATCGCGCGAGCACCTCGTCGTCACCGCTTTCTGCGCCAAACCCTACGCGAATGCACCCGGCGCGGCGTAGCCTCGCCGCCAGCTCAGCGTCCACAAGGCCCCCCGCGGTCCAGCAGTCCCACACCACGTCCAGCCGACGCCGGCGGATCTCGTCGCACACGGCCACCGCGTGCGCGCGGTCAAGCCCGAACAGGTTGTCGTACACGTTGAAGCCCCGCACGCCGAAATCACGCACCACCCGCTCCACTTCGCCGCCCACCCGCGACGGTGCCCGCTGCCGGACGCGTCTCCCCTGCGGGTTGCAGCAGAACGCACAGCGCGCGGGGCACCCGCGGTACGTCAAGAGCCCCTGGCTCCTCACGCCCAACGCGGGGTGTGGGCCATAGCGTTCGAGCCCGAGGAGGTGATGCGCCGGGAAGGGGAGCGCGTCCACGTTCGCAACGGGCCGACGCCGCGGGGTCCGGAGCACCCGGCCGTCAGCTCTGCACGCAATCCCCCGGATGGCCGTCAGCCAGTCCGTGTCCCGCCGGTTGCGGCCACTCGCCACGCCCCCGGCGATCTCGACAAGCGTCCGCTCGCCCTCCCCGATCACGCATACGTCGAATTCCGAGCGCCGCAGGAGGTCCCCTGGCGCGGCGGTCGGATGATGGCCGCCGGCCACCAGCAGCGCGTCCGGGAGTCTCTGCCGCAAGCACTTCGCAAGGTGCACGCGCTCTGCATAGGCGGGAGTGTGGATCGTGACCCCGACGAGCGAGGGGCTACTTGCCGCCACTGCCTCAGCCAGCCGCATGTCGGGGTCGTCTGAGGCTCGGTCATCCTGCCGAGGCGGGTACGTATCGAAGATGGCAGCCTCGTATCCGGCCTCCTCCAGAGCCGCGGCTAGATACGGCAACCCAAGGCCTTGCGCCATGCGCGGGGGCGGGCATGGCCCGGCGATCAGAGCGACCATTGAGCCTCCCGAGCAAGATCCCTCGTGTCACGCTGTGTGCTTGAGCCGTTCGTCTCCCGCCTCATCTCACAAGGCCACATCATACCCGAATGCACTCCCGTCGTGCCTCAGCCTCACCTTATCGCCCACCTGCGTGAATGGGGCCGGCGCTTCGGTGCCCTCCAGCGCGATGGCGGTCGCCCCCTTCACCTTCCGACCCTTCAGGCCGAACGCATCCAGCCTCAGGGTGACGTCACACGGCGGGCTCTCTGGCAGCGGGGTGAGGGTCAGGCCGGCGGCGGTCTTCTGCACGCGGAAGCCGCCGTCGGTGACCGCGAAGCCGAAGTCCACGGGCCTGCCCTCCGTGTTGACCCGAGGCGGCGCAGCCCTATCCTCGACAACCGGCGGCGTGAAGGTGATGTGCTGGGCTCCCTGGCCGTCGCGCTTCACGGTCAGCGTCCCCATCAGGGTTGCGCCACCGACCACCCTCGTGTCCGGTCCTCTCAGGCTCAGCCGCCCATTCTGATCGTACAGCCCGAAGCCGATCTCGTAGTCGCCCTCCGCGTCCTCTGGCACGGTGATCTCCCGCGTGTAGCGGATCGTGCCCTGCCACTGGCTGGTCGGCGTCGCGGGGTCGTGGTCGTCCTGGAAGGCGATCTTGTCCCGGCGCGTCGCGCGATCGTTGTAGAAGTGCACGAAGACCCGCACGTCCCGCGGCGCGGGCTGCTTCGCCTCCCACACGACGTCCCACCGGGCTCTGCGGTTGCCCAGGTCCTGGAAACCCTCGAGCCGCGGCGTGATCTTCGCGCGCCGATCGGGGTCGAGCGTCCGCGCGTCGCAGTACCAGCCGCTCGGGCCCACGGTGCTCTCACAGAAGACGCCGTCGCGCTTCTCGATGGCCGAGGTCAGCCCCTCGCCCTGCACGAGGTAGCTGTACTGTGGCAGGACGTGGCCGTCCACGGTCCAATCCGCTTCGCTCCGGTTCACGGTCACCTTGGTCCCGTCGCTCCAGGTCACGATCTGCCGGTGCATGTCGCCTTCGACAAACTCCGCCTTCGCGATCTCCTTCAGGGCCAGCCGCCGCGCGATGTCCTGTGCGAGCCAGTACTTCCGCACAGCCGGCCGCCCCCAGCAGCCCGCATCGACCATCAGCGCGTGGCCCTCGAGCACCTCCGCCGAGACGTAGTCATCCGAGTTGATCCCATGTTCCAGTCGTCCGCGCCCGCCCTCGTAGCGTCCCGAGTAGCCGACGCCATGCTGGATGAAGCGGCTGTGGTTCACCGCATCGAACCACGGCACGCGCTCCCAGTCGTCACACGGCGTGTAGACCATGAACTCGGCCGGCTTGCTGCTCAGCGTGAGGTGCTGGCAGTCTGCGCCGTCGAGGTAGCCGATGAGCTGGTCGTGACCCGCCTCGGAGGTCGTCGGCGCGTGGTCTCCGAGGTAGTCGCGAATCCACTCGAACGCCTCCCCCCACTTCTGGCGCGTCTCGACGCTGGAGTGGAAGCTCCCCTCGCGATCGTAGAAGTCGATGCAGCCGATGGAAGTGAACACGTCGATGAAGTGGTGAGTCGGCGCGCAGCCGGCCTTGATGAGCTTCAGGTTGCGCTCGACGAAGGGCTGGATGTGGTCTGGCCGCCAACGGTAGCTCTGCGCGTCGCGGCCCTCGTTGAGCCACGCCTTGATCGGCCGCCCGTCCTCGGTGAAGCAGATGTGGTCGTACGAGTAGTCGGTCGCATCCGGGTAGAAGTCGATGTAGTTGTCATGCAGACCCCACGGGATGTTCGCCTGCTTGCAGACTTCGCTGAGGCGCTGCATGTCCTCAACGGTTCCGAGGTCCAGGATCGGAGGCCAGATGTCCGGCAGGCGGTAGTCATACCCCCAGCGCTGCCATGCGTGCATGGTCAGGAACGAGTCGGTCAGGCCATACCGCAGCATCTCCTGCATCCGGTCGGCCACGTCCGCATAGCGCCCGCCCCAGATGTCGAAGCAGTAGAGACCCGCCAGCTTCTTCACGCCGCCCGCCGGCTGCTTGTCGAACAGCGGCCGGTACTTCACGGCGCAGTCGAACGCGCCCGCTTCGCTCGGCACCAGCGTCAGCATCCCGCTCATGTGCGAATGCAGCGCGTACCGGTTCGCGTCCGGGCTGACCTCGAGGTAGTCCGGCGGCACATCAGTCGCCTGCAGGACCGACATCCCGCCCTCGAAGTCGCAGCCCACATGGCTCGTCGCCAGGTTGTGCCCGCCGAATCCCGCGCGGAAGGCCCCGGGGTTCACGATGCGGTAGCCGTGCCCGTAGTACACGGCCGGCGCCTTGCGGTCGGCCGCGCCGAGGCTGAAGTCCGTGATCCGCTCCGGGCAGTCCATCTTGATGCGCAACCCGTCCCCCTCCGCCCAGACGGTCAGCGTCAGCTCGCGCGTCTCCCCGTTGATCTCGATCCGGTGCACGTGCACCGCGCGATCATTCCGGGCGCGTGTTTCGTAACCTACGAAGCTGATCCCACTCGCTCCACGGAACACCGGCTGCCGCAGGACGTCGATGGCGATACCGTCGAAGGTCACCGCCGACTTCGGCCCGACCAGCGTGATGAACCCGTCCACGATCCCACGCCGCGTCGGTTGGAGGACGACTGCCGTCCGGGCCGCTCCCTTGCCCAGAACGAACGTGACCCTATCGTCAGCCTTCGCCTGCCCATCCAGGAGCTTCCGCCCGAGGGCCTCGCCCTTCCTCGCAGCATCGGCCAAGCTCGGGCGGTCGGTCGCGACCTCCGGCTCACCCGCTACGATCGTCGGCTCCGCCCAGTAGCTGGAGTCGCACGTTGTGTCGCGTTTCGGTCCGGGATGGCTCTCCAGCCGCAGCAGAACCGTCTTGCCCGCATACGGCGTCAGGTCGGCTGTCCCCGGCGCCCAGCGCTTTGCGTCGGTGAAGCTCTCGTAGAGGAGCTGCGGGTTGTTCGCGGCGATCCCCTCCGCGGCCCACACGCGGAAGAGCACACCGTCGCTCGGCGGCTCCTTCTCCGTGTTGTCGCGGATGGCGTTTGCGAAGGTGAGCGTCAGCGGCTTCGTGTCCGGCAGCCTGACGAGGTAGTCCGCGTAGATCGTGCCGCCACCGGGCTGCCAGGGCGGGTGCATCTGGACCACCGCCTTCGTCTCGCCGCGCGTTACCGTGTTGAGGTCGAAGTTCGCGCGGCTCTGAGCATCGCTCCCGCGCCAACCCGAGACCTTGTACTTCGGCGCCTGATCGTAGTAGGCCCACGCCACGCGTTGCTTGCCGGTGGTCCAGAGCGCGAGCGTCCCGCGCCTCGGCACGACCACCTCTTCCATGGGAGTCGGTGCGTCGGAAGTGACGTCCTGCTGCGCGAAGTCCGTGGTGACGATCCGCACCGCGTGGGCGGTGCGCTTCTCGCCGCCCTGCGTGAAGTCCGCGTACACATGCACCGGATAGAGCGCCGAGTACGTGCCCGCACCGAACTGCACCTGGAACGCGAGGCTCGTCGAGCCGTTCGCTGTCACCTCAAACGTCTGCTTTGCCTCGCCGACCACGCGCGAGTCGTCAACCATGTCCCGCACTTCGAGCATCCCGGCAATCGGCGCCGCGCCCTTGTTGGTCAGCGTGACCTGCACCGGTACCGGCGTGTCGCGCTCGGTGATCGTCAGCACTTCCTCGATGAGCACTGTCAGGTCGCCCTCCGTCACCTCCTGCCCATTCCAGGCCAGCGCACCCGTGGAGATTCCCAGCAGCGCCCAGGCGATCATCAGCATAGCCGTTCCCCTCCCTCCATGCCTTCTTCGCCGTTCTTCCAGTCTTCAGAGTTTCCCGTTTTCGTTCCGTCCTCGTTCACCCGTCCCCGATGGTCAGCTCCGCCCTCACCTTCGCCGCCGTCGTCGGCCCGATGTCGATGGCGAGTTCGCCGAGGACCGGCGCGTCCTTCGGCCGGACGCTGCGCTGGGGGTGTTCGTAGTTCGGCTCGAACGTCCCAAGCCTCGCCCGGTGCGGCTGCTCGCAGGAGACGCGGATGCCGAGCTTCGCTTTGCCCTTCGTCATCGCGAACTCGTCCGGGCCCAGCTGCTGCATCTCACCCTCGTGGTGCAGCAGCCAGGTGAATGTCCGCGGCTCCTTGGCCGCGAGCTCGTCGGCGATGACCACGTGGTCCCGGTCCTGGAGCGTCAGCTCGCGCACGAACCGCGTCAGGCCCAGCTCGGGCTTGTACTGCCGCGTTGCGTTGCCGCGGACGTACGTCACGCCGTTGTCACTGCGGAACTCCTGGATCTCCCCCCAGCCGTCGTTCATCCGCGGCCACATCTCGCCATCGCCATACTGCCCCTGTCCATCGACGAGCACCGTGTTGTGTTCCCGCGTGAGCTTCGTGTACGTGTAGCCGGGGTCCACGCAGAGCACTTCACCCCGGCCGAAGAGGACGAAGTGATTCGCATCCGGGTGGTTGTGCCCGACCGCATTCAGACCATACCGGTGGGCGATGTCCCACCAGAGCTTGCCGCCCATTGGCCGGCAGATGAACGCCACCATCGTCGCCTCGGGTGTCCAGTCTGTGCGCGCGAAGACCATCTCGATGTCATCGAAGCGGCGGGCGACCGGCAGCTCGGCCCGGGGGTCCTTGCGCGGCGCAGCGGGGTCGGCGTACAGCAGGTTCCACACGCTCCCGCCGGGCTTCCCGATGAGGTCCACCATACCCCAGACCACCGGGTCATTGTACCGTTTCGCCAGCCACATGTAGTTCGTCAGCACGCCGGGACCCATCAGCTTGTCGGCATCCCCCAGGGCCGCTGACTTCTGCCAGCCGGGGAAGACGCCGTTGAACCGATAGTAGGCGGTCTTCGCGAGGAAGTCGTCGCCGGTCGGGATGTGGCGCCCCGTCAGGCTCTCGTACAGGTCGATCCACTGGAACAGCGGCGTCATCGAGAAGTCCCAGTACGCCGCATGCTCGTGGAAGCCGCCATCCGGAGAGAGGGTCACGAGTACGCGCTCCATGCGGTCCCAGGACCACGCCAGCCACTCCTCGGCCTCGGGCACCTCGCCATACACCGCCGCCGCGCCCAGGGCCAGCGCATAGTGCGGGAACCAGAAGTGATTCTGCTGGTAGTCGTGCCCGCCGCCGGTGCGCCCGCCCAGCGACGCCGCGAAGATGCGGTCACACGCCAGCGCGATCCGGTCGCGGATCAGCGCGCGTTCCTCGTCGGTCCACTCGCTGTACAGCCAGTCGTAGCAGAGCGCGACGCCCTCCATGGCGTACTCGGCGTCGAGGTCCACGTCGGTCATGCGGCCCGACTTCGGGTTCGCCCAGTGCGGGAAGCTCACCGCATTCAGCACTTGCGCCTTCACCCGCGCGAGGTAGGTTGGGTCGTGGTTCAGCAGATAGGCCAGCGCCCCATTGGGTAGCGAGCGCACCCAGCCCGTGTCGCCGGACGTCTCGTAGTCGCGCAGCTTCTCGCTCGGTGCGCCCGCCGGCTTGTAGGAGGCTGCACAGGCCGCGGCGCGGTCCGCGAGACCTGCGACCATCTCGGGCGTGAGGTAGAGCCGCGGGCGTTGCTGCGCGAACTCCGGGCGGATGGGCGGCTCGTCCGGGACAGTGCTCACGCGCCCCAGCTCCAGCGCGCCCATCGTCGCTCCGGGGTCTTCGCGCAGCGTGAGCTTCACCTCATGCTCCCCGGTCGTGCCGATGGTGAAGCCGAACTCGGCCCACTTGGCCACCGTAGTGGGCAGCGACATGGGGGCGCTCTGCTGCTCACCGTCGAGAGACACCCAGAACGAGTCCGTGCCGCCATTGGGCGCGATACAGAACACGCGCAGCCTCCACTTCCCGGCGCGCATCGTCTGCCGCATCGTGACCGCAGCGTCCTCAGCTTCCCAGCGCGCGCCCGGCTTCCCGTCCAGTTCGGCGACCACCAGCCCGCTGCCCAACGCTGCAAGCGCCTCCCCTTCAGCCTTCGCCGCTGGCTCCAGGCGGACGATGGGAGTATCCATCAGCGTGTCGATGGTGACCGCCGCCGGCGCCGAAGCTGCTACACACACGACCGCTAGTCCGATCAACCTACTCCCTCCTCCTTGCGGATGTCCCGACGGTTCGGGGACCCAGGCCCGCCAACCTTCCGCCTGGCCGGCGAGGTCTGGCCGGCGCATGACCGTCTTACGGAGCGGAGGATGACGATGGGGGCTATCTCGCCTGACCTGGCACTCGCCTTCGCCGTCATGCTGCTCGCTTCCGTTGCCGCGTTCCTCGCAACGGCGCGCCTCACGCGCGCGGCGTCCGGTCGCACGCGGCTGATCGCGCTGATCGCCGTCGTCGGGGCGCTCGTGCTCTATGTCGCCTTCCTGTACGACCGGCTCACGCTCGCTCGTCTGCTGCCGGTCGCGGATGTGATGGTCCTGGGGAACGTCATCCCTGTGCTGGCTGGTGCGATCACGGGCCTCCTCTGGGCAGCGCCTGGCATCGGTCGCCTGCGCAAGATCGCCCTTCTCGTCACCCTCTCGATGGCCACCTTGCGCGTCGTGGCTGCGCCGTGGGTCGGCTCGCGCCCGGTCTGCGGCGATGTCTGGGAGAAGGGCGTCTGCAGGCAGACCACCGGCGCCTCGTGCGGAGCCGCAGCGGCCGCGACCGTTCTGGCCGCGCATGGCATCGCGGCCTCGGAGGCTGAGATGGCTGACCTCTGCCTCACTCGCATTGGCACCTCGCGTTTGGGGCTCTACCGTGGCCTCAAGCTCAAGACCGCTGAGACGGGCTACCGGGTTGAGGTGTTCTCGGGGGATGTGGCGAAGCTCCGGGCGAAGGTCGCCGACGGGCCGGTCATCCTGTTCGTGGGCCTGCGTCGCGGCCTGCGTGCCGACCCGCGCTACGCCCGCAACTGGGGCTGGACGCCCGGCCTGCGGCACGTAGTGGTGCTCTTCGGCTTCAAGGAGGGGGGCTTCATCGAGGTCGGCGACCCCTCCGTCGGACGCGAGCGCTGGCGCACGAGGGCCCTCGACGTGCTCTGGGACGGGCAGGGCCTGCAACTCGTCCCGCGCTGATCGGGAGACAAACCCCCATGCGTCTTGCCCTGACGACCGTCGCCCTCGTGCTTGCGGTCCATGCGTCCGCCGACATAGCCGTGGACGCCCACACGCGCCTCGTCCTGGGCGAGCAGGACCAGGTGTCCGCGAACCTGTTCGGCATGACCGCGTTCGAGGGCTTCCCCTCCGTCATCAACGACCGCGACTACCGCGCGCGGGTGGCGGCGCTCCGGCCGGGGTGCATTCGCCTCGCGGGGAGCCTCGCGTGGTGCTGCCCGAAGGAGTACGACCCCGCGTGGTATGACACGCCCGAAGCGATGCGCGTGTTCACGCAGGTCCTGCTGTTCGGCGACCGCTACCCGACCGGCCGCTTCCTGCCGGTCGTCAGAGAGCTGGGCGCCGAGCCCATGTGCCAACTCGCGCACCCGCCGCCTTACCTCACCCAGGAGGGCACGAGCCACCCCTCGGACTTCGACCAGTGGGCCGAGTACTGCGCACGGTACGTGGGCCTTTGGAAGCAGTGCGACCCTGGCCTGCGCCTCGTGCAGATCTGGAACGAGCCGAACGCCTCCTGGTACAACGACCCCCGTCCGAGAGCGCGCGGGATCACCGACGCCGAGCTGCACATCCAGATGGCCAACAAGGTCAGCCGCGCGATCAAGGCGCGCTTCCCGGACCTGCTGATCGGCGGACCGGTCCTCTGCTGGCCGCCGGGATGGCCTGCGGGCCAACAAGGCCTGCCGCCGTGGTACACCTTCGACAAGTGGACGCGCCCCTGGCTGCGCGACACGAGGGACACGATCGACTTCTTCGACTTCCACGTCTACAACGTCTCGCCCGAGGACTTCGCGGTACAGACCGAGATGGTCGCGAACGAGGCCTTCGTGCTGCAGGGCCGCCGGCTGCCGATCTGGATCACCGAGAGCAACTACGACCTCGCGCCCGAGGAACTGACCGACCCCAAAGCTACCTGGCGGAAGCGGATGCTCCCCTATGAGCGTCTGCTGCTGCGCGGCATGTTGCCGCAGGCCGACAAGATCGCGGGAAACCTCTACCACGACCTGCACGCGAGAAGCTTCACTCTCCTGCCGGGCAGCGCCGACAGTCCCGATCCGGCGTACTGGCTGCTGTGGATCCTCCGTGACCTGCGCGGCACCCGGATCGTGGCCAACTCCACTGACCCCGATGTGCTCTGCTGCGCGACCATCGAGGAGGACGGCGTCTGCCTCGTCGTCTTCAACGACAGCGCGCAGGAGAAGGCGATCCCTGTGACGATGGCTCTGCCTGGAGGCTGGTGGACGGGCCCCGACGTCCGCGCGATCGGCGAGAGCGACGAAGGGGCGTGTCAGCGCCTCGCCCTGGGGTTCAGCCCCGCCCGTGAAGCGCCCGGCGCACGCGGGACTCTGACGCTCCCTCCTCACGCGACGGCGTCGATCCTGCTGCGCACCAGCGGCTTCTACTCGCCCCCCAAGACGCGCCTCATCACCGAGCACTTCGGCGACCGAACCCTCCAGCTCCTCAAGGGCACCGACCCGGTGTCGGTCACGATCGCGCTCCCCGATGACCTCGCCGGCGCCAGGCCTGCCTTGCGCCTCGGCCTCCTCGGCGCCGAGGGCAGCGAGAAGCTCGCCGGCCGGCTCAACGGCGCGGAAGTCGCCGTCCTGCCGGTGGCCCTACAGGACATCCCCCTCGCGCCCGGCGCGCTGAAGCCGGATACCACCTTGGAACTCAAGCTGGCTGAGCCCGCCGACAACCCGCGCCTGGCTCTGGCCTTCGCGTCGATCACCCTCGAGACTGCTCGGTAGGGGCAATTCGGGGACATGACCCAATTCGCGTCGTTGGCGAATTGGGATCGTGTCCCCGAATTGCGCTGGCAGGTGCCCTCCCCCTGCGCGTTGAAGGAGTACCCGGTTTGTGTCGGATTCGGCCGGTGGGCATTCGTCCGGGAGGGAGCCATGGGTAGAACCGTCGTCGCAATCATCTTGTGGGCAAGCGTCGTCGCCACGGCGCCTCTGCTGGTCGGCTGCGGAGGTTCTGAGGCCCCGTTCCCGACGGGTCGCCAGGAGGTGCCCGTAGAGGTGACCGTGGACGTCGCCCCCTTCACGATCCAGGAGATTGCCCTCTCCACGGTCTGGCCCGGTGACCGCATCGACGCCGCCGGCGCGACCGCCCGCATCCAGCGTCCGGACGGCACCTCCGACGCGATGACCCTCCAGGTCAGCGCAGATGGCAAGAAGCTCACGCTCGGGCAGGCGACGGTGGTCCCCTGGGACGCGGGCGACGGCGTCTCGCAAGGCACCGTCAGCGCCGACGTGCGCCTCATTGCGGAGATCGTCACCGCGCCGGGCGAGATCACCAGCGTCACGCTTCGCACCCGTGATCCGGGCGACACCCTCGACATCACGGGCGCGGAGGCCCGCGTCTACCGGGCCGATAGCACCGACGACGTCGTCAACATGACCATCAGCGCCGACCAGACTGAGGTCGTCCTCGGTCCCTGCGCGCTCGCCAGCGTAGCTTCGTGGTGGGGAAACTACCTGTACATCGACGGCCCCATGGTGGTTCAGGACGGACCGACCGGCAGCGCGACCGAGATTGGCTACCTCGGCCTGGAGGTTGACGTGCGCTCCGATGGTCACGTCGTCATCCCCGCCACCATCCGCGTGAGCATCCCGACGATCGGCACCGCCGACGACCGGCGCCTCGTGATTGAGGGGCTGACGCCCGAGCACGATCAGGCCTGGGTGGCGGTCGGCGAGCAGTCCGGCGCGTGGCTGTCCAGCAAGCTCTATCAGGCCGATCCTTCGGGGCAGGTCATCATCACCGACACGATGGCTCGCGTCACGGCTGAGCGCCTCTCCGGCCCCGACAGTTCGCTGTGGCTCAACTTCACCGACCCGGACGCACCGACGCCTCCGCCCGGGCCGCCCGGCGGTGGCGGCGGGCCTCCCGTTCCCCCCTCCCCCGGGCCCGGTGGTGGTGAGGAGAACGACGAGGGCAGCCGGCTCAACGTGGTCGTCATCGGTGGTCCGTTGTGGGTGATCCACGGCAAGACGGGGGCCAGGACGGAGCTCGGGCGGATCAAGTTCGGCTTCGAGGTGCTTGGGGACGGGACGGTCGTGGCGCCCGAAGGCCTCTCGCTACACGTGCCGGCGAGCGGCACCGCTCGGGAGTCGGCCGTGGGCGTGGCGGGGCTCGAGCCGGGGGATTTCGTCAGGACACGGGTCGTCGAGGACTCCGGGGCAGCGACGGTGAGCGCGACCTACCAGGCGAACTCCGAGGGATCGGTTTCCGTGCTCGGAGCGCTCCGGGGGATCACGGCTCTGCGTCTGTCCGGACGCCACAGCAGCCTATCGTTCTGGTTCGCGCGTACCGACGCGGACGACGACGGCGTCCCGGACTGCTTCTGAGTGGCACGCGCGGCTCGCGCGTGAGTGCTGTGGCGCCTCACCGCGCACGCCGCTCCAATCGGTCCTGCACCACCGACAGCGCCTGCTCTATCCGCTCGTGCGACGCGACGACCGCGGTCCGACCGGGCGCCAGCCCGGTGAAGTCGAGCACGCCCGCGTAGGGGCCGGACTGGCCACTCCGCTGCGACGGTAGCCAGACGCACTGTTTGACTCGCGGCAGCTTGCCCCCGATCTGCAGCTCAATCCGCTCGCACTGATGTGGCAGCACGAGGAAACGTCTCGAGGTCCGCAGGTCCTTCCCATCGAGCGCGGCTACGCCGAAGTGCCCCTCAGCCTGCGCGATCAGCTCGTCGCCGACTCGGATCGCCCCCTCGCTCTCCGCAGCGAGGACCTCGCCCCTCGCACCTCTGATCACGAACGCACAGCCCTTGCCCTGAAGCTCCACCGACACATCCGCCTCCAGTAGCGTCACGGCCAGCCGGTCCTCCCCGTCGGTTGTCCGGGCGACCATCGTCACCCGCCCGCCGTCCTGCGTCGGGAACGACAGCGCGCGCACCGGCGCGTCCTCCGGCTCCACGCGAATGCGGTGCACATCGGCGAGGTCAAGCACATGCCGGTAGATCGCCTGATCGGACGCCTGCCCCCTCAGCTCCAGCGGGTAGGGCACGCACACGACCTTCCCCTGCCCGACGCTCGTCTCGACCGGCGGCTGCACCCACGCGCCCTCCGGCGTCTCGAACGGCCCAACCGCCTGCGCAGACGGCAGGCCGAGCTGCTCCCGACGCTCCACCCGCGTGGGCTTGCGCGTGCGGTCGAGCTGCACGTCCCCCGAAACGTACAGCGTCCCGCCCGCCTTCACCCACGCCAGGATGCGGTCGAAGGTCTCATCGCTTGGGCAGTAGGGAACCGGCCAGAAGAGTGCCTTCGCCGAGGCCGGGAGGTCAGCGATGTCCTCCTCGTTCACCATGCCGAAGTTGACGCGCTGGTCGAGCAGCAACTCCACGGACCGCAGCAGCGCTCCGTTCAGTTCGTTGAACCTGGGCCCAATGCGATTGCTGTCCGGCGCGCAGACGAAGACCTCGGGCGACTCGTACTTCGGCTCCACGAGCGACAGCAGCAAGGCCCCCTGTTCCCATGTGTGCAGCCAGGGCTTCGCGACCGGCGAGTTGCGCTGGTAGAGGCCCCACGGGAAGACGGACTCATCGAACTCCTTCCAATCCCAGTTCGCGATGAAGGCGGCGCCCATCGCCGGGCCGTAGTGCACGTACGCGTTGAAGCGCCGGATCGAGGCCTCCACCGGGACCTCGACGCCCCCCTGCACGCGCGCGTCGTGGGCCTCCTGCGCGCCGCACTCGCCGAGCGAGAAGCCCTTCCCCTGGAAGCGCCGGTCGGTGATCTTGAACTCCATCGGGAAGCGGTCGGCGGAGCCGTAGTAGTGCATGTTGCTGAAGTCGGTGCACTCGACCCCGAGGATCTTGTCCGCCGGCGGCATGCTCGGCAGGTACCCCACGCAGACCAGCGCATCGGGGTCGCCTGCGCGGATGCCGTCCACGTTCGCCTTGACCCAGCGGTTGAGCAGCACCGTCTCGAAGCGCTTGCGGTCCGCCGACCGCACGTCGTACCAGTCGTCCGTCGTGTTGCCGAGCGGCACGTTTGGCAGCGCGGCCTCCGGCGGATTGCGGTCCCACGCCGCGCGCAAGGCCTCGTCCGACCCGTAGCGCTCCTGCAGGAACGCGTTCCACAGGGCCACGATGTCCGGCCAGTCCTCCGCCGCGACGCTCGGCTCGTTCTGAATGTCGTAGAAGATGCCCAGCACGTCCTTGTAGCGCTCGGCCCAGAAGCGATTCCAGTCCGCCTGCGCCGCCAACTCCTCGTCGGTCAGTACCGTGCCGAGCCAATCGTGCAGCGACAGGAAGATCGCCACCCGGTGCTTCTGCGCGAGCTGCACGATCGCATCCATTTGGCGCACGAGCCGCTTTGGCCGGTTCGCGAGGTCGAGTGACGTGTGCTTCCCGTCGCCCTCGTAGCCCTTCGCCGCGAAGGGCGAGAAGTGCAGGATGCGCCAGATGTGGAACCCGTGCACTTCCATCGCC
>VGFC01000140.1 GCA_016869045.1 Armatimonadota bacterium
CTCGCTGACCGATCAGGCCTACATCGTCGGCGAGGGCAGCGTCGAGGCGACGACGACGGTCGCGAAGCGGCTGACGACCGGCGGCTGGGCGGCTGCAGGCGTCATGGTCAGCAGCGATTCCGCCAACCACTGGGCGCTGGGGCTTGTCGAGGGCCCCGATGGCCAGCACTACACGGAACTCATCGAGCGCTGCGAGGGCGTCCACCAGGCGCAGGGGACGGGCGCGACGCGGCTGGCCGGGATCGAGGGCGGGTTCGGCGGCACGTGGGAGTACGGGCACACGTACCGGCTGCGGCTATCGCTCACGCGCGATCGCGTCACGGGCGACATCACGGATGCGGCCTCGGGCCAGGCCGTCGCCAAGCACGGCTGTCTTCTCGGGGATGCCCTGGCCGTACGGGACGGCTGGGCGACGTTGCGGGTGGAGGGCTTCGATGCGCAGTTGGCGGACGTGAAGGTGACGGCCGCCCCCTCTCCCCCGACCGTCGCCGGCCGCGAGTACCCGCAGGGCGAGCGCGGTTGTGTCGGCCTCTACCTCGGCGAGGACCTGCCCGGTGCCGAGCCCGCGCCGAACCTCGAAGGTCTGGAGGAGCGACTGACCCAGGCGGGCTTCACGACTGCGCGCCTGAGTTCCGAGGACCTCGGGGCCGAAGGCGCGCTGCCATTCCCGGGGCTGCGTTACCTGGCGGCCGATCTGCGCCGCCTGCCTGCCGGCGCGCTCCTGCCTTTGAAGCGCTGGATGCGCCAGGGCGGCGTGCTCATCAGCCTCACCGCGCCCGCGTTCGGCAGCTTCTACTGGCCCGGCGAGCCGGGCTGGCTCACCTGGGAGGAGTACACGCAGCGCAAGCTCCAGGACTTCGGCCGCGACGCCCGGCCGGGCGTCACGTGGTCATCGGAGGAGCTGGCGCACTGGAGCCAGACGCTCGGCGGCAACGCCACGCGCGAGGCCGCCCTCGGCATGGAGGGCGAGGCGCCGGACCATCGCCCGGCGATGTCTCTCGTCGTCCCGCACTTCACGAACGGCTGGTGGTCAGCCGACCGCACCTTCGACTCCCCGCCCGCGAAGCCCGGCGAGCGGCTCGTGTGCTTCTGGGCGAAGGGCGACGGGAAGACGCCGGAACTCAGCCTCGAGCTGAGGGAGCAGGACGGCTCGCGCTGGGTGGCGACATTCCCGCTGGCCGCGGCCTGGCGGTACACGGTGCTTCCTCCGCAGGCTTTCATCTACTGGCCCGACAACCCCTCGAAGGGCCGTGGCGGCGCGGGCGACGAGGTCCGGCCCGAAAACGCCGTGACCCTCTGCTGGGGCATCTCAGGCTCACATACGAGTTCCGTTCTGGGAACCAACGCGGACGAGCACCACGTGACTCTCGGTACGATTGCGCTGGCCTCCGCGGCCCCGGAGGCCCTGGCCTCTCTCGCACCGGTCGCGCGCCCCGACCTGGAGGGCATCTCACCGGGCTACAAGCTCTTCGAGATCAAGGGGGCCGTCCGCTGGGAGCCGACCGCCCTTGGCGCGCTCTGGGGCGCCTCCGGGCAGCAACCGGCCACGCCTCCTCCGGTCGTTGTAGGGGCAGAGCGTGCTCTGCCCCTTCCCGGGCTTGGGGCAGAGCACGCTCTGCCCCTACAACGACCCCGTCACGTTACTATGCGCATGGCCATCAGCCCGGCCTATGGCGCCGTCGAGCGCCCGCAGGGCGAAGGCTTCGGCCGCGGACACTGCTGGCGCTACGTGCCATTGCTGAAGGCCGTGGGTGCGGACGAACGCGACCTTGGCTCGCCCGTCTCGCTCTTACTGAGCGAGACCCTCTCCCTGCCCCGCTGCGCCTGGATCACCGTCGGCGCGCCCCGCGCCCAGGACCTCGAGCGCCCGGACCTGCAGGCTGCCATCGTCGACGCGGTGCAGCGCCTCTCAGCCGGTCCGCTCCTGTTCGAGGGCGGCGCCGATCGCTTCCTCGCCTATCCCGACGAGACCATCACAGTCGGCGCGCGTGTGGTGAACTATGCAGCGGCCGACGCCCGGGCTGAGGTCTCGATTCGCGTCCTCGGCGCAAGTGACAAGGCCGCCGCTCCCGAGCTGAAGCTGCCCGTTGCCATCCAGCCGCGTGCGATGGTCGCGGTGAAGGGGACTCTGGCGCCTCTGCCGGTCGGCGACTACACCGTAGTCACCTCCCTCCTCGTGGGCGGCAAGACCACCGATCTCATCCGCCATCCGCTGACCGTGAAGCCCCGCACGGACGCCCCGCCCGAGAGCGAGATCGTCCGTCGCAATGGCGGCACGCTGACCCTCGCCGGCAAGCCCTGGCACGCCGTCGGCGCGAACTACTGGCCCCACAACCTCGGCGGCACGCCCCCAGATGTCTACTCGAACGGCTGGCTCGACCCCGTGTCCTACCAGCCCAGCGTCGTCGAGGCCGATCTCGCGCAGATGGAGCAGCTCGGCTTCCGCGCCATCGCCGCGGTCGGCGCCGAGATCCACTGGGGCGCGAGCGAGGACACGCCGCAGCTCCGCGACCTCCAGGACTTCCTCTGGCGCTGCCAGCGGCATCACATGAAGGTCATCCTCTTCGTCGGCGGCCTCGACCCCCGCGGGCGCAATGACGAGGGGGCTTCGCGTGTGATCCGCGCCGTGCGACACCATCCCGCGCTGATGGGCTACGACATCGCCTGGGAGCCCTGGTACGGCGAGGGCCGCCGCGTCTACACGCCTCAGTGGCGCGACTGGCTCACGCAGCAGTTCGGCAGCCTCGACCAGGCCGCTACGGCCTTCGGGCACGAGCTGCCGCGCGACGAGCGGGGCAACGTGGACGCGCCCTCGAACGAGTGGCTGGCCCAGGACGGTCCCTGGCGCGCAATCACGGCCGCCTACCGCGCGTTCATGGACTACCAGCTCGGCATCGAGTACCGCCACTCCGCGATGCTTGTCCGCAGCGTCGATCCCTGGCATCTCGTCGGCTTCCGGGGCAGCACCGTGGACTGGCCGCAGGCCTTCAAGCCCGTCGAGCAGCCCTCGGTGCTGCACTTCATGGACTGGGCCGGCCCCGAGGGCTACGATGTGCCCGCGTACGGTAGGGCCTCCCCCGCCCCCTGGATCGCCGGCCGGGGCCTGTGCACGCGCATGTTGAGCTTCCTCTCCGGCGGCAAGCCCGTCCTCTGGATGGAGTTCGGCCTGCCCATCTACCCGAACGGTACGGCTTGGCAGGACGGAATGCTGAACTTCACGTCCGCGCAGTATCAGTATCAGGTGGACGAGGGGCGCCAGTTCTGGCAGATGCAGGCCGAGTCCGGCGCGTGGGGCAGCTTCGTCTGGTGGTATCCCGGCGGATTCCGGCTCGGGGAGAACAGCGACGTTGGGCTCGTCGACCCGAACAACGTGCCGCGCCCCGTCTGCGAAGCCGCCCGGCAGCTCCTGCCGAAGTTCGCGGCGAGTAAGACCCGCAAAGCCGACACATGGCTCGACTTCAAGCCCGAGACCAATCCCGGCGGCTGGGTCGGCGAGTACCTGCGCCTGCGCGACGAGTACGTTCGCTTGCGCGATCAGGGGAAGATCGTGGATGTGCGGACCGCCGGCGTGGGCCTGACCTCCGCCGACTGCCCGCTGATCGACCCCGCCGGCCGCCCCTGGCCCAACGCCGGCCCGCTGCGCTACCTGAACGCCGTCTTCGAGCGCCTTCGCATCCGGCCCGCCGGCGGCCCGTGGCAGGAACTCGCGCTCCCGACCACTCCCGGCAAGACCATCGACGTCCGCCTACCGAAGGGTCAGCCGGTCGAGGTCGAGGCCTGGGTGGGCAGCCTCGCCGAGGCCAAGTGGCTGAAGGGCCAGGTGACGCTGTCCATCGGCGCTGTCAACGTGCCCCTCGAAGCCGACACCGCCTTCCAGGCCAGCGCCCACTTCCCACCCACCCAGGCCCTCCCGTCCCTGCAAGAGCCAACTACCCTCACGCTCCAGCTACGCATCCCCGGCCGCGCGCACTTCGGGGAGATCCTCCTCCTCGCCCTCTCGCCAGACGGGTAGGAGGGGCCCTGGGTGAAAAGGGAAGAGCGCAGACCGCGGCGCAGTAAGGGTGTGCAGCTACCCAGGGAGATGGAGAGCCGACAATGAGACGGAACCCCAGCATGTCACGTAGTCTGAGCCACTGCGGCCCGGCCTTGGCATTGGCGCTCCTGGCGGCGGCGATAGCCTCGGCTGACCCCTGGGCGCCGGGGACAGTCTGGCCGGCGCGGGCGCCGGTGCGCATCGAGGCCGAGATCTCGCGTTCGGACCTCTGGGAGTGGGTGAGGACGGATGGCGGCGAGTGGATCGGCGAGTGGTCCGACGCGGACGCGACGGACTTCCTCCGGGCCGCCGCGCACGCGCTGGGCACCGAGCTCGGCGACGTGGAGGAGGCCCTGGCCCTGCGCGACGGCGTAGAGCGGACGGGGGACACGTTCCGCGTGACCGTCGTCGGCCGCCACGCCATCTGGCTCGCCGAGCGCGCGGACATCCTGCGCAGCTCCGAGCTGCTCAAGCGCGCGGCGCGGGTGCGGGCCGACGTCGGCTGGGCGGTCGGCAACGATGCAGCGGACCGCCTGGCAAGCAACCGCGCGGTCGCGAGGATCGCCCGCGGTGAGTGGACTTCGGTGAGGGAGATGGCCGAGCAGCTCGAGACCCTCGCCGCGCTCGATCCCGGCTGGCTGTTTCGGCCCTATCCGGCCTTCGACGCGTGGCTGGCCGGCCCGGGCCGCAACGTGCGCGACGTGAGGGTGCTGGAGGCCCTGCACGCGCTCGGCGTCTACACCGACCCGGATCACGGCCCGTACGCGGCGTGGAATCCCGCCGCCCGCGATTGGGGCCCGGTGCTGCTGTTCCAGGGCCAGGTGCATGAGGGCGGGCGCCCCTTGCCCGAAGCCACGGCGATCGTCCGCTTGGCCAACGCCGACCGCGCGCCGGCGGAGGACCAGGGCCGCCTGGACGCCGTCGCCACCGGCCCCGATGGCACGTTCCTGCTCGCCCTGCGCGGCGCTCAGGCTGACCGCTACAGCCGCACGACCGACACCGAGTTCTACGTCGGCGCGAACAAGTGGGGCTACCAGTGGGTGCGCGGTACGGTGAAGGCCGGCCGCACGCAGGTCACCGAGGTCGGCCCGATCAAGCTGCAGCGCTCCGGCGAGGGCGCCCCGCTCGAGTCGCGCGACCTGCTCCTTGACGCCCCGGCCGGCTATCGCACGCTCACCCAATGGGTCACCGACGATAGGGGAGAGGAGCGCTTCAACCTCAGCCGCACTCGCCCGCTGACCGGCAGTCGCCGCGCCTTCACCAGCTCCTCGGACCTCGACTACACCTTCCGCCGTGCCGACTCCGGGGACAGCGCCTCCGCCTGGCTGAACTGGGCCCTCGACACCGACGCCGCCCAGCGCCTCCGCCGCACCCCCTCCACCCGCCGCATCGACGCCCGCGTGCTCGACCGCCAGTCCGACCGCGGCGCCATCCTCGTCACCGAAAGCGGCGAGCGCCGCCTCGATGATGGCACGATGATCTACCACACGAGCGAGGTCCGCCTCTTCGCCGCCGCCATCGGCCCCTGGCGCGTGCGCCTCCAGTCCACCGCCATCGGCACCAGCAACCGCTCGGGCGACCCCGACCCCTGGCGCTTCCTGCCCTCCGGCCGGGACGCGTTCGACTCCCTCCGCACCCAGATCGAGCAGCGCCTTGCCACTCCCACCAGCATCGTCCGCCGCGTGGACCTCCGGGGCGACTGGCTCTCCGCCGAGCACCTCACGCGCCTGTATGCCAACGTGCTGCGCCTGCAGAGCGGCTCCGTGCAGCTCGACACCGGCGAGTTCGACTCCATCACCCGCCACATGCCCCTCGCGCGCCAGACCATCCGCATCGAGGGCGACCCGCTCACCTTCATCCTCGGCGACGACGTCCAGGTCACGGGCGAACCCGGCAGCACCCTCCGCTTCTCCCAGGACGGCCGCCTGCGCCTGCTCACCGGCCGCTTCCGCCTGCGCACCCCGCCCCCCAACGCGGAGACCGACAACCACCTCCAGCATCTCGGCTGGCTGATCTTCCAGGCGCAGCAGGACCAGGAGGACTTCGCCCAGTCCGTGGACCGCGCCGTCCGCCTCGGCCACATCTCCGCCGCCTACGGTTCCGAGCTGCTCACGCTCAACCGCGACTCCACCCTGCGCTCCCTCTTCAACACCTGCAGCTGGCTGGCCACCGACGACATGCTGCTCATCGACGCCCGCGCCCCCCTCCTCTGCTTCGGCGACGCCGACCTCCGCCTCGACGAGGGCGACACGACCACCCTCACCTGCCTCTCCGGTCGCGCCTTCCTCGGAGAAGAGTCATTCGTGGGGCTCGCCCGCCTCCAGGCCGGCGAAACCAGCACGTCGAGGCCGGGACAGCAACCCATTCAGCCAGGAACAGGGTAGGGGCGCCGTCCGCCGTTCTCCCAAACTCCCAGACTCCTACTCTCCCAGACTCCTGACGTTGGGGTGTGGACTGGCCAAGAGAGCGGCCCGCAGGTCGGGCGGGAAGGACGTGGAGGCGAGCATCCGCCGCGCGGCTTCCGGGCGGCGCTGGAGGGTCGAAAACAGTGCGGAAAGGTGGGGGAGAGGCGCGATTCCCCGCGCGGAACCTGCGCTTTCCAGGGCTGCAACCAGCTCCTTACCCCACTTCTGGTCGCTCAGGCCGAACGCGGAGCAGAACAGGCGCTCGGAAACGGCCTCCGGCGCACTTTCGGCGGTGTCCAGGGCCATGTCCACGGTGGTGGCAGGGGTCAAGGCACCGGTTGCCGCCAGGGCATCAAGCACCTTGATGACGTTTTCCACAGTTTCCACCGGCCGGAAAAGGGCCTCTACGAGCGCCCTCACCTCAGGTACCCTCGCCTTACGCAACCGACTGCGGCCAAGATGCCGCACGAGTTCGTCTTCCGACGCCAGCATGCGCAGGTGAGAAACGGGGTCAGGAACCGTTTCGCCGCTGAGGTAGAGTGAGGAAGCGGACATCCGGTCGCTCGCGGGAAACGGTTCCTGACCCCGTTCCCTGACGATCCCCCGCATCACCTCCCCCGCCGCGCGCCGCGCCTCAATCGGCGCCGCCTGATCCTCCACCAGCTCCCTCAGCGGCCCCAGCGCCGCCGGCCCGAGCCGCCCCAGCGCCTCCTGCAGCCGCTTTCGCTCGCGGAAACCCGCATTCCTCAGCGCTTCCACCAACCTCGGCGCGACCCCCGGCGCCGTGACCTCCAGCAACCGCTCCACCAGCACCGTCAGCTCTGGAAGTGGCCCCCCAGGCCGTGTGGAGGGGCCGCTTACGAGGCTGCGCCGTGTGGAGGGGCCGCATACGAGTCTGCGCCGTGTGGAGGGGCCGCATACGAGTCCCGCCCCACCAGGACTCGTATCCGGCCCCAGCACCCGCGCACTCATCAGCGCCCGATACAGCTTCGTATTGCGCACCACCACGCGATCGCAGTGCAGCGAATCAGCCCACGATTCCGCCACACTCAGCGCTCGCAGCGGCGGCGCATCTCCACCCACGTCAACGAACAGCAGGTGACAGGTCACAGGTGACAGGTGACAGGGAGCGGCGAGAGCATCGGCCTCGATGACGTGGAGGTTGGGATGCCCGGCGGCCAGCAGCCTGAGCTTCGCGAGCTTCTCGGGGGCCTTCTCGACCGCATGGACTTCCGCCGCGCGCTTCGCGATCAGCACCGTCGCCGCGCCGGTCGCCGCCCCGATCTCCCACACCACCTCCTCAGGCCCCGGCCACGACGCCGCCATCGCCCGATACGCATCCACCGACGACACAACCCAATACGTGCGCTCCCCAAGCGCAAAGCTGACAACCACAGCAGCCTGCTCCAACTGGCGCGCCATTTCCGGAACTCCCGGCACCGGGGGACACCATCTCATGGTGTCCCCCTGTGTTCCATCCCCGCGTGTTCGGAGGACATCCGTGATCCCTCCTCGAAACGTCCACCGGACAGTCATTGAGTGACCGTCGAACGGCAGTCAGGCTGGCAGCAGGTGCCAGTCCGGAGGCAGGTGTCTGCATGAGCACGGATCTCGTGGCAAAGGCGCGGGAGTTGCTGCGGCTGGACCGGTACGAGGAGTCCCTGACGGCGGCGAAGGCGGCGGAAGAAGCAGCTCGCGAGGGCAAGAGCAAGGTCGGCGAGAGTGACGCTCTCCAAACCCAGGCGCAAGCGCTATACATGCTGGACCGGTACGAGGAGTCCCTGACGGCGGCGAAGGCAGCCGAAGAAGCGGCTCGCGTGGCCAAGAGCAAGGGCGGCGAGAGTAACGCTCTCAACAACCAAGCGAGGGCGCTGCGGATGCTGGACCGGTACGAGGAGGCCCTGACGGCGGCGAAGGCGGCCGAAGAAGCAGCTCGCGAGGGGAAGAGCAAGCTCGGCGAGGGTAACGCTCTCTATGCCCAGTCGCAAGCGTTGCGGATGCTGAACCGGCACCAAGAGGCCCTAACGGCGGCGAAGGCGGCGGAGGAAGCGGCTCGCGAGGGCAAGAGCAAGCTCGGCGAGAGTAACGCTCTCGACAGCCAGTCGCAAGCGCTGCGGATGCTGAACCGGCCCGAAGAGTCCCTGATGGCGGCGAAGGGGGCCGAGGAAGCAGCTCGCGAGAGCAAGGACAGGGTCGGCGAGGCTAACGCTCTGGGTGCCCAGGGGGAAGCGCTGCTGAAGCTGGGGCGGCTGGACGAGGCATTGGAGGCGGTGGAGAAGGCACTTGCCATGGTGCCTGCGGAAGGGGTGCAGGGGACGAAGTCATGGTTGGCCGGACTGCGGGGACGGGCAGTGGGCGCACTCGCCGAGCGAGGCCAGGTGGGCCGAGCCCAGGAGGTGGTGGAGGAGGTTCGCAAGAGTGCACCGGACGAGGCGCCGGCGGCGGAGGCGGGGCTGGCGGGGTTTGACATCAGCACCGCTGTCGAGGAACGAGAGAGGTTCGAGCGCAAGTTCCATGGGCGCCTGGCTCAGCCGGCGAAGAGCCTGACTGATCTGGGGCGACTGCCGGACGGGGCACAGGGGGCGCTGGTGTTCCTGCGGGATTGGGCGTCGTACTCGACGATCCCACTGGCGCGGGTCCCGGCAGCCGAGACCGAGGAACGTGCGGATGAGCGGGTAGCAGCAAGAGGCGAGACGGAGCGCCCGGTAGCGGGGGGATACCTGCTGCACTGGGGAGGGAAGGGACTGGCAATCGACCCGGGGTATGGGTTTCTGGGCGCGCTGGCGGAGGAGGGCCTGGTCTTCGGGCACATCGACGAAGTGCTGCTGACCCACTACCACTTCGACCACCTCGACGACTTGCTCCAACTCGTGACCTGCTTCCACGAAGTCCGCGAGGCCGTCAAGAAGGGACATGTGGCCAAGGAGGCGGAGCACCCGCTGAGGTTCTACGTGTCGCCGAGTTGCCATGACGCCCTGTCGGCGTTCCTGCGGCGCATCACGGGGCACCCGGCCGAGCCGGTCAGCTCCAAGTCCGATGACGATGAGCACCTCGGCCTGGGCCGCCGTGTTCGGCTTGCCGGGACCGTAGCGAACCACAGCGATCTGACACACCTGTCCGCGGATGCGGCGGGCGAGAGCCAGGCGATCGGGGTGCGGATGGAACTACGCGACGCCAAGGACAAGCCCCTCTGCACGCTGGGGCTGA
Organism: Armatimonadota bacterium; assembly: GCA_016869045.1. Taxonomy (GTDB): domain Bacteria; phylum Armatimonadota; class Zipacnadia; order Zipacnadales; family VGFC01; genus VGFC01. The sequence continues at coordinate 9,646 of VGFC01000140.1, forward strand.
CGAGCGACACGGGGTGGACAAAGGAGGTCAGCGAGGCGTTCGCCGGAGAGCATCCGGTTGATGTGCTCGTAGCTCACATGGGTAGCGCGTATGAGGAGGACAAGCTGGCCGAGAAGTATGCGGAGAACCACCTGGGGCGAAACGGAGTGCTGAAGCTCATCGTGGATGTCGCGCGGGCGCGGAAGAAGAAGAGGAGGAGGCCGCTACTGGCGGTCATCTCGGAATGGGGCGAAGAGCTGGCGCCATATCGGAGCGAGATCTGTCGAGATCTGCAGAACGGGCTGAAGAGGGAGGACTTGCCCGGGAGGGTCATCCCGAGCTGCCGAGGCCTCTACGTGGCCTTGCCGCAGTGCGAGCCCGTCTGCCAAGCGTGCCGGAGGAAATACGCGAATGCGTGGGTGAAAGGGGCGGGGAAGGAGATCATCCACGTGTGCAAGGAGTGCCTGTACCAGTGAACACAGGGGACAGCATCAAATGCTGTCCCCAGGTGTCCCGCGGGGGACAGCATGAGATGCTGTCGCCAGCTCGAGCACCGAGGACAGCATGAGATGCTGTCGCCAGCTCGAGCACCGGGGACAGCATGAGATGCTGTCGCCAGCTCGAGCACCGGGGACAGCATGAGATGCTGTCCCCTGGTTCCGCGTGAAGGAGGAGGCCGGTATGGCCAGGTCGGCGCGGGTTGTGGTGCCCGGGACGCCCCACCACGTGACCCAGCGCGGGAACCGCCGCCAGGCCACGTTCTTCGGGCCGGCCGACTACCGCCTGTATGTGGGCCTGATGGCGGAGTGGTGCAAGCGCTGCGATGTGCAAGTCTGGGCATACTGCCTCATGCCGAACCATGTTCACCTGATCGCGGTACCCAGCGCTCCCGAGGGGCTGGGTCGAGCCATCGGGGAGGCGCACCGGCGGTACACGCGGCACGTGAACTCGCGTGAGGGCTGGGAGGGTCACCTCTGGCAGGGACGGTTCGCATCGTTCCCGATGGACGATCCCTACCTGCTGGCCGCTGCCCGCTACGTCGAACTCAACCCCGTCCGAGCGAGGCTCGTGCAGGACCCATCCGACTACCCGTGGAGCAGCGCGGCGGCTCACATCGCCGGCCGCAACGACTGGCTCGTGGACGTACAGCCCCTGCTCGCCCTGACCGCCAACTGGCGCGAACTGCTGGACGAGCCTTGGCCGAGCGAAGACCAGGGGACACCATCCAATGGTGTCCCCTTGTGTGGTACCGCCTTTCGCGAGTCGTGGGAGGCCTTCCGCCAACACGAACGGAGCGGCCAGCCGCTGGGAGACGCGGAGTTTGTGAGGCGGGCCGGCGGATGAGCGACGGGAACACCGGGGGACACCATTGCATGGTGTCCCCGTGTGGTTCCTCGCCCCGCAGATCGATTCTGAGCCCCCTTCGCCCTCATCCGGCCTCCCTGTCCCACTTCGCCTCTCGCGTCGCACTGTAGGCCCCTCTACGCGCCCGCACGGGGCATTCCTGTCTCGCCTCTCGAACAGACGTTCGCTATTCTCGGTCTGAGGTCCGCGGTTGCCTCCGTCATCTGCCTCTACCCAAGGCCTTGTCGGGGGGCGCACAGGGGGAAGGGGGTGCGTTACCCTCCACCTCCATTCCCCTTTCCCCCGTAGGGGGGAAAGGGGAATGGAGGTGGAGGGTAAAGGTCAGACGTCGTTGCCGTTGACCGACCGGGAACGGGGCCTGAGGAAGTGTCAAACGACGTAGGTGTCTGCTGAGCTACAGGTCAACCAGCTCGATGTTGGTGGTAGTCCCGAGCCCGGCCTTCTCCGAGGTTTGGAGGAAGCGGGCTTTGGAGGCGATGGGCTCCATGTTCTTGGTGGCGCGCCAGGCATCGAGGATTTGGGCGCCGAGGGAGTCGATCGCGACGGGATCGGTGGCGGCGAGAATCGCGCCGTAGCTCCAGGTGTGCTGCGGCTGGGCGGAGGGGCCGCCCTCGCCGACGGGGCGAAGGGCGTCGGCGAGGATCAGGCGGGTCTTGTCCTTGATGCAGGGCAGCGCGTTGAGGTCGGTGAGGTACGGGTCGCAACCGTTGCCATGGTGCTGGCCGGGGTTGTCGATCGAGCCGTAGTGGTTCTTGTGGGCGAGGGTGATCCCCGAGATGGCGTGGGTCTTCAGCACAGGCACGTTCACGATGGCGGTGATGGCGGGGTCGCTGACGAGCGTGGCGAGCTTGCCGTTGAGGCTGCCGCTCTTCGTGGGTTGGGCGTCCCACTGCGTGCCCGTGAACTTCACGCCGGGCCCTTTGTTGATCTCGTAGCCGCAGACGATCAGGTGTTTGTCCTCGCGGTCCCAGACCGTGATCTTGTCGGCAGGCACGCCGGCGGTCAGTAGGCCCGCGACGACGGCCTGGGCGACCTCCACGTGCGTGGAGGCGCCGAGGGCGAAGAGGCAGTTGACCTTCACCGTCACCACGTCGCTCGGCCCGAAGAGGGACTTCCAGGCCTCGTCGGCGGTGTTCTTCCCCACCAGCTTCGCGACGGACTGATCCACCATCGTCTTCACCACCGCGGCGTTGACCTTGTCCGCATCGTCGATCGCATCCGTACGGCGGATGCGCACCACGCGGGACTTCTTCGCGGCGTCCTGCGCGCCCGCAGAGCGCGCGCCGATCGCGGCGGCTCCGACACCGGCGGCGGCAACGGTCCCGAGGAAACGGCGGCGGTCGAGAGAGGACATGCGGAGGCTCCTTGTGGGAAAGGCGGTCCGGAGTTCGCGGCAACGGCCAATGGCGCGCTAACGGGTAGAACAACCGAGAGGCGATGGAGGCTCCCTGCAGGCGGCGTCCAGGGCTGACGCGCCTCGCGCGCGTTAACATAAGCCATATTCTCGCCGAGATGAACGACCCCCGGCGAGCCGCCCGAAGAGCACGCAGTAGACGGCCCGTCCGGCCACCGATCACTCCGCTGCTCGGGCAGGAGCCGTCCCTCCTCATAGCGAAATCCCGACCGAAGGTGAGAGTATTCGGGAGGCGGCCCGATGGACTTCCTGAGGATCACCGTCCGCGAGGAGACGGTTGCGGTCGGGGCGACGGCCTTCCTTCGGTCCCCGAGTCTGACCGCGACGGCCTTCGACTACGAGCTGGACCAACTGAAGCGGGCCAGCTCGCCCGGGGAGTTGCTGACGGAAGCGCCGCCCGAGATCACGCTTGCGTTCCTCATGGCCTTCGGGCACAAGCTCTGGCACTCCCTGCTCCCCACTGAGGCGGCCCGCGCAGCGGCAGGTGGTGAAGCTGGCCTCGCCCTCGATCTGCCGCCTGACCTCGCGGCGCTGCCCTGGGAGTTGCTGCACGATGACGGAGAGTACCTCGCGCTCTCGCGGGGCATCGTTCGCGTCGCGGCGGGTTCCGGCGTCCTGAGAGCCGGTTTGGCCCGCGGCCTCCTGGCTGCCATGGCCATGCCGGTCCTCGACACCGAGGAGCCCGTTGACTCCGACAACCAGCCTTACGTCGCCGACGTCCGCGCCCATGCGAACCTGTTGCGCGATTCGGCCCGTGACTGTGCCTTGCCGATGACGATCTGCCGCCACGTCACCCCCTCTCTGTTCCGCGAAGCACTCGGCCGGATGCAACCGGGCGTCGTCTACCTCCTGGCGCACGGGTCGCCGAGGAGCCTGCTCTTCGAGTCGGAGGACTGGACTTGCCAGAGCGTCCCGCGGGCCGACGTGATCCGCTGGCTGAATCGCTCCGGGACGCAGGTGGTCGTCTTGAACTCCTGCCTCACGGCGGCTCAGGTCGGCCAGGCGAACGCCCTGGCAGCCAACCTGGTCGAGGCCGGTGTGCCGGTTGCCATTGGGATGCAGCTCCCCCTCAGCCTGTCCGCCGCCGAAGTACTCGCGCCGGCGCTGCTGGGTCGTCTGTGCCCCGGTCGCGATCTGGCCGACATGCTCATCGCGGCCCGCGAGGACCTCTACGAGGCCGCGGGCTCCAAAGCGAGGCCATGGGAGTTCGCCACACCCGTGATGTTCGTCTCGAGCGAGCTGCTCGCGTCCGACGCGGCCACGACACTCCGGGATGAGCCCACGCCGGAGCGGCCTGCTCTCGCCGACCTGGAGGGCGACCGCGCCCTGGTTCTGACCAATCCTCCCCCACGCTTCGTCGGACGTCGCCGGGAGCTGGTCGCTCTCGCCAGACGGCTCAGGGACCACCGGCTGACGATCCTCCACGGCGCCCGCGGCGTCGGGAAGACGACGCTGGTCCAGGAAGCAGCCCGCCGGGGGGCGCGGGACTTCAGTCGAATCGTCTGGGTCTCAGCCCAAGTGCACGAGGTGGCCGCTGACCTGGAGTCGCAGCGCGCGGGTAGCCGGATTGCCGACCGGCCCGGCGACGCGACGGACGTGATCGTTCGGCTGGCCAAGGACCTTGGAAGCGCGCTCCCTCCGGGCGCCCCGCTGCCCGACCTCCTGCGCGAGTGCGCACGCCTGGCGGCCGCCGATCGCCCTCTCATCGTCCTGGATAACCTGGACACGGTCGTAGACGACCCGGCCATCCGGCAGCTCCTGGTTGACCTGCCGGACAATGCTCGAGTCGTTGCCACATGCTTCCGTGAGCCGGAGGGAACCTGGCCTTGCGTGCCCGTACCCGAGCTGTCGCTGCCGGACGGTGTGGTCCTGGTTCTCACGGAAGCCGAACGGAACGGGCTGTCGCTCACCCTCGGCGACCTGAACGACCTTCTGAGGACGCTGGGAACCAACCCTCTGGGGATCCGCCTGGTGCTGGCCCAGGCTGCGGAGCCCGGAGAGACTCTTGGGCGCGTGCTGGCGGGTGCCAAGGCCCACGATGGTCCGCTCCTGGACTATGTGGTCAGTGAGTCTCTGCGTCTGGCCGGCGAGACCGCGCACGGTTTGCTGGCGCTGGCTTCCGTGTTCGGCCTCCCTGTTGCGCGGCCCCTGCTCGCCCAGGCGAGCGCCCTTAGTGTGCAATCCTTCGACGTGGCCCTTCGCCGGCTCATCCGCCTCTCGCTCATCGACATGGCCGGCGACACCGTGCAGGTCCGCGAACTCATCCGACTGGGTGCGCTCGCTTCGGCGTCGCCGGAAGCGCTGGCCGAGCTGGTCAACCAGGCGCTGCGCGTTACGGGTCTGGCGTCTCCCGAACTCCTCTGCGCGGCCGCTGCGCAGCTCGAGCCATTGTGCCGGGAACGGGGCGCCGTGCAGGCGTGGCTGCCACTCGGGCGGGCCGCGGTCGCCCGTGCTCGCGCCGCCCAGGACGACCGTCTGCTGAGTCGCGCCTGTTCTGACCTGGGTATCGGTCTTACGCTGACCGGCCTGCCGGAGGAGGCGCTGCGCTGCTACCGTGAGGCGTACGAGATCGACCTGAAGCTAGGGAACCCACAGGGCCAGGCGGAAGACCTTGGCAACATGGGCAGCATCTACGCCGTCCAGGGGCAGCCGGAGGAGGCGCTGCGCTGCCACCAGCAAGCGTACGAGATTGACCTGAAGCTAGGGAACCCACAGGGTCAGGCTGCGGACCTCGGCAACATGGGCATCATCTACGCCGGCCAGGGGCAGCCGGAGGAGGCGCTGCGGTGCTTTCGTGAGGGGTACGAGACCGGGGAGCGCCTGGGGGACCCACAGACCATGGCGAACCAACTCGGCAACATGGGCATCATCTACGCCGACCAGGGGCAGCCGGAGGAGGCGCTGCGCTGCTATCGCGAGGCGTACGACATCGCCGAGCGCCTGGGGAACCCGCAGACCATGGCGAACCAGCTCGGCAACATGGGCCTCATCTACGCTCGGCAGGGGCAGCCGGAGGAGGCGCTGCGCTGCTATCGCGAGGCGTACGAGATCGCCGAGCGCCTGGGGAACCCGCAGCTCATGGCGAACCAGCTCGGCAACATGGGCCTCATCTACGCTCGGCAGGGGCAGCCGGAGGCGGCGCTGCGCTGCTATCGCGAGGCGTACGAGATCGCCGAGCGCCTGGGGAACCCGCAGCTCATGGCGAACCAACTCGGCAACATGGGCAACATCTACGCCGGCCAGGGGCAGCCGGAGGAGGCGCTGCCCTGCTATCGCGAGGCGTACGACATCGCCGAGCGCCTGGGGAACCCGCAGCTCATGGCGAACGCCCTGGGCAACATGGGCATCATCTACGCCCGGCAGGGGCAGCCGGAGGAGGCGCGTGACCACTTGCAGCGCGCCCTCGCGCTCTACGAGCGGTGCGGGTATCGCGGGCCGGGCCGGCAGATTGTGGAGGACGCTCTCGCCTCGCTGCAGTAGCGCCCCCGCCCGCGGTCCGTGTCGCGCGGCGAGACCGGGGAAGGGGCAACCGGGCGGGGTCGTCGCGAAAGTGGTCTCCCCTCGGCTCGCACTCCACTGCCCATTGCCGAACTGGGCTATCTGCTTGGCTTACTGGGCCTTTCGTAGGTACGGAAACAGTGGGGCGGGCATTCCTGCCCGCCACGCCCCGCTGGCGGGCAAGAATGCCCGCCCCACTGTTTCCGTGTTTCCGCAAGGCTCTATAGGTTGGGGGCAGACGCGGGGCGAGTGTGCTGTTCGGGACTGTCCCGCTGACGCCCGTCGTTGGGCGTCAGCGAGGACTGTCCCTTGTTCCCGCCGTCGGGGGCGCCGGCCGAAGGCAAGACGATCAACAAGGGACAGTCCTCGTCCGTCGCACCTCCGGTGCGACAGACGGGACAGTCCCCGACGACGCCCCCCCAACCACCGGCCCGCGCTCAACCGGAGCCAAGCGGA
>VGFC01000141.1 GCA_016869045.1 Armatimonadota bacterium
GATGAGGATTGTGTTGACAAAGGCATTGTCGGGATTGGTATCCCGACCTACGAGCCACGTAGAGCGCGTAGGAGAGGGTTCTTCCTTCGACGGGGCCCTTTCTCAACACAATCTGAATGGCGCCCCTACACTTGCTGAGTCTCGGATAGATACGGGAACAGTGGGGCGGGCATTCTTGCCCGCCAGAGGCTGTGGCGGGCAAGAATGCCCGCCCCACTGTTCCCGTGTTTCTGCGAAGCGCAGTAGGCGCGGTTCATGGGCTGTGGCGGGCAAGAATGCCCGCCCCACTGTTCCGGTGTTTCTGCGAAGCGCAGTAGGCGCCGTTCATGGGCTGTGGCGGGCAAGAATGCCCGCCCCACTGTTCCCGTGTTTCTGCGAAGCGCAGTAGGCGCGGTTCATGGCGCCCAAGGCCCGACCGCCCCAGCCAGCTCCCGCTTACGTGTGCGCCTCGATGTCCACGCGCTCGGCGTCGGTCCAGAGGCCCTCCAGGTCGTAGAAGCGGCGCGTGCGCTCATCGAAGATGTGTACTACCACGTCGCCATAGTCTAAGACGATCCACGAGGCGTTTCGGCCTCCCTCGATCCGACCGGGGCGAATGCCCTGCTCGCGGAGCTTCTCCACGATTCGGTCGCGGATCGCCTCGACGTGGAGGGTCGAACGACCCTCGCAGATAACGAAGTAATCGCAGAAGGAGGCCACGTCCCGCATCCCGAGGATCAGGGCCTCCTCGGCAAGCCCATCCAGCGCGATCTCAGCCGCCGCTCTGGCCAGCTCAAGTGAGTTGAGGGGCAACGCCGCACATCCCTCCCTTCGGTGGGTTGGAAATCAGGGACAGGCACCATTTCCCGCGATACGTGATCTCTCAGCCAGCGTGTGTGCGGGGAAATGGTTGCCAGTCCCTGATTTCCCCTAGCCCGCCGTGGCGGGTCGGTAGTCCTTGCCGATCAGCACGCGCAGGTCGGCCTCATCAGGAGAGCCGGCCGGCGCTTCGGCCGCGCGTATCTTACCACAGCCGAGGGCGCGGACGGCACGGCGGGCCGCCCGCTCGCTCCCCGACTGGTACTCGATCACGGTCCGGCGCAGGTCCGGGCCATCGGCATTCCCGTGCCCGGCCGAGCGGAAGCCCGCGCGGGCGAGCCGGCGTTCGGCATCGGCCGCCCGGCCAGCGATCCCGCAGGCGTTGAACACCCGGACCGTCGTCGTTTCGGCGGTTCCCGACCGCAGGTGCCGGCGGATGCCCGCGAGCGTTGTCCGGAGCTTGCCCTCATCGGCATGGGCATAGTACGCGCCGTTGCTGTGCCAGTTGCTCTCGTGCAGCGGGAGTGTCTGCGTCAGGAGAGCGTCCCCCTGGCAGGTGCGGAGGGCGCGCCCGAGGTCGGTCATCTCGCCGGCGGACATGTCGGTCTCGACGTTGCGGGAGACGACCTTCACCGCGGCGAGGAGCCCGGGTAGCCCGGTCGCGCGGAGGTGCTGGTCGGCCACGGCCTTGAGGAGTTGCTGCTGGCGGCCGGAGCGGCCCACGTCACCATCGCCCAGCCCGGGCGTGTTGCTCTTACGGTAGCGCACGAAGCCGAGAGCCTCCCGCCCGTCCAGACGCTGCGGGCCGGGCTTCAGGTGTACGTGAAGGTGGCCGGCGTTGTCGTCGTAGTTCATGCCCCGCCCCTTGCCCTCAACGTCCGGCACACCGATGCGGACGCCCCCGAGGGCGTCAATGGCCTGCGCGAACCCCTCGAAGAAGACGACGGCGGTGTGGTCGATGGACATGCCCAGGAACCCCTCAACCGTCCGCCGCGACAGTTCCGGCCCGCCGTAAGCGTAGGCGTGGTTCACCCTCGTGCGGCCGTGGCCGGGGACCGTCACGCGCAGGTCGCGGGGGATGCCCAGCAGCGCGGCACGCTGCGACTGAGGGTTGACGAACAGCACGAGGAGCGTGTCGGAGCGGCCGTTGTCGCCCTTCCGCTTGTCGGCGCCGATGAGCAGGACCGTGACCAGGTCCGCACCATCGAACGGGGGCTGCTGGGTGACCGTGCGGGTGAGAGCGGAGAGGTCGAGCCGGCCGGTCGGGTCGCGGAAGGCGTCCACCAGCGGGCGCAACTCGCCCACGAGCAGCACCGGAAGCGCTACAGCGAGGGCACAACTGACGGCGTCGGCGATTCGCGGCATGGCCCTCCTAGCGGTCCTGATCGCGAGCCAGGCGTTGAGTGTCGTTGTAGGGGCGGACCCATGTGTCCGCCCGGTCGGCGGTCCGGGGCGGACACATGGGTCCGCCCCTACAACGGCAGGACGTCACCATGCGTACAGAGCCCGGCGCTACTGGGTGGCCGGCGGCAGCTCTCCGGCGGCGGCCGCGGCCTCCTGCGGATCGTAGTCCTTGCCGAGGAGGACCTTCAGGTCCGCGGTCGGCGCAGGCTGGGCAGTCGTGGGATCGCCCACGGGCTCGAGCTTCCCGCAGCCCAGGACGTTGGCGATCACGCCCGCATCCGCCTGGCGGCCGTGGACGAAGTAGATCGTGGTCTCCTCCTGGTCGCCCTCGGTGGCATTCCCGACGGAGGTCACAGGGAAGCCCTTCATCCCGAGGTGCTCCGCGGCGTCGTGGGCGCGACCGGTGACGCCCGAGGCGTTGAGCACCTCCACCGTGCCTAGCTCCGTCGGCAGCCCATCCAGATAGCGCTCCATGTCCGCCTTCAGCTTGTCGAACTGGTCCTCGATCGGGATGGCGTAGTAGACCGCCTCCCAACTGTCGTCGATGGGCACCGTCCCCGTCCAGAGCTGGTCCGGGTCCACCTCCTTCATCACGCGCAGGAGGTCGTAGACCGTGTCCCAGGACATGTCGGTGCTCATGTACTCGCGCATCTCGCCGGCCGCGGCGAGGAGCTTGTCCACGTTCGTGATGCGCAAGTGCTGCTGCGCCATGGCCTTGAGGAACTGCTGCTGACGGCCGGAACGGGCCCAGTCGCTGTCGCCGCCGCGATTCATCGTGCTCTTGCGATAGCGGACGAAGCCGAGGGCGCCGGCGCCGTCGAGCTTCTGGAAGCCGGGCTTGAGGTGGAGGTGGAGGTAGCCGTTGTAGTCGATGTGAGTGCGCAGGACCGTCACGCCCTCATCGTAGTTCATGCCCCGGCCTTCGCCCTCGATGTCGGGCACGTCCACGTAGACCCCGCCGAGCCTGTCCACCAGCTTCACGAAGCCGTTGAAGTAGACCAGCACGAAGTAGTGGATCGGCTCGCCCATGAACTCCTGCACGCACTGCTGGGTGAGCTCCACATCCCCGAAGGCATACGAGTGGTTGATCTTGTCCATGCCGTGGCCGGGGATGTCCACCTTGAGGTCCCGGGGGATGCCCAGGACGGCCGCGCGCTTCGTGGCGGGGTTGATCGACAGGACGAGCAGCGTGTCGGAACGTCCCTTGTCACCCGGGCGCTTGTCAGCGCCCATGAGCAAGACGCGAATCCGGTGGCGGCCCTCGAAGGGGGGGCGGAAGACGCCGGTCACGCGCTGGAACGTCGAACTCTCCTGACCGGTGACGCCCGTGGCCTCAAACAGGATGTCGTGAATGCCCAGCGCGCCGATGCCGATCACGGCGACGACCAGGATGTAGATCAGGCGGTCGAGGATCTTCGCCGTCCGGCGATCCTCGTCGTGCCTTCTCGCCAGAATGGGTCCCGTTACGTGCTTCACGAGTTGCTTGCCTCGACGTACAGGCCTTCCCGGCCAATGTAGTCAACGACGGCGTCCGGCGTGAGGTAGCGGATCGGGCGACCCTCGCGGACCCGCTGCCGGATGTCGGTCGCGGAGATCTCCAGCCCGAGGAGCGGCACCATCTCCACGCACGCCGCCCGCTCTTCTCCTATGACGCTCGCCAGGCCCGTCAGTTCGCTTCCGGGCCGGGGCACCGCGATGCACCGAGCCTCCGCGAGCACCGCATCCGGCAGGTGCCAGGTGTCGATCTCCAGGAGCGCGTCGGCGCCGATGATGAAGAACAGCTCGGTGTCGGCGCCATGGATCGCGCGCAGCTGCCGGAGCGTGTCGATCGTGTAGCTTGGGCCTGGGCGGTCGATCTCGAGGCGGGAGACCTCGAACCACGGGTTCGACGCGGTGGCCAGCTCGCACATGCGGTAGCGGTGCTCGGGCGGCGCCATCGCCCGCTCATCCTTGTGCGGCGCGTGGCCGCAGGGGATGAACAGCACGCGGTCGAGCCCATGGCGCGCCCGCACCTCTTCCGCCGCGAACAGGTGCCCGTGGTGCACCGGGTCCAGTGAGCCGCCCAGGATGCCGATGCGCAACGGCCCGTCTCCCAACTGAACGCTCCCGACGCGGTAGGTTTGCCAGCCCAAAGTGTAGCACAAAGGCCTGTCAGGAGCAAGCCGACGCAACCGCCCGGGGAATGGGACGGAGGCATTCCCCGGTGCGTCTGGAAAACGCCTCCGTCCCATTCCCCGGAGGGAGGAGCAGCCGATGGTCAAGCTGATTGCACGCCTTCAGGTCAAGCCGGGACAGGAAGAGTTCGTCGCCGAGGCGCTGAAGGAGCTGGCAGGACCCAGCCGCGCCGAGGCCGGGTGCATCCGCTATGAGCCCTGCCGCGCCAAGGAGGATCCCGCGGCACTCCTCGTGCTCGAGGAGTGGGAGAGCCAGGAGGCGCTCGACGCGCACATGGCAACACCGCACTTCCAGGCGTTCGTCGGGAAGATCGGGGAGGCCCTCGCCGGGCCGCCGAGTCTGGAGTTCATCGAGCCGCTGTAGGCCTCAGCGTGGTCCCTGGAGTTCGTAGCGCAGCAGGAGGGCTGCCGGCCTGGCAGAGGCAGTGAGGGGCAGGCCGTCCGTCATCAGGGCCTGGCCCGTGAACTCCTGCGGAGTGGGGTCATCAAGGTCGGTGATCGTGTAGCGGGCGTGCGGGTTCAGGCCATGGAGGCGGAGGGTGATCGCGTCCTCCGGGCAGTCGGCGCGGCGGAAGGCCTGAACGACTCCCGCGTCGAGATCGGGACGATGAAGCTGCCAGGCCAGCCAGACGTCGTTGGCGAGGCTGTAGGGGGTCAGCGGGTAGAAGTCGCCCATCAGGTACTGCTGGACGAGGTGGCACTCGTCGATCATCCGCTTGAGGAAGGCGTAGTCGAGGTTGGGGTCGCGGGCGTCCCAGCCGATGCGGGAAGCCGGGAAGATGCAGCTGCGGAACCAGTAGAGGTCGCTCGTGCTCATGCCGGAGCCGAAGTAGGGCATCCACGGCGCAAGACCCATCGTCTGGGCCTGCTGCGCCACGGGGTCGTTCCAGTAGTCCGATCGCAGGAGCGGAACCGAACGGCGGAGCGTCTCCAGGTCGTTGCGTCGCCCCCCACTGGCGCAGGTGTCGATCCACAACCCCGGATGCCGCCGCAGGAGTTCGTCCCACAGGGCCAGATAGCCCGTCACATGCTTGATCTCGGTGATCCCCTGACGGTCCTCCGCGTCGTTGCCGCGCCAGTAAGGCAGGGGGTCGATGTTGAAGTCCTGGCGGTACACATCGACCCCCTGCGAGGCAATCAGGCTGTCCATGCGGTCCAGAACCCACTGCCAGGCCGCGGGATCGCCGAGGTTCAGCAGTCCGCCGCCCGCGCCGCCGAGTACCCACTCCGGGTGGTTCTGCGCCATCCATGACCCAGCGGCCACGCGCTCGGGCTCGAACCAGAGGACAAACTGCATCCCGTGGGCGTGAGCGCGGTCGGAGACCTCGCGCACGCCGCGCGGGAAGCGCTCGGGGTCGGGCTCCCACGTGCCAACGTTCCACCACCCGCCCTGATCGGGGTACCAGCCCGCGTCGAGGAACCAGAAGTCGAGCTTCACCCCCTCCCGCGCGAAGCCGTCGATGACCGCCAGCTCCTCGTCGGCGCGGGGCTGCAGGTTGCCGAAGCACGCGCCGTAGTGCTGCGGGACCGGCTTCCCGCCCGGGCGCGGGAGGTTGTGGGCGATCATCCACTGCCGCCAGAGGTTCTGCGCGCGGACCGCGTCGCCGCCCTGCCAGAACTGCAGCGCGACGAGGGGCGTCCGCACCTCCTCACCGGGATGCAGGCGGAAGTGGGTGAGTTCCTGCCCGGCGGTGACGCGCACGGCCTCGGAACCATCGCGCGTGAACTGCGCCGCCCACTGGCCGGGCCAGCCCAGCGCGATGATCTCCCCCTCGCTGCCGGAGTCCAGGCTGAAGTAGCACAGGTCGCTGTTCGTCGGTCGGCCCCCGGCGGCGGAGAGGCGGAACTGAGCATCGGGCGCCAGCGGCGTGGTGAGGGGCTCGTAGTCGTTGGGCTGGCAGGGGCTGCCGACATTGTGGTGGAGGACGAATCCGTCGGTGGGGCGGCCGAAGCGCGTGTCGAGGGCCTGGATGTCCTGCAGGATCGGTGCGTCCGCGCTGCCGGTGTTCCGGAAGTGCAGCGTCCACTCAACGACCGGGAAGTCGGCGTACTCGACGATGGCGCAGCGGAGTTCGAGGCCGGTCGCGGGGTCGGTGTAGGTCTGGGTGCGGCGGCGGGATCCGCGGGAGTCCGGCCGGAAATCCGGGACACGATCCCAATTCGCAGACGGCGCGAATTGGGTCATGTCCCGGATTTCCTCAGTGAAGCGCCAGCCCGCGAGCAGCTCGTCGGAGTGGCGGCCGTCGTAGACGAACGGGAACGGCGGAGCGACGGCCGTGCGCGGGCGAGGTTGGGGAGTGAGGAGCGGGAGGTCGCAGAGGCGCACTTCGGTACCATCCATGAGGGTCACGCGCGCCTCCGCCCAGTCCGCATGGTCGCACGCAATGCCATCCCCCGCGTCGCCCGCCTCGATGGTGAACTCCCGTGCGCCGGCGAGGTCCACCTCGACGGGCACGCCGGGCTCTCCACAGTGCATCACCTCGCTGCGGAAGGCCTCGGCGGAGCCGACCTTGGCGCTGAACACGATGCTGCCGCCGCCGGCGTTCGTGTCCACGCCGACCGTGGCCCGGAACGTGCGGCCGGGCGACGGCAACTGAACGACGACCTTGCTGACGGCATGGCACAAGAGGCCGTGAGCGAACTTCGTGTCGGCGATCTGCAGCGGACGCCCGTCGGGGCGGCCGTTGATGAGGACGCGGTCGTGGTTGGCGAGGACCAACAGGCCTGGTTGGGGCTCGGGCGTCGGGATAGAGGCGCGGCGCGCCCGGCGGAAGTGCTCGTCAGACCAACGGCGTGCGCGGGCGAGTTCCTGAGGCGTCCGAGCCGCGCCCCAGGCCGGGAGATGAAGGGAGAGGAGCAGGAGCCCGGCGAGGCAGCAAAGGGTCAGGTCGTGGAGCATGGGTCGCTCTCCGGCTTCGGGACGTGTATGGCGAGAAACGTCCTGGCCACAGCAGCCGGCGGGACGCCCGCGCTCCCAGGTGGACGGCTACGGCATTGCGGACGAGGGCGGAGTCTGGAGGCGCCACCGCCAACAATGGACAGTCCTCGTTTCCTGCCCCAGCGGGCAGGAAACGGGACAGTCCCGAACGGCCCACCGCGGCCGGCAAGGGTGCCGGCGCTCCCAGGGGACGGCACGCTATCCTTGCGGCTCGATGGCCAGGACCTTGCCGTCGCAGTGGAAGCCCTGGATCGAGGTGTAGTCGAAGTGGTTGTCCTCGGCGGTCCCGTTGGCATAGTCGGTCAGCAGGTAGTTCGAGCGGCCGAAGAGGGCCAGCGAGGTGTGGTCCAGCGGCTCGACGGGCACCCAGCCGAGGGTGTCGATGTAGACCGACGCCCAACCATGGCTGCCGGCGTTGTCCGTGAACTCGCCCTCGCCGTTTAGCACCACACCGTGCGCGACGCGCGCCGGGATCCCGGCGGCCCGGCAGAGCGCCGTGAAGGCCATGCACTGCTGATGGCAGACCCCCTCGCCGCCGGCGAGGATGTCATCCAGAGTGCGGTTCTTCGTGTCCGCGTACTTCATGTTCGTGTGCATCCAGTCCAGCAGGTTCCGGACTGTGCGCGCCATGGTGAGGCTCGCGGAGAAGCCGGCGATGCGCGCGCAGAGCGGCGAGGCGGGGTCGATGGGGTCCCCGTGACGGAAGGGCCCGAGACAGCTCCTCGCCTCGTCGGGTACGCCGAAGGTGGTCGCGCGGTCCAAGGCGGCGTGCCCGAGCGCGAAGCCGCGGATCGTCACCGTGGCATTGATCTCGAACGGCTCGCCGGGCTTCTGGACCACGTCGATGAAGTCGCGCGGCCCGACACTCACGCGCTCGTATGAGACGGCGTTCGTGACGACGAACTCGAAGGTCTGGCGGGGATCGCCCCAGCGCGGCATGAGCAGGCGCGCCGGCTTCTGGTCCGGGCCGCCCTGGCCGAGGTCCACCTTCGTCCAGTGCAGCTCGTAGCGGCGCTGGCCGGTGAGGTCCAGCAGGCGCTGGCGCGTGCCCTGAATGGCGCCGACCGAGCTGCCCAGCGTGTCCGGCGGCAGCGCGGCGATCTGGTCGAGCGTCGCCCTGGCCGCGGCCCAGTCGCCGGCGCCCATGTACGACTCGGCGAGCTGCTCCAGCGACCAGCCGCCCGCCCCGTTGCGCTTCACATTCTCCCGGGCAACCGCGAGGGAGTCCTCCCACTCGCCGGAGTGGTGCAGCGCCCATGCGAGGCTGCGCCAGGCGTACTCGTCGCCCGGCCCGTACTTCAGCGCCTGGCGGATCGCCGCGGCCATGGCCGGGTAGTCGCCCTTCTGCTTCGCTTCCTCGCACTTCGCCATGGCCTCGCGGTAGGCGTCCTCGAGGGTCTGAGCGGGGACGCTGACGGCAAGTGCGGCCAGGAGCAGGACACACGGCACGAAGCGGTAGCGTGACACGATAGGGTCCCCCGTGAGATGAGCGAAGACAAGCCTAGCGTAGCCCTCGTATCTCGACGTTCGAGAAGCGGACGGTGGCCTCGGGGCCGCCGGTCTTGACGGCGTAGAAGGCGATGTGCGTCGGGCCCCACGGCGTGCCCCAGCCTTCGGCCAGCTCGACGCCGGCGAGGAACTGCTTGTCGTTGATGAAGCCGTCGGCCTTCCGATCACGAACGCGGACGAGGAAGGTGTTGTGCGCCAGGGGCGGAGCAGCGGTGCGGTCCTGGAGCAGGCCGGCGGCCATCTTCTCGGAGTGCACGCCGGTGTACAGCCCGAAGGCGCTGTAGCCGGGCCACCACCCGGCGATGTAGGTGAGGGCCATGCCCGCGCCGACGTCGTCCCGAGTGGAGTCGAGGTCGAACTCGCCGCGCAGCTCGTAGTCGCCCCGAATCCTCGCCTCGCACGTGATCCACCACCCGAGGTCGGCCGGCATTGTGATGCTGACCGAGCCATCATCGGCAACCTTCCAGAGGCCGCCGGAGAGGCCGAAGCCCGCGAAGTCCTCCGGCGGCTGGAGGCTGACCCACTCGGTCCCCTCGAGCGCGTTCTCGACGCGGAGGGTCTCGGCGCGGTTGCGCAGGTAGGGGCGGACCTGGGGGTCCTGGTTCCGGGCCAGAAGCTCATTGAAGGCGGCCGCGGCCGCCTTGATGTCGTCGTCGTCGCAGAGCTTGATGGCCTTCCGCACGTCGGCACCGAGGGGGCCCGTGGCGGCCCGGGCCTCGCTGATGGCCAAGGGGGCCTCGCACTCGAACTCCTTGCGGAACGCCTCCAGGTCGATCCGATCCCCAAGCTCCCCGGCGAGGCGCAGCACTTCGTCGTACTGGCGGGCCTGGGAGGCGGCTCCGAGCCAGAGGGTCCTGAGGGCCTCGGGCGACCGCCCGGTGCCCGGAGGCCGGGCCAGCAGCGCCTCGAAGTACCGGACCACGTTCGCATATGCGCCCTCGTCTCGCCAGACCTCCGGGTACGACTCATGGATGGAAGCGTCGTGGAGGGCCTTCCAGAAGTAGGCCGGCACCCTCGTGTCGAAGCGGCCGGTGTTGAGGCACTCCAGGCCGAAGGCGACCATCTCCTCGTAGCTCCCGCCCCAACGCGGGCGCAGGCTCCAGGCATAGGAGCTGTAGGCCGGGGCGTAGTCGAACTGCGCCTTCACCGCGCGGTCGAACCACCCACGGGTCGAGGTCGCTTCCGCGCCCTGATCCTCGCCGGCCCCCATCACCACGGTAATCATGCGGCTGGGGGCCTCTGGGTACTCGGGATGCAGCTTCCACGCTTGCACGAGGTGCTGCCGGGCGATCTTCAGGTGCTTCTCAAAGCCCTCCCACTGCTCGGGGGTGACCTCGTAGCCAGCCTTGTCGGTGCGCGCCCGCCAGGCGAGGTTGATGTTGCGCTCCCCGGCGGCGATGTGGGCCAGCCAGGGGTCCGCGCCCGGCGTGTCCAGAAGCGCCGCCACCAACTCATCGGGCTTGCAGGCGTTGTCGTCGAGGACGGTCGGCTGGAGGTCGGCCCAGAAGGCGCGCTGCATCCCGCCGGTGACGGCCGGTTCGCCGGCTGCCTGGGCCAGCCACTCGGCGCTCAGCTTCTCCCACTGCGCGGTCTCCTGTTGCTTGTCCCCTTCCGCGTGGCGGCAGAACTCAGCGAGGCGCTCGGGCGCCCACCACGCGCGCGCCTTCGGATAGCGGCTCGTGCGGTATCCCTCCACGGCTTGCCGCAGCCACTTCTCGCCCTCGACGGCGTCGCCGTTCATGCGATAGGCCACCGACACCACGTACTGCACCAGCGGATCGGTGCAGCCGGTCGTCTGCAGCGGCTTGGCCGCGTCGAGGAGCTTCTGACGGCCCGCATCATCGACCGTGCCGCCGAGCATCGGCCAGTAGGCCCACAGCAGCTTGAGAGCCGCGCCGTCCCACGCCAGGTCGCGCGTCCCGACCTCCTTGTAGGCGTCGAGCGTCGTGGCCTTGTGGAACTGCGTCAACTGCTCCTGGAAGTCCGACTCCAACGTCTGCGCAGCGGCAACGGCAGTCAGGAGGACCAGCAACGTCAGTGCGACCATCGCGCGCGTGACCATTGCAGACCTCCGCACCCCGAGGCTGGAATTCAGGGACACGATCCCAATTCGCAGACGACGCGAATTGGGTCATGTGAGACAGTGGCACGACGCCAACGCCAACAAGGGACAGTCCTCGTTTCCTGCCCTTGGGGGGCAGGAAACGGGACAGTCCCGAACAGCGCGCTGCGTCTTGCAGCTACCTCATGTCCCTGAATTCCAGCGGATGTCCACGGCGATTCCGCTGGGTTGGTTGTCGTAGCGCAGAAGGAGCGTTGCGTCGCCGCGCTGCACCGATACGTCCACCGGGTCGCCGGTCGCAGAGGTTGCGCGGATGTCGGCCGCCGACCTCCCCGCGGTCGCGATCCGGCAGGAGCCCTTGATGCCCTGTGCGTCGGAGACGATCAGGCGGGTCCGCGAGGGCTGCTCGCTGCTCCACTCGACGCACGAGGAGCAATGGAGGATCGTCGGGCGGTCGGCAGGTGGCACCGCCCTCAGGACCGCGACGCTGTCCGGAGGGAGGGCGACATCGCTGACGACGGGCAGGTCGGGCTTGAGCACGTCAACATAGCGGTCGGGAAGCGAGAGCGCGCCGCCGAACGTCTTCGCGATCACGTACGCCCCGCGGCGGAGCTTCAGGTAGGGCTTCTCCGTGTACTGCCGGCCGGCGGCTTCGGTGAGGCGCTCGGCGAGCGCGCGGAGCTGGCGGTCACCCGTTTGGGAGGCGGTGAAGTGCCGGCCCGAGAGGCCGCAGTGGAGCACCCGCCCCTGGCCGACGCGCTTCTCCTGCAGCAGCGCGTCCTTGCCGTCGGACAGGAGCACCTCGGCGCCGGAGGCGTCATAGGTGACGAAGGACTGGTTCACCGGCACGGTCCAGAGGTCGCGTGCGCCGGGCCAGCTCCCCCCGCGGAAGGACCGCACGCGGTCCGGCGGGGCCGCGCAGACGAGGATGCGGTACTGATTGCCGATGTCGATGCGCAACGTCGCACGCGAACCGCGGTCGAACGGGAGGCGGTAGACGACGAACCACCGCGCGTCGGCGAAGCGCGCGGGCGGCTGGGCGTCGGTGAGCAGCGAGCCGGCATCGTGGTAGATGAGTTCGGCCTCACGAGGCGAGCCCGGGGCAACGGACTCCTTCACGGGCTTCCCGTCGCGCATTCCCTCGATCTCGAAGCCGGAGATCAGCGGGCCCCAACCGTCCTCCGGGAGCGTATCCTCGAGCTTCACGTAGGCGGCGTCAGAGTCCCGCAGGAACGGCGTGAGGTCGATCTCCTCGATCCTGCGGTTCTCCAGCATCCGGCCGCGGTAGTCCGTCTCCGCAACGACTTTCCACGGGGCCCCCGAGCCCTGTGAGATGCGCCGGCCCTTCGTCTCGAAGCCGAGGAGAGACAGCAGGTGCTCGGTCGGGCCGTGGAAACCGGCCTGACGCCACCACTCGTTCGCGTCGCAGTAGGCGTCATCCCCGCCGCAGACCAGCAGCGAGCCGCCGTCACGCACCCACTGCGCGAGGGCCTCGTTCGTCGCCGCGGATTGTGGCTTCATCGCGTCGTAGGACACGAGAACGGTGTGGTAGGGAGCCAGGTAGTCGGGATCGGTCACGCGGTCCAGGTGCGCGATCTGTACGGGAACCCCGCGCATCAGGAGCGGCAAGCAGAGGCCGTAGACGTCGTCCATGTCACTCGCGCCCGGCGCGCCGCGCTGGAACATCGCGGAGTCGGCGAGGAACGTCGCGATGCCCTGGGTGCCGCAGTCCCACTCGATGTGCCTCACCCCCGGCCCCTCTCCTGAAGGGAGAGGGGAGAAAGGCGGCCTCACCCCCGGCCCCTCTCCTGAAGGGAGAGGGGAGAGAGGCGGCCTCACCCCCGGCCCCTCTCCTGAAGGGAGAGGGGAGCAAGTCGCCATGTCGGTGAGGACGCGGATGACGCTGGTGATCTCGGTGGCGAAGTCGTCGGGCACGCGGCCGAAGATGCGAGTGGGCCAGGGCATCACCTCGAAGCGCGTGACCTCGGGGAACATGAGCGACGCGGCGAGCGTGCGCTCGTAGTTGTCGTGGTAGTCCGCCATCGTGCGGTCCGGGTTGTCTTCGAGCGGGTCCATCAGGAACCAGACCGGCACGTTGAGCCCCCGTGCGAGGTTCCAGGAGGAGCTGTACTCCAGGAAGCCATTCTCGAAGGTCCGCTCCGCCGTGCGGCCCTGATGCGTCACGGCGGAGCGCGCGGTGCCGGTCCACACCTGGGCGACCATCTCGTCCACCAGGCCGGTGCGCAGCATCGCGCAGTGGGCGAAGGTGATGCCCCAGGCGGTGTAGTTGAGAGGGCTGTGGGCGAGGAGGAACCGCTTCGCCTGGGGGTCAGCCTCGCGCGCGGCCTGGTAGATGTCGGTGAGGAGCTGCTGCTCAAGGCCGGCCTTCAGGCGCTCGGACTTCAGGCGCGCGTCCACGGAGGAGGTCTGGTCCTGCCAGGGCTCGCCATAGGCCTGCTGCCACTCGGCCCTGAAGGCCGGGCTGTAGCCCGCGCGGTTGAAGAACTCCGGCTCCTCGGGGCAGGCGGCGCGGGAGCCGTGGCGGATCGCGTCGGCGAAGTAGCGCGCCATGATCTGTCGGCGCTGGGCGGTCGGCACGAGGTAGTAGCTGCCCGGCCCGCACGTCAGCGCCGTCCCGGCAGCATCCATCTGCGGCTCACCCGGGTTCTTCTCCACATACGCCGGACCGTCGCGGAAGCCGCCCATGCAGTGCGGCTCATAGCCGAAGTCGCGCCACGAGCGCAGGTCCTGCTCCGCGTTGCCGGCGACGATGACGATGTCCACCTTCAGGTCATTGTCCTCGCGGTAGCCGGTCGGCGTCTGGAAGCTCGTGTTCTTCGGGCGAGTGAGGCGCGTGCTCTTCGCAGCGTCGGCGGCGGTGATCCCGAGAGCCTGTTCGAGAGCGTCCGGTAGGCCGTTCGCGTCTGAATCGGCCGGCTTGCCACGTGGCAGTTCCACCGGGACATACTCCTTGGTTTGCGGTTGGGGCAGGGCGCCCGCCGGGACGCCCTCGCCGCGGAAGAGCCCTGCCGAACGCAGCCACACGGTGCCCGCCGACCAGATCTGCAGGGATACGTCCGCGCGGCTCGCCCCATCGGGCACGGCCACCGTCCCGCTGACGAGCAGCCACTCCTGCGCGCCGGTTGGAATCGGCGGGCCCTGCTGTCTAAGGAAGCCGGTCTCGCCGAAGAAGCGGACGAACAGCCGGTCGCGATCGGTCGCCTTGTCATCGCTGCGAATCCACGCGGCGACGGTGAGCTTCTCGCCGGGCTTCGCCGGGACGGCCTGGCTTGTTGCGCCGGCCCAGTCCTCGCCGCTCCCCTGCAGGCGCAGCGCGAACTCCTTCCCATCGGCAGACTGGAGCCAGTCCACGCGCCGCTCGTCGCGCTGGTTCAGCCCCCAACGCGAGGGGCCATAGACGCCCTCGGAGAGGTCGGGGTTGGCGACGAGGTTGGGAGAGGGCGCGCCCTCCTGGCCGATGGCCGGGAGTGTCAGCAAGGCGGCGAGGAGCAGGATCCGCATGGGGGTCACCGTCGGCGGGCGGGAATGCCCGCCACACCGCGACTCCTTCCGTGTAGTGGGGCGGCCATTCGTGGCCGCCGCCGTTGGCGAACGTCGGCGGGCAAGAATGCCCGCCCCACTGCGACTCCTTCCGTGTAGTGGGGCGGCCATTCATGGCCGCCGCTGTTGCGTTGAGCGAACATCAGCGTTGGCGGGCAAGAATGCCCGCCCCACTGCGACTCCTTCCGTGTAGTGGGGCGGCCATTCGTGGCCGCCGCCGTTGCGCGGAGTGAGCGTGAACGTCGGCGGGCAGGAATGCCCGCCCCACTGCGACTCCTTCTGTGTAGTGGGGCGGCCATTCGTGGCCGCCGCCGTTGCGCGGAGTGAGCGTGAACGTCGGCGGGCAAGAATGCCCGCCCCACTGCGACTCCTTCTGTGTAGTGGGGCGGCCATTCGTGGCCGCCGCCGTTGCGCGGAGTGAGCGTAAACGCCGGCGGGCAGGAATGCCCGCCCCACTGCGACTCCTTCTGTGTAGTGGGGCGGCCATTTGTGGCCGCCGCCGTTGGCGAACGTCGGCGGGCAAGAATGCCCGCCCCACCGCGACTCCTTCTGTGTAGTGGGGCGGCCATTCGTGGCCGCCGCCGTTGGCGAACGTCGGCGGGCAAGAATGCCCGCCCCACAACCGGGCGGGGGTGGTGTGCGAGGTCAGGGCCCGTCGCCGGAGCCCCGTCCCCACCACGGCCAGTCGGTGGGCTCCTCGACGAGGCCCCTGACGCGCGGGTTCTCGAGGATGTAGTGGGCTAACGCCTCATACTCCCGTCGGCTGTGGATGATCTGGCTGTAGGTTTCGTCCTGCCAGAGCGCCCCTCGGCGGCCGATCACGCGGTTGATCCGGTACGCCATGAACCCCTTCAGAGCGCCGGTAATGCGGTGGAGCCGTTCGGTCTTCCCATCTCGCACAAGCGGCTTGAGGATGACGTGCACGTGCTCCGGCATGACCGTGTAGTCGTAGAGCCAGTAGCGGGCGTTGTCGTGAAACCGCAGGGCGCTGACCACGATGGGGGCGATGTCGGGGCGCGTGAGATCGACCAGCGAGCGGCGCAACAGCGAGAAGCGCAGAAAGTACGTTGCTCCGGGCTCCTCATGGTGAGGGAGACGTCGCTGGCGCTTAGCGAACTCGCTGATCTCTGTCTGCGTACCCACTTCCACACCCCCTTAGTCGTGGGGCGGCCATTCATGGCCGCCGCTGTTGCGTTGAGCGAACATCAGCGTTGGCGGGCAGGAATGCCCGCCCCACTGCTGCTTCACGTCTGTTGGCGGGCAAGAATGCCCGCCCCACTGCTGCTTCACGTCCGTTGGCGGGCAAGAATGCCCGCCCCACTGCTGCTTCACGTACGTTGGCGGGCAAGAACGCCCGCCCCACTGCTGGTTGCTGTCGGTCGACGGGCAAGAGTGTTCGGCCCCTCCCTACCACGTGATGCTCTTGAACTGCGGCAGGTGCGGCTGGTGCTTCTTCAGCATCGCCTTGACCATCTGCTTGATCTCGCCGAGAGAGAGGACGGCCGCGGTGAGCGGATCGTAGCAGATCGCCTGGTAGACCAGCTCCGGGTCGCCGGTGATCGCGGCCTCGACGGCGAGTTCCTCGGAGGCGACGGAGATCGCGGTGAGCGGCTGGCACTGCGGCGGGAGGTCGCCGACGTGCACCGCGTTCAGCGCGCGGCGGCTGGCGAAGACGGGCACCTCGACGCAGCAGTTCGGCGGGAGGTTGGTGATGATCTGCGTGTTGGGCACGTTACCGTTGAACTCGAACGGCTCGCCGCCCTGCCAGGCGTTGATGATCGAGGCCGCGTACTCATGGCCGCGCGCGAGGTGCAGCGGCGCGGGGTTGTCGAGCCAGGCCTGGATGTCCTTGCGCCAGCTCTTCTCGCG
>VGFC01000142.1 GCA_016869045.1 Armatimonadota bacterium
CCGACTTCATCAAGCCGAACACCGACTGCATCGAGCTGATGAGCTGGTGGGACTGGTTCCCCTTCGGGCCATGGGGCACCCCGATCGACAAGGTCAAGGAAGTCATGGGCGAGGGCGCCTGGAAGCTCTGGGAGCCCTACTTCGTGAAGGACCCCGTGACGGGCGAGATGATGTGGAACAACCAGCCCGGCGACTATGACGGGTACAACGAGCGCTTCGGTGGGCTACCCGCGTTCCGCAAGGCCGTCCAGACCTGCAAGGACATGGGCGCGCTTGTGACCCTCTACACCGACCCCTTCCGCCTGGACTCCGGGAGCAAGATCGGGCAGGCCAAGGGCGAAGAGTGGGGCGTTGTGAAGCAGGACGGCACTTACTCGAAGGCCTACGATGTCTACAACCCGTGCCACGACGATCCCGACGTGCGCCAGTGGGTCGCCGATACGATGGAGCGGGTGATGCGCGAGACCGGTGCGGACGGCATCCGCCTCGATGAGTATGGCCATCGCGGCTTCGTGTGCTACAGCGACAAGCACACGCACAGCTATGCCGAGCGCGGGAACACCCAGTGGCAGAAGGCGACCGCCGACGCGACGCGGATGGTCCGCGAGCGCATGGACAAGGTCGCGCCGGGCTCCGTGCTGACCACCGAGCACCCGGGCTACGACTACCTCATGCAGTTCATCGATGGGTGCATCACGTATGACCTCACGGTGCAGAAGACCGAGCTACGCCCGCTCGAAGTGAACCTGCAGCGCTTCTACTTCCCCGAGTGCAAGGCCTACGAGCTGGACCATCAGGGCGCGGACCGGCAGCACAAGAAGCGCTTCTGGAACGGCGTCGCCTCGTTCGGCGCGTACTACCCCGACCGGATGTACCAGTTGCTGCGCGAGTACCGCGAGGTCTTCGAGAGCCGCGACTGCGAGGCGCTCGTGCCCACGCTCGTGAAGTACGTCTATGCGAATCGGTTCAGCGCCGGGGGTAGGACGATCTACACGCTCTACAACGCGACGGGGCACACGGTGGATGGGCCGGTGCTGCGAGTGGAGCCATCTGCGGGCCAGCGCGTCGTAGACCTGCTGGCGAACGAGGACGCGCGAACCGAGAGGACCGAGCGGGGCCTCGACGTCTGCGTGTACCTCGCGCGGAATGACGTCGCGTGCATCGGGCTCTTGCCACGCTGAAGGAAGGCAACTGACATGAGTAGCGGGCTCGTCGTGGTCGGCCTTGTCCTGCAGACTTCGCTCGCCCTCGCGCAGGGCGCTTTGCCACAGTTGGTGGACGGTGGCTTCGAGACGGAGTTCGCCGCCGAGCAGCGCGACGGATGGGTGCCGTCGAAGGGCGGCGAGCGAATGGCGGTGACGGCGGAGGCGGCACGGACCGGCACTCGGGGGTTGGCGATCACCTCGGGGGGTGAGGAGTGCTATGTGCGCCAGGAGATCACGAGTTCCTCGCGGCGACCTCTGCTGCTGACAGGCTGGTTCCGCGCGGCGGAGCTGAAGATCGATCCGGAGGCTGACCCGGAGCAGTATGCGCGGTTCTACGTGCACGTACACTATGCCGGTCGGCCCTACTCCGATGTCACGCACCTGTGGGTGGACATCCCTCCCGGTACGTACGACTGGCGACGGCTGGCCGTGGGGATTCGTCCCCGGCCGGACCTGCAGCCCGAGAAGCTCTGGGTGACCGTTGCGGGCCGGTTCCAGGGCGTGCTCCACGTGGACGACGTGAGCCTCGAGCCCGTCCGCCCATACCCGGGCGTGGACGCGGCCGCCTGGGAGCGCGCCGACGAGGCGGCGCTCATCAGCGATCTCAGCGTGTGCCGGCCCAAGGACGCGCTGAGCGATCGCCGGCGGCGCGGGCGCTGGAAGGTGCTGGAGTATGCCACGGCGGGCTTCGGAGGCAGGTGCCTCGCCGCGCTGCCGGATACGGCCGCGCCCCCGGTCACGCTGCCGTTGGGGGTGTCCGGTTGGCACGCGATCTACCTTGGCCTGGGCGGACACGAGGAGGGCGGCAACGTGGTCCGCGCGAGGGTCACGGGAGATGCCGCGTACCAGTTCCGGTCCCAGGGGAGCGGCCAGATTGAGGAGGTCTTCCTCAAGTGCGCGGACCTGACCGGCCGTGACCTGGAGTTCGCGCAGCAGGCAGCGGGCTACAGCCAAGCGGCGGTCATCATGTATGCGAAGCTGGTGCCGATGACCGACGCCGAGGCGGAGTCCGTGCAGGCTGAGGAGAGGCAGCGAGAGACGAAGCGCTTGGTCGCGACCATCGACGGCTTCAGCTTCCTCTACGAGCGGAACCCGACCACCCGGGAGGAGCTGCTCGAGGAGTTCGAGGGCTACCGGGCGACGGACTTCGGGACCATCTGGTGGTGCGTGAGCGGCGCGGATGAGGTGAACTACGCCTCGCGGCTCGGCACGATCTGTGGCGCGGACTCCGACGACTTCCCCCGCGAGGGCGATGCGTACTACGCGAGCTCCGTCACGACGCTGATCCGCAAGGGCATTGACATCACCGAGGTGGCGGTCCGGGCGGCGCACGCCCTGGGGCTGAAGATCAACATCGGCCTGCGCCCCGCGGCGTGGCACGCGCCGCCGCCGTACGAGGAGTTCTTCGTCTCGGACTTCTACGCCGCCCATCCTGAATGGCGCTGCCGTGACCGCGACGGAACGCCGGTCATGCGGATGAGCCTCGCCGTTCCGGAAGTCCGCCAGCATCTGCTGGGGATCTTCCGCGAGGTGCTACGCGCGGAGCCGGACGGCCTCAACGTGCTCTACAACCGGGGTATGCCGGTGATCCTGTGGGAGGAGGCGTTCTGCAACCTCTTCCGCGAGCGGTACGGTGAAGACGCGAAGGAGGTGCCGGAGGACGATCCGCGGCTCTACGCGCTGCGCGGTGAGATCCTGACCGGCTTCATGCGGGAGATCCGCGTTTTACTGGACGAGCACGCACGGGCGACAGGCGGGAGGCGGCTGGAGCTATCGGCGATGGTCCTGCACACGGAGGAGGACAACCGCAAGTTCGGGATCGACGTCGAGCGCTGGGTTAAGGAAGGCCTGATCGACTTGATCGGCGTCTACCACGGAGCCTCGCACACGTCCGCCAAGCCGATCGAGATGAGCTTCTTCCGTCGGATCACTGAAGGCACGAACGTAACCGTGCATCCGTGCATGGTGGCGTGGGCCTTGCCCTCGACTGAGGAGATGCTGCGCAATGCGGTCGGGTTCTACGACGAAGGCGCCGACGGCATCCTCTTCTGGGACCCGAGCGGCCTGTCGCGGAACGGCGTGCTGTGGCCGATTGTCGGCCGGATGGGGCACCTCGAGGAGGTGAGACTCCGTGCCGGAATGAGCAAGCCCAAGCCGGTCACGCTCAGCCTCACGCGCTACGGGGACTGCGTGTACGGCCGCTGGACCCCGATGGCAGGGTTCTGAGCCACCGTGCTCAGCCATCTCCCGTCGGCGCGAAGTACGTCGATCGCTTGATCTTCTCCGAGTACCTCAGCCTCGGCCCGGGCAGCTGGATGGGGTTGCAGCCGCACATGAAGCTGCGCGCCTTCTGACCGACCTCGTCCTCCAGCTCCGCCCACATCTCGCGCGTCTCGGTCGAGAGGAAGATGGGCACGTCGGCGTCCCACCTGCGCACTTCGCCGATCAGGAACCGGTAGATCTCCGCGCGCACGTGATGCGGGAAAGGCGCGTGGCTCTGCCCGTTCATCGTCGCCGCTGTCTCCTCGGCCTCGCGGAGGTAGTCGGAGTCGAGCAGCTCCGGGTCGATGCGGGCCTTCAGGTCCTCAACGTTCATCCAGATCAGCACGCAGAAACCGATGGTCTCCGGCTTCGTGCGCTCGAAGATGCGGCGGATGAGCGAGGCGTACTCCTTGCGCCAGTTGCGCACGGGCACCGTCGGCTTGAACTTGTAGCGGATGGGGACGCCCCAACTCTGGCACTTCCGGGCCGCTTCGATCCGCGCGTCCGGCGAGGGCGAGCCGGGCTCGATGGTCTCCGCCATCGCGTCACAGGCCATGCTCCACACGCCGATCAGCCGGTCGCGGTGCGGCACATGCTCGACCCAATCAACGTGATCGCTGTTCGAGTGGAAGTACCCGTAGCGGTCGTGCTCGGCGAGCTTCGCGAGGAACGCCTCGAACACGCCGTACTCCGGCTCCAGCGAGATGATGTCCGAGCCCCAGCCGATCATCCGGAAGCAGCGCTGTTGCGGCATCGCCTCGATGGTCGGCCCGATGACCTTCTCGGTGTACTCCTCGATGTTCGCGCCGATCGCGAGGTACTTGCCGTGCTTCCCGTCGCCGCAGTAGAAGCAGCCATGCGAGCAGCCGTGCATCACGCCGAAGTCCCGCGTCGGCCAGCACACCATGTTCCGCTCGGTATCGCTCTCGTAGGCGTGATAGTCGCGCACGGGGTCGATGTAGCCCAGCACCTCTGCCAGCACGCCCTCCGACACATCGTCGGGTCGGTCCGCCAGCCGCGCATCGTCCTCGCGCTTCCGGTCACAGGCAAGCTGCGTGAACACCAACGGTCGCTGATGCTCCCTCGCTACGTCCGCGCGCAGCTCGCCGGTCGGCCAGCCTTGTAGCTCGCGCACCACGTCATGCACGTTGCCCTCGTCAACCACCCGCACGCTGCCCATGTCCCACCCGAGTGCCTCCGTCATCCTGCGCACCCGCGCCAGAGCGTCGGCGTCTTCCCTCAGTGCGCCCAGCAGGTAGACGTCAGTCGGCCTCAAGGCATACATCCGTTGCCCTCCCAGGCAGCCGTCACTGGGTCTCGAACCCGCGCAGTGTCCCGGCGGCGCCGGTCAGCTCCGAGGTGGCCCCGCAAGCGGGGCAAGTGGCGGTCAGCGGCCCAAGCCAACGGCGCCTGGCGCTGTGGGAGCAGAACACCTGCCCGCACTCGCACATGAGGAGCACGGGAGGCGTGCTCTCGCCGCAGACGGGGCAACCGTGAAAGTCGTCCGTCATGCGGAACGGTCCCTCGACGCTGTCGAACTTAGCCGTGGGTGGAGGCTCTTCGGTGGCGGACACATAGAGCACGACATCCCATCCGCCTTCCGGGGACGGCGTCAGCCGGACCACGAACGGTGTGCGCATCCCGGAGCACACGGCCGGCACTTCCACTGCGGTGGCAGGCGACGATGGGCCTCCCCCGGCGACCGACGCGCCGCAAGCCGTACAGAACCCCTCCCCCGGATGTAGCGCGGCACCGCAGGCGGCACACCCGGGCACCAGGCGAGTCCCGCATCCCGCACAGAAGGCGGTGCCTTCTGCGTTGTCGCTCCCACACGAAGTGCACCTCAGGGCGTCATCCTCCTTCCGGCGGGACTGCCGGTCGCCCCGGGAGGGCGCCTATTGAGTTCCGCGTCCGCGCGCTGCTCTGGCGGCTCCGGCCCGGATGCCCATGCTCCCGCAGTTCGGGCACCTGACAAGAATGCCCCCGGACCACCAGCATGCGGCCCGGCGCGCGCAGAACACTTGGCCGCACTGGCTGCACTCCCCAATCCTCGTCTCGCCACAGACAGGGCAGCCTTTCCAGTCAGGTCCAGCCTCGAATGGTCCCTTCAGCTCGCGAAGGCCGGTAGTTGGCCCGGGCGCCCCTGGGGCCGGAACGTAGGCCCTGCCGACGTCCCACCCTCTTCCTCGCCGTGCCGTCATCGGGATCACGAAGGACCGCTTCGTCTGCGAGCAGATGGCCAGTATCTCGGCAGCCGCAGGCGGAGACGAGACTCTGGGGCGGCCCGCACGGGGCTGCCGACTCGGCGGGTCGCCGTCCGTTGCAGGCCCACGAGATGCAGGCGCCCCTCTGGGGGGTGCAGCCGCTGCCATTGTGACCGGCGTCCCGCAGTGCTTGCAGAACCTCGCGCCAGAGCGGACGACCTTGCCGCAGGACTCGCACTCGATCTGCAGGCGGGCGCCGCACCGTCCGCAGAAGGCGGCTTCCTCCCGGTTCTCGTACCCGCACGAGGGGCATCCCAAGGCGCTGTTCCCCCTCCTTAGGCCGTGGCCCAACCCTCAACAGGTGCTTCCCTGAGACCGGTGGAACTCCCTGCCCGCAGCTACTTCCGGCGCGACACGGAGGCTGCACCCGGTGACAGCCAGAGACCTCGTACAAGCGGCGCTCCGCCACGAGGAGACGGAGCGTCTTCCATACAACCTCATGTTCTCGCCTCCTGCGGAGCGTGCGCTGCGCGAGCACTACGACGTCGAGGACCTGCACGAGCACCTCGGCATCAGCCTGTTCCTGTTCGGGTGTGCCGGCAAGCCGCTGTACGCCTCGCCGGATGAGTTCGGCCCGACGATTACCGACGAGTGGGGCGTCGTCTGGGCGACCTCGCACATCGACCGCGGCTATCCGGTCCGACATCCGTTGGCTGAGCCTACGCTGACCGGCTACGACTTCCCCGATCCCCTCGACCCCAAGCGCTGGGCGCCCGTGCATGAAGTGAACCTGAGCGGTCGCTCCGACTTCACGCTGGCCGTGGTGGGCGACTTGTGGGAGCGCGCCCACTTCGTCCGGGGGCTCGACGCGCTGCTGATGGACCTGCGGTCCGCGCCCGGCTTCGTGCACGAGCTGCTGGACCGCGTCTGCGAGTACTGCCTGGCGACGCTGGAGCGCATGGCGGCGCTGCGCCCGGACGGCGTGTTCATCAGCGATGACTACGGCTTCCAGGACCGGCTGATGATGTCGCCGCGCGACTGGCGAGAGTTCGTCAAGCCACGGCTCGGCCGCCTCCTCTCGGCGGCGCAGGGGCACGGACTCGCGACCATGCTACACTCCTGCGGCAACGTGAGCGCCATCGTGCCCGACCTCATCGAGCTGGGCCTTGACATCCTGCACCCGATCCAGCCCGAAGCGATCGACGTGTTCGCCCTGAAGCGCGAGTTCGGGCGCGACATCACCTTCTGCGGCGGGATCAGCACACAGCATACGCTTCCATTCGGCACACCCGAGGACGTCCGGTGCGAGGTGATTGAGAAGGCAGAGCGGCTCGGCGCGGGCGGTGGGTACATCCTCGAACCGGGCATTACGTTGCAGGCGGACGTGCCGCTGCCTAACCTGATCGCACTGATCGAGGCCGCACGTGGTCACGGAAAAGAGGGACACCATACCAATTCCGCGTGACGTCTGCGGAATTGGTATGGTGTCCCTCTTTTCCGTCCAATCGGAGAGGTGCTTCCATGCCCGTCAAGTTCACCAAGGTCCTGATTGCAGATGAGCGCTACGAGTCAGCCGGGGTCTTCGATGTCAACGGCGACGGCGTACCCGACATCGTCTCGGGCGCGTGGTGGTACGAGGGGCCGTGCTTCAAACAGCGGCACCGCATCGGCGAGGTCGCCGCCCATGGCGACTACTTCGATGACTTCTCGACCATCCCGCTCGACGTGAACGGCGACGGGCGGCTGGACTTCGTGACCGGCGGCTGGTGGGGCAACTCCCTCCGCTGGCGCGAGAACCCCGGCTCGCCGGACGCGGAATGGCCGGAGCACATCATCGCCGAGACTGGCAACGTCGAGACCACCCGCGCGTGGGATGTGGATGGCGACGGGCAGCTTGAGATCGTGCCGAACTGCCCCGGCGCGCCGCTGAAGGTCTTCAAGCTCGACACCGACGCGTCAGGCAAGGGAAGGGGCACCTTCACGGTCCACACGATCTACGAGGGCAATCAGGGCCACGGCTGGGGCTTCGGCGATCTAACTGGCAACGGGCGCGGCGACTTCGTCTTGGCACACGGCTGGCTGGAAGCGCCGGAGGACACGTATGGCGGCGAGTGGGTCTACCACGGCGGCCTGGAGCTGGGCTCCGCGAGCTGCCCGATCCTCGTGGTGGACGTGAACCGTGACGGGCTCAACGACCTGATCGTGGGCGGCGCGCATGGGTACGGCCTGGACTGGTACGAGCAGAAGCGCGACGGCGACGGGATGAGCTTCGTCAAGCACGCCATCGACCCGTACAACTCACAGTACCACGACATGCAGTGGGCGGACATCGACGGCGACGGTGAGTGCGAACTCGTCACCGGCAAGCGCTACTGGGCGCACTGCGGCCACGATCCGGGCGAGACCGACCCGCTGGGCATCTACTACTTCAAGTGGACGGGCGAGGGCTTCGCAAAGCAGGTCATCGACTACGGCGAGGTCCGCAAGGCCACCGGCTGCGGCATCCACTTCGCGCTCGCCGACCTGCGCGGCACCGGTCGCGTGGACCTCGTTGCGCCCGGCAAGGATGGGCTGTACGTGTTCCACAATGAGGGAGAGTAGGCCCGGGGCGAAGGAGGCCCCACCATGAAGCCGATCAGGTTGTCCGCCCACGCTCGGGAACGCGCGGCGCACCGGGGAGCGAGTGAACAGGAGATCATCAGTACGATCCGCGATGCGCCCTGGCGTCCAGCCCGCGAGGGACGGTCTCGCGCAGGAAGTACGTTCCCGTTCTGTGAGCGTTGGAACGGACGGTGGTATGCGACCAAGCATGTGCGTGCCGTCTTCGCCGAGCGGGAGGACTGCATCGTCGTGGTGACCGTCTACGTGTATTACGGAGGCGAGGAGACCCAGCCATGAGGATCACGTACGACGCTGAGGTGGACGCCCTGTACATTCGCTTCCGCGAAACGACGACCACCACCAAGGAACTTGGCGAAGGCATTGCAGTCGATCTGGACGCCGAAGGCAGGCTCGTGGGCATTGAGGTCCTCGACGCCATGGATCGTCTTGGCGACAGAGATGCCTTGCGCCAGGTCACGCTGGAGGGCGTTGCTCTGACCGCACCCCCATAGCCGCCGAAGTGTGCGTCCCCTTGTCGCGCTCCCTCAGAGCTGGGCGATGGCCGCCTTCGCTGCCTCGACCATGAGCGCCCCAGCTTCGGGGACCAGCTTGCTCGACCGCGCGAGCCACGTCTCGTAGCCGCCGCCGGAGAAGGCCTGCTCGGTGGGCACGTAGCCGTGACAACCGTTCGCGAGTTCGGCCACCAGCGTGTGAGCGAAGGGCGACGCGGCGCGAATCTGCCGGCCGAACTCCGTGAAGACCTCGCCGGGCAGCCCCACCAGTAGCGCGTCACCCACTGCCATGGCCGTGACCTCCGCCTCCACGAACTCCTGTTGCTCGCGCTCGCGGTGAAGCAGCAGGGCCTCCCACAGCCTGATCAGCTCCACGTCCTGGGGCGGCACGGCGAGGTCCTGCTCGCGCAGCCGCGCCTCCGCCTCCTCCACGAGGCCGACGGGCACCTCGCGCAGGGGGAGGCGCACGTGCGCAACCGCACTGCGCAATGCGATATCGTCGGTGGCCTCGGCCACCGCGGCATAGCCGACGGCGAAGCCCGCGATCCCGCTGCCGATCCGGTCTAGCCACTCCTCGCCGTAGCGACGCACGCCTGGGTCGGCGGCGTCGTCCGGGCCGACATCGCCGCAGGGGCCGTTCATGTAAAGCACCGTCGCCTGCTCGCCGTGCTGGCGCGTGAGTGCGCGGCGGACTCCGCCCGGATAGTCGGCCGAATAGAACGGCGCGGTCCCGACCACAATCGGGTGGCAGGCGAAGTTCACGCACGCGGCGAGCAGGCTGCCGCGGTCGTCCCACACGTGGAAGCCGGCAATCGTGGGGTCGCGCTCATCCTCCGGCCCGATGATGTCGGGGGAACCCTTCGGCGGGTGCATCTGCACGGAGCCGTCCCGCATGCGGAAGCGCCGGATGAAGGCCAGGTTGGGCGCCTCGCCGCTCCACGTCGCGAGCTTCGCCGGACGCAGGCTCTCGTCCGCAGCCGCCACGGCCTCCGCGATCGCGGCGGCCAACTGAGCGACCGCCTTCGGCTCGGACTCGGTGCCCAGGACGTCGGTTGCGGGTGGGCCGGTGTGCGTGTGGGTCGCGTGCAGGAGAACGTTCTCAGCGCCGATGCCGGTCCTTCTGACGACCTGCTCCCGCGCGTCGGCGACCAGCGTGTTCTTCAGCGAGATCGCATCGGCGCTCACGAGCGCCAGCCGCGTCTCGCCCGCCGCGAGCACCAGCGCGTTCGCGAGCAGGGGATCGCGTACCGATTCGGAGAACCTGCGCAGCCACTGGCCGGGGATGCGTCGCCCGACCTCCGGGGTGATGTCGATCTCGGCGGCGCCTGCCCTCAGCATCGCTGGGAGCCTCCTGGGAAGAGGACGGTGTCTGGCCACTTCCTTGCAGCCAGCTGGTGGGCCTTTTCGGGCGAATCCGCGGGGCAGCGCAACCCTCTGCGGCCTGGTTCGTCTGTTCACTAGAGCATTCTCTCGCGAGGAGAGGGAGGAGCCGTGCCTACCTACACGTACACGACCCAGACCGGGGCCGAGGCGTTCCAGGTCGTGGCCGACAACTTGCCGGCTGCAGTCCGCTGGCTCCGTGACAACGGCGTGAGGCCGGTCAGCGTCGGTGAGCCGCTGCCCGATCCGGGCGGCTCGGTGGTTGGCGAGGCCGACCAGTGCCTGTTCCTGCGGCAGTTGGCGTCGATGCTGAGCAGCGGCACTCCGATGGTGCAGGCGCTGGAGCTGTTGTCCCGGGAATCGCGCATCGGGGGGCTGCAGCGAGTGATCCAGGCGGTGGCGGCGGACGTTGCGGAGGGCATCCCCTTCAGCGCCGCCGCGGCCACGCGCCCGCGTGCCTTCGGGCCGGTCGTCGTTGCCCTGATCCGGGCCGGCGAGGCGAGCGGGGACCTGCCCGGCACGCTGCGTCAGATCGCCGACCAGCGCGAGGACATCGCGTCGGTGGCGCGCAAGTCCGCGGCCCTCCTGGTGTACCCGTGCTTCGTAGGGTTCTTCGCGTTCGGGCTGGTGACGTTCCTGCTCTCGTTCATCGTGCCGAAGTTCGTGGCGCTGTTTGATGAGTTGGGCCTTCGCGAATTGCCTCTGCCCACGAAGATCCTCATGCGTGCCGCTGACGGCTTCGGGTGGTTTGCGTTGGCCTTCGGGGTGGCGCTGGTCGTCGCGATCAGCTTGTTCATCTCGCGGCGGCGGCTCTCCCGCGGGCCCGTCATCGCCGACTACTGGCGACTGGGCGCGCCGGTCGTCGGGCGCCTGAACCTGTGCCTCGCCCTCGCCAGGGTGACGGGCGCCCTGGGGATGATGCTGGAGCGCGGCGTGCCGGCCCTGGAGGCGCTGCGCCTGGCCGGTCAGGCGGCGGGAAACCGGATCGTCGCCGCCGCCTTCCGTCGCGGCGAGCGCGCCATCTCGGAAGGCCGTCCGCTCGCGGACGGCTTGCGCGAGGCGAAGGTGCTGCCTGAGAGTTTCGTCTGGCGAGTGGCCGTGGCCGAGAAGTCGGGCGCCTTCGCCGACGCGTTCCGGCGCATGGCTCAGTACTACCTCGACACGGCGCAGGCCTCGGCGCGCGCGTTGCAGGGCGTGATCGAACCGCTGCTGATCGTCACCCTGGGGCTCCTGGTCGGCACGATTGTCTTGAGCCTGTTCACGCCACTGATCGCGATCATCTCGTCCCTCAGCTCGTCATGAGCCGGAAGGGGGAGGTCTCTTGGTCTCCATGTCTGCAACAGGAGAGGTGTTCGCCGGGAGGGGGCTCGAGCTTCACATCGCGCCCGAAGGGATCGTGCTGACCGCGGGCGGGCGCGTCCTCCATGGCGACATCGAGCGTCATTACGCTGCGTACGCCGACGTAGCTTCGGCGGAAGCGGGCGGGCCGAGAGGAACCGAGTTGGCGATCCTGTTCCTCGATGGCCGCCCAGCATGGAAGGTGTCTGGAATGCAGCCCGAGCAGGCCGAATGGGCCGAAGAGATGATCAACGAAGCCGCACTGAGCGTCCAGGCGCGCGACCATCCCATGTTCCGCGAAGTGCTGGACCTGCGCCAGTTGGGCACCGAGATCGCCGCGCTCGGCGATCCGTCTGCGCCGCGGATCGGGCCGCTGATCGACCTGATCCTCGTACAGGCCATTCTGCGCCGCGCCTCGGACGTGCACCTGGAGCCGGTTGGGGATCGGGTCCTGGTCCGCTACCGGATCGACGGGACGCTGACCGAGGTCGGCTCGCTGCCGCTGGCCATCCGCGAGCGCCTCCTGGGCCGCCTGAAGGTCGTCGGTGGGATGGTGACCTACCGCAGCGACGTGCCGCAGGAGGGTCGCTCGACCGCCAAGGTCGGCGGGCGGACGGTCGATGCCCGCATCTCGATCCTGCCGACGATCCACGGTGAGAAGGGCACCGTGCGGCTGTTCGACCCCGAGCTCGCAGTCATGCCCATCGACCGGCTCGGAATGGCGGAGAAGGACGTCGCGCTGTTTGCCGAGCTGCTCAGCCGGCCGCAGGGCACCCTCTTGCTGACCGGTCCGGCCGGCGCAGGCAAGACGACCACCATGTACTCCGCGCTCGCCTACATCCACGAGCAGCGCCGGTCGCTGGCGAGCATCTGCACGATCGAGGACCCGGTCGAGCATGATCTCGGAATCCTCAGCCAGACCGAAACGGATGAACAGGCCGGCCTGACCTTCGCCGCCGGTCTGCGCACGATCTTGAGGCAGGACCCCGAGGTCATCATGATCGGGGAGATTCGCGATCAGGAGACCGCCGCGATCGCGATCCAGGCCGGCTTGACGGGGCACCTCATCCTGAGCACCGTGCACGCGCGCTCGGCGGCCGGTGTGTTCGCCCGGCTGATCGACATCGGAGTCGAGCCCTTCCTTGTGGCCTCCAGTGTGACCGCGGTTGTGGCGCAGCGCCTCGTGCGCAAGGTCTGCGAGGGCTGCGCGCAGTCGACTCGTCCCGACCCCGCGTTGCTCGCCCGGATCGGGATGGGGCCTGAGGGCGCGGCGGGACTGCGGGCGGGCGCCGGCTGCGCCCGGTGCGGGCGGACCGGCTACGACGGCCGGACCGGCGTCTTCCAGGTGGTTCCGGTTGATGCGACACTGAGGAGCCTGGTGATGCGCGGCATACCGGTGGCCGAACTGGAGCAGGAGGTGCAGAGGCTGGGCGTGGCATCTCTGCGGGAGGCCGCGCTGGCCAAGGTCCGTGAGGGCGTGACGACGCCCGAAGAGGTGCTCCGCGTGCTGGGCGCCGCGGACGCCGACGGGTAGGCCGATGGACACACGCGAAGTCCCGGTTGACGAACGTACCTACTCCGCCGCGCATTGGGCGCTGTACGTGGTGTTGGCCCTGCCGACCCTCGCGGTCCTGGTTGTGGGCGCGGTCCTGAAGCTCTCGGGACAGGCACGGGGCGCCTCCTTCTCC
The DNA here is from genome assembly GCA_016869045.1 of Armatimonadota bacterium. GTDB lineage: Bacteria > Armatimonadota > Zipacnadia > Zipacnadales > VGFC01 > VGFC01. The sequence continues at coordinate 13,191 of VGFC01000142.1, forward strand.
GGCCTGCTGGGGTGGATCGTCGTCATCGGAGTGGTTCAGTTGGCAATCGTCCTGGTCGGGCGGACCCAGTACGTGTCGGGCGTTCGGATGGTCGTGGACGAGGGGGCGCGGCCGCCCGAGAGCGATGCGGGGATCTTCCGTCATGGGTAGTCGCCATCTTGCTGAGTACCCGAGGCATACGGAGGCAGTGGGGCGGGCGTTCTTGCCCGCCACAGCCTCTGGCGGCCAAGAATGCCCGCCCCACTGCCCTCGCGTCTCGGCGAAGCCCAGTAGCCGCCTCCGCAGCCGTCGCGCGGGCTCGCTCATGGCGGCCCTGATCGCGGCCTTCGTCGTCAGCATGGCCATGCTGATGGCGCTGCAGGCCTACTACCACGCCACTACCGCTCTCGCACACACGGCAAACCGGGCGCGGGCCCTGATGATCCTGGAGTCGCAGGCGGAGACGATGCGGGCCGCGGGCTTCGCGATGCTCCCCCACCTCGGCCGACACGCCATCCCCTCCGAGGCGCTCCGCGGCCTGCCTGGCGCCACCGGCACGCTGCTCGTTCAGCCCGGACCCACAGCCGGAATGCGGCTGGTGACGCTGGAGATGCGCTGGCCGGAGGAACACGGGCCTGCAGGGCAGATGCGCGTGGTGCTCGCGATGAGTTCGGAGGGGATGGACCCATGACCGCACGTGGACCGACGGCCAACCGACGCGGCCTGACGCTCATGGAGCTGATGGTGTCCATGGCGGTGCTCGCGGTTGTGATGGCCCTCGGCCTGCAGCTTGAGTTCCAGACGCAGCGCGCCATGGACCGCGAGCAGGCGAAGGCAGCGCGGCTCGGCAGCGAGGCCGACCTGCTGTCCCTCCTGCGGCGCGACGTCCGAGCGGCCGCCGCGATCGGGCCGCGCTCGACGGAGGCGCGCCTCGTTCTCGTTGCCGCCGATGGGCGCCGGGTCGAGTACCGCGTCACGCCCGCCGGCGTCGAGCGCATGGGGCCGGAGCCGGCCGCCGGCCTGCTGGCGGGAGTCGAGGGCGTCCGGCCTCGCTTCAGCTATCCGGCGGCTGCCGGGCGGGTTGTGCGGGTGTCATGGGGTGAGGGCGCGGCGGCGCGGTCGATCACGCTGCACTTGCGGAACCGAGGGACGTTGTGATGCAACGCGCAGGCCTGACATCCCGGCGCGGCTCGGCCTACCTGATGGCCAGCCTGGCGCTGGCCGCGCTGATCGCCGCCTCGGTGGGCGCGATAACCGTGGTGGTGGTGGCCCACGCCCAACGGGTCACCCACCAGCGGGACGGACTGCAGGCGCTGTACCTTGCGGAGATGGGCATCGAGGAGACGCTGGCCGGGCAGGCGAGGGGCGAACGGCAGACCTCCCTGTGGCGAACCGTTCGCCGGGACGCCGCCTCCGAGGGCCCTCTCGCGCCACTGCCGGACAGGACGGCGGGCGGGCGGATTGGCCGAGCCGACGACTCCCGGCTGGTGGTTGGCAGCTACGAGGTGAAGGCGGACCACCGCCGCGGGCTGCTGGTGATCCGGTCGTGCGGTAGGGTTGCCACCCCAGCCGGGAGAGTCGTCGAGGGAGAGATCCGCGTGACTTGCCGTCGGGTCGGCGGGCAATGGACGGTCGATCGGTGGGAGCAGGGGCCATGGTGAGACGCCGAGGCTTCACCTACACGGAGCTGCTGTGCGTGATGGCGATCGCGCTCATCCTGTGGGCGCTCATCCTGCCCGGCGCCGTGAGGTCCCGGAACCGCGCCGACGACGTGGTCTGCGGCTCAAACCTGCGCAACATGTCCTGGGCGCTGGCGGTGTACGCGCAGGACCACTATGGCCTTTTCCCTCCCGAGCTGACGGCGCTGACCCCGCGCTATCTGCACGACCGGGACGTCTACCGCTGCCCCCGGGTGGTGGCCGCCGAGAAGCGCTTCCCCGAGCAGGGCAGGACCACACCCGAGGGCGGCACCGACTACGCCTACGTACCGGGCCTGGCCCAAGACGACCACCCGAAGGAGGCGGTGGTCTGGGACCGGGGGCCCTGGCACCGACACCACGCCAACGTGCTGTACCTGTCCGGCGCGGTGAGGCGCGTCGATGAGGCGGAGCTCAAGCGGCTGAACGCCGCTCTGGGGTCCGCGCCGACGGGGGGTGCTTCGCCATGAGGACCTCCCGCGGCTTCACGCTCATCGAAGTGATGACGGTGTTCTCGATCATCGCGATCCTGGCGGCGATCCTGTTCCCCGTCTTCGCTCGGGCGCGTGAGAAGGCGCGGCAGGCTCGCTGCCTGAACAACCTGCAGCAGATCGGTCTGGCGCTCAGCATGTACGCGCGCGACCACGCCGGCCACTTCCCGCCGAAGAGCGATGACCTCACGCCCGTGCTCGGGCGCTACCTGCCGATGGAGGAGGTCCTGCACTGCCCGAGCGCCGGGCCATGGGAGCGCAACGCGCGTACCGATCAGGGGGACGTAGGCGAAGAGTCAATCGATACCGTGCCCGCCTACGACTACTACTACCGCGCCGGGTTCTGCGACGATGACGATCCCAACACGCTGCTGGTGTGCGACACAAACCTCCGCCGCCACAACGGTGGCCCCAATGCCCTGATGGCCGACGGACACGCCAAGTGGTTCAAGGACCCCCGCCAGCCGGGCTACGGCTCAGTGCGCGGCGGGGTCGGGAACCCCCTGCCTCTGATCGTCAAGGAGCGCCACCTCCGGGCGCAGTTCCCGGCGCCTCCGGGAAAGGTGTCGCCATGAGAGGCTGCCGCGGCGTGACGCTGATTGAGCTGCTGATGGTCATCGCGGTCATCGCGATCCTGGCGGCGATCCTGTTCCCCGTCTTCGCTCGGGCGCGGGAGCGGGCGCGCAGTCATTCCTGCACGATGAACCTCGTGAACATCGGCCTGGCGCTGCAGCTTTATGCCTCCGACCACGACGGGGCCTACCCGCCGACCGAGGACGACCTCTCGCCGCTCATCGGGCGCTATCTTCGCAGCGAGTGGACGTTCATGTGCCCGAGCGTCGGGAACCCCACCACGCCCATGGGCGCTCCGGCA
>VGFC01000143.1 GCA_016869045.1 Armatimonadota bacterium
CGAGCAGACCCTCGGCGGCGACGCCGTGTGTCTCTTCACGAACGGGGCCCAGGGCGATCAGCGACCGGCCGGCGACTTCGGGGCAGGCTTCGAGCGCGTGGCGGCCTACGGGAAGCGCCTGGCCGACGCGGTCCTCGCCTCGCGCACGGAAGCCCGCCCGAGCGCCGACGCCCTCGTGCGGACCGCAAGTGAGGAGCTGACCCTTCCGCCGCGCGCGGCCTCTCCGGCCTTCGCTGCCTCGGCGAGCGCCGAGTACCCGATCCCGCCCGAGCAGCTCATGGCGGTCCTCCGCGCGCTCTTCCCGGCCAAGGCTCGCGCGCACGCGGTGCGGCTGGGAGAGGCCCTGCTCGTCACGGCGCCGGGGGAGATGACGGCCGACCTGGGCGCCGATGTGCGGGCCCGCGCCGCCCCGGCGATCAAGCACCCCTTCATCGTCGGCCTGGCGAACACGTACTGCGGGTACATCCTGTCACCCGACGAGTACGACCGGGGTGGCTACGAGGCCGCCGTCTCGGTCTACGGCCGCGACTTCGGACCGTGGCTCGTGGACGCGCTGTCCAAGCTCATGTCAACGGCAGGCAAGCAATAGAACGTGGAATCCACCGGGGGGACGAACGATGTCTGCAGAACCTGCCATCGGCACCGTCGGGCTCGGGATCGGTCGGGTCCATCTCGAGGGCTACCGTCGCTACGACCTGACGGTCGCCGCCATCTGTGATCTCAACGAGACGCGCCTTGCGGACTGCGCCCGCGACTTCGGAATCGAGCGCACCTACACGTCCGCCGAGGCGCTCATCGACGACCCGGAGGTCGGGGTCATCGACCTGGCCGTACAGCCGTGGCAGCGCGAGGCGTTGGTTGAGTACGCTGCGGCGGCGGGGAAGCCGATCTTCTGCCAGAAGCCCCTCGCCATGGACCTGCGCCAGGCGGTCAGGATGGTTGAGACCTGCGAGCGCCGTGGTGTGCCGCTCATGGTCAACCACAACTCCTGCTTCGTACCCGGCTTTCTGGCCGTGGAGCCCTACCTGACGCCCGAGTATCTGGGCGCCATCTACCACGCCGAGATTCACAACTACGGGTTCTGGACCACCTTCCCGGAGCGCCACATCATCCCGGCGATGATGGTCCACCACCTGGCCCTGGTGCACAAGTGGTTTGGCCCGATCGAGACGGTCTACTGCCAGGCCCACGGGCATGACCATTCGCTGCAGGAGGGGGAGGTCATGGCGGTGGCCCAGCTGCGTCACGAGAGCGGAGTGCAGACGCTCCTGGTGAACGACTGGGCGTACCTGGAGGCCAGGCGGCGCGGACCCTCACACTCCAAGGAGGCGGTCCGCGTCCAGGGCACCCACGGCGCGATCTTCGGCCACAGCGAGGACATGACGGTCTACACGACGACTCCGCGTCCGGTGGAGATCAAGCCGGTCATCAGCGGGCCGTGGTTCCCGGACGCGTTCGGCCTCGGGATGCGGCACTTCATGGACTGCCTCGCCACCGGAGCGACGCCCATCACCGATGGGCGCGGCAACCTGCACGTCCTGCAAGCGGTCTTCGCCGCGTGGCAGTCCACCCTCGACAACCGCGTCGTCCGGGTGGACGAGATCAGCCTGGACGCCGACTACGACCTGAACCCTTGAGGGGGCGGAGATCCGGAGGCGGGTGGTCTCCTGCGGAGGAGCCCAAGCAGGCAGCGGAACACGTAGAGACCAGCACCGAAGAGGACAAACCAGCCTGCGGTTACGAAGGGCAACACACGGCCCTGTGACAGGCGGTGCATGGTGGCGGAGTGCCAGTCCATGTCCGCGTGTGGGAAGGCGCCCAGTGACCCCGCGGGGAGCATCATGGTGCTCGCGACCTCGGCCGACAGCGGCGGCTGGTCCTGCCCCAGGCCAAGCACCACGGCCGGCAGGGCAGAGACGATCACCATGCCGACGAGCACCAGCAGCACGAAGAACTTGCGGCCGTAGTCGGATCGCGGCCACCGACTCCGGCTGAGCTGTCCGGCGAGCGCCGACGCCGCCCAAACGGCGGCGAACACAGGTACGAAGGCCGCGGCCATGCTGCCGGCCCAACGCCCGGAGACTTCGCCGCCCCACAGCAACAGACCCAGCTCGCCCGCGATGAACGCCGCCACGACGAGCAGCAACGCGTACCGACGCCCACTCACGAGGGAGTAGCCGAAGAGCCGCTCCGGGAGGGCGTACTCGCCGGTGCTTCCGCCAGTCTCGCGCAGCCGGTCTAGCGGCGTCGGCAGACCCGCGCCGAAGAGGGGGACGAAGAGAAGTGCGATGACGAAGCCGACGGCCGTCACGTATGCGCCGAGCGCCGTCGCCGCCTGCTGCAGTTGCTCTGCGGAGCCCACCGCAGGAGGTCCGCTCCCTCACGTGGAGCCGGAAGACCAGACCCCCTCGGGCCGAACGGCGCCCATCGAGCCCACGGCCGCCAGACACATGACGAATGCCAGCGCGGCGAACAGACACCGCACGCGCCACTGCCGCCGCAACGGGGGCAGGACCAACCGCTCCTTCGCGCCCTCGCCGAGAGTGAGGATCGCCCCGAGCCAGAGCACGCCGGAGAGGACCCACGCGGGGAGCGCCGCCATGAACAGCGGCACGCCCTGCCCCACGACCGCGTAGCGGACGCTGGTCAGGGGACTGAAGGCTGCCAGCGCCGGCGACTCCTTCTGGAGCCCGCTGAAGACGAACGCGATCCCCGCCGCCCCCAGAACGGCGACGGGAACGGCCGCCGCCGTCCGGACCAGACGCGCCGAGCAGAACAGCCCCCACGCCGCTCCCAGCGCCACGGCGCCGTACAGCACCACGTAGGTCGCCACGGCGGGCCCGAGGGAAACGCCCCCGAGCACGAAGACGCCGGCCGCGATGGGCACGGACATGCTCAGCATCGCCGCGCCGACCAGGAAGCTGCTCAGCAGCTTGCTCCAGATGAGCCCCGTACTACTCAGCGGCGTCGTCGTCAGGATGTCCAGCGTCTTCTGCTCGGACTCGACCGTCATGGAAGGCGCTGCGATCGTGGCCCCCAGGACGACTCCGAGCACCGCCTGGATGATCACGAGCCAATAGAAGCCGCCCTCGCCCGCCACCCACCCCGGTCCCGTTCCTGCGCCGTAGGCAAACACGGCCACGACGGCGGCGACGACGATCCCGAGAAGGTACAGGTTCTCGAGCACGAGCGCCGCGGGGCCGCGGAGGTTCTGCCGTAGCTCCCTCCGCACTACTGAAACGCTGATGATCGGGTCCATGGTCGCCCTCTAGGCGAGCTCGCCGTGAGTGAGCCGTAGGTAGGCTTCCTCGAGGTCCGTCCTCTGCTCCGTGAGGCTGCCGATGCGCACGCCGCCGGCAACGAGGCGCTCGACGAGTTCGGCAACGACCTCATCGCGGTCTGCGACCTGCAGCTCGACCTCGTTGCCGCGCTCCGTGATCTGCCGGAGGGGAGCGAAGTCGTGCAGCACCTCGCGTACTCGTTCGACTTCGCCGCCCAGCGGACGCAGGTTCAGGATGCGCACCGGTTCGGCCTGACCGGAGATCGAGGCCACGGGCCCGCACGCCACGAGGTTCCCCCGCTCCATGATCGCCACGCTGTTGCAGACGTCCGCCAGCTCGGGGAGGATGTGGGACGACACCAGGATGGTCTTCCGCGCGGCCCCGAGCTGCGCGATCAGCTGGCGCAGTTCGTAGCGTCCCCGGGGATCGACGCCCGACGCCGGCTCGTCGAGCAGCAGCACATCGGGATCGTGGAGCAGACTCCGAGCGAGGCACAGCCGCTGCTTCATGCCGCGGCTGAGTCCGCCGACCTCGGCATCCACCTTCCCCGTGAGGTCGGTGAACTCCAGCACCTGCCGGATGCGGTCCGTGAGCCACGCCGGGTGGAGGTCGTAGAGCTGACCGAAGGACTCCAGGTACTCGTGCACGGTAAGGTGGTCGTACACGCCGAAGAAGTCGGGCATGTAGCCCAGGAAGCGGCGCACGGCCCGCGGGTTGCCCTGCACGTCAATGCCCCGGATCGACAGCCGACCGCGTTCCGGGACGAGCAAGCCGGCGAGGGCGCGGATTAGCGAGGTCTTGCCGGCGCCGTTGGGCCCCACGAGGCCATACACCGCGCCGGTCGGCACCTCGAGGCTTACCCCGCGGACAGCCACCAGATCGCCATAGCAGATGACGAGGTCGTCGATGCTGATCATGATGGCGTGAGCGCCTTGCCGCGATAGGTGAGATCGGCCCAGACGATGTCCGGATACTCCCGCGCCGCGGGCCCGCGGGCCTTGACCCGCACGAGGCCCATCGGCATCCGGATGAAGCGTTCGGGACGCGGCGCCGGCAGGCTGAAGCGGTCGCCCATCGCCTCACCGATCGCCACCCATTGCCGCCGGCTCCAATCGTAGAGCGATAGCGCGCAGGTGTGAGTGCGGCCCCCCTCGAGCCGAGGGCGCAGCTGCCCCTCCACGGTGAGGGCTTCGTGGCGGACCTTCGGCACCCCCAACGGCAAGCGGAACTCGTATGTCGGGGCGTAATCCAGAGAGGTACGCTCCGGCGAGCGACCGGTCAGCGGATCCACCGTGAGCCACCGCGACCACTTCTCCCCGTACGCGAACGGCGCCCCGCCGATGAGTATGGAGAGCGCCTGCCCCGAGGCCGAAAGAGGCAGCTGGACGACGTACAGGTGCTCGCCCTCCGCACGATAGCCCGGTCTGTCCCCGAGCCGGGGCCTCGCGATCGCCGGTGGCCCCCAACCGATGAGAACCGGTTCTGCGAGCCCGGACAGGCAGCCGCGGTCCGCGGCCGCCCACCACAGCTCCCAGCCTCGCCCCTTCAGCTCCCTGCCCCACAGCGCCCCATCGGTATATGCCGTCACATCGATCAGGGCTGGGAGCCCGGCCAGATCGTACTCCGACACCTTGGGCGGCCCCAAGCTCAGGGACAGCTCGCGCCGCCCTTGGGCGGGCAGGTCCCCGATCGAGGTGTGGTTCCACTTGTGGATGAGATAGCAGTCGTGCAGCGCTACGGGCAGCCCGCTCTGCACCCAGCCGACGAGCCGGTCGCCGGCGAACCGCAGTTCGCCCTCTGCCGAGGCGTCGCCGGCCATCGTGGTGTCGCAGAAGGCTCGCATGGCCCATTGCCGGATGGGGAGGAAGGGTAGGGAGACCTCGTTGCCCAGCCGGAACCACGTCCCCGGCTCGACCCCACGCTCGTAGGCCTGCTCGCGCTGCCGGAACTCGTAGACGGGCGCATCGGGGCGGGGGAAGACCACGTCTACCGTGCCCGAGGCGGGAACGTAGGCGCCCACCATCTCCAGGGTGCCCGCGCCGGGGTTCCCGGCGCGCAGGACATTGACGGTCTCGAACGCGAGCAGCGGCCGGCGGCCGTGCAGACCCAGGGCCGCGCCGCCGATCACGAGGAGGAAGGCGCCGGAGAGGACCGGAGCTGTGACGACGATCCACTCCTGGCGGCGACGGCGTGCAAGCAGCGCCCAACTGAGTGGACCGACCGCGAGGACGAAGAGCGAGAGGATGGCGACCAAGGCGGGCGCGAGTCGCGCAGGCCGAGCCTCGCTGGGGGCCAGGCTCATCGGGACCGACTGTGGCGGCCTGCCTTCGTAGCGCAAGCCGTAGAGGACTCGCCCCCAGAAGTAGCGGCTGAAGCTGATCTCGGCACGCTGGTCGGAGAAGCGCATCCACCGGGGGTCGAGAGCCAGACCGCGGACGGTGCCCAGGCCCAGCGGATGCTCGAAGGCGAGAGCCAGACCATCGGCCTCCACCGCCACCTCAGGCGGACTCACCCGCAGGCGTACGCAGTCGGCCGCCAGGGGCGTCGGCGCCTCCGGGCCACAGAGTGCGGCGACCGCCGCCTGAGGCTGCGGGCAGGCGGTAGCACCCGTCGCGGTCGCCCTGGTAAGGCTTGCCAGCAGCGAGGTCGCCGTGCGGTTCCCCCGGAGGCAGGGCGCCGTGAGCACCAGCGTGCCGCCGGTCAGCGTCCACTCGCGCAGACAGTCCCTTGCCTTGGGCGCCACGGTTCGGAGGTCGGCAACGTCGAGGCCGATGACCTGCAGGGCGTCGTAGGCTCGCACGTCCACAGGGAGCTGGTCGGGGCGAAGCGCGACGATGTCGTCGGCCTGAGGCAGGGTCAGCGCCCCGTCGAGGCCCTCACGGCTCGTGATGAGGAGCTTCAGCTTGCGGTAGCTAGCCGCATCGGGCTCGGCCTTCTCGTCGACGATCGCACGGCCCTGCACCATCAGGCGGTAGCGAACGCGGGGCGTCCACGGGGGAAGAAGAAGGGCGAAGTCGGTTCGGCTGGTCCCGTGGGGCACGGAGACGGGGATCTCGTAGGCCGAAGTCAGCGTGCTCTGGCCCCGATCCGGGTCCCCCTGGTACACCATGATGTGCCACGCGCCGTCCTGCCGGCCGTATGGGTTCGCGAGGGCCAGGGAGGCGGCGTTCCAGCACTCGCCCACGCTCCGGCCACCCAGTCCGAGGGACAGGGTGGCCGTCACCTCCGCGTAGGCGTTGCCGCCCGCGAGAGCCAGCCAGCATCCCATCGCCACGGGAATGCGACTGCTCACACCCATCCCCCTCTCGCTGGAGCGACTCGCGAGCCGGCGCCGGTGCTCAACTCCATCGGATGGCTCTCCGCAAGGAACCTACCACCGAGCCCACTAGGCGCCAGGAGCCGCGCGGGAGGGTCTCCTCCGTTGAGGGCAAGGACGCACGGGACACCCAAAGGCCTCGGTGCCGGGGCCAGATACTCGCAGCGGAGACCCGCCCGTAGTGGGGCGCACCTCGTCCGCGGCCTCCTGGAGAGCGGTGACGAGCAGATCGGCCGACGCGGTGGCTCCAAGGCAGGCCGTCAGCGCCACGGCGATTGCGCGCCCCATGGGCCTGACCTTCAGGAGACAGAACGAGGCTGTCCGCTCACATCCGTACGTTCGCCTCGGTCCTTTGCTCGCGGATTGCGTCGTCGCCGACCTCGATGGTGACGGTCACGGCCGCCTCGGCGCCCGGCTGGCGATCGGGGGTCAGGGTCACGGTCTGAGTCGCGTGGCCCGCGAAGTCCGGCAACTGCACGGCCTCCGGCTGCGCGGCGAACAGCCCCGGCGCCGCGATGCGCACCCGCGCATCGACGCTATCGCCCGTGATGTTCGCGAGGCGGACTTCCAGCTTCCCGTCGGCCGTCTTCGCGACGGTAGCCGTCAGCGGGAAGGCGGCGCCCGCCGGGGCGGCCGTGGCCTGAAGCAGGAGGTCGCGGAGCTGCGCCGCCGACAGGCCCTGCGCCGTCACGTAGACGGGACGACCCCTCTGGAGGAGCAGTGGGCGACTTGCGGCCTCGCGGAGCGGGTTGCCGAACATATCGCGGAAGGCCAGCGCCGGGCTCGCGGGCAGCGTCAGCGACAGGCTGCCGCTCAGGTTCCACACGGCCGCCGCCGGCCCGGCCTCCTCGTCGAGGAGCACACAAGCCACCTTGCCGTCGCACAGGTCTGCGCGCCCGGTCACCTTGCGCCCGGCCAGCAGGCGCGCCAACCCGTTGAGCGCGATGAGCCGTGGGCGGGGCACGTAGTCCTCGTAGAAGACCCCCCATCCGTACGTCGGGCTCGTCTGCGCGCTGAACCAGAAGAACTTCTCGACGCCCGTGCTCAACGCGGAGAGGTAGGACTGAACCAGTGTGGCGGCGCACTGTTCCTCCGTGCTTGGGAGGTGGATGTACCCGACGCCATCCGCGCCCAGGCCTTGCTCGCTGTGCCAGACGCGGGAGGTCGCGTGGTACTGCTCGGTCAGGGCTGTAGTGTCCTCGGCCAGCTTCGCCATCTGCTCCCAGGGGCGGCCAAGCTGCGAGTAGCTGTGGTGGGAGAGCACGTCGAAGCCTGTCGCGCCCGCCTCCAGCACCCCGCGGTCGAAGTCCAACCCGTTGCCGCCGAGGCCGACGATCAGCGCGTCCGGGTCGGCGGCCTTGGCCCTCTCCGTAGTGACCTTGAGGATTCCCGCATAGGTCGCGGCATCCATCGTATACTGCGGCTCGTTCCAGACCTCCCATACCTTCACGCGGCCCCGGTAGCGTGTGACCGTCGCCGTGACGAAGTCGCCCCACTGGGTGAGGTCATAGGGCGGCTGCTGGATCTGATCCACTTTCCCCGCCCACGCCTGCTCGTAGTTCGGGTAGTAGCGGAGCAGGATCGGCATGATCTCCATCCCCGCGCGATGGACGGCGTCGAACTGCCGGTCGAACTCGGTCCAGTCGAACTTGCCCGGCTCCTTCTCCGCCATCCCCCAGCCCCACCAGGCGCGAATCCACTTCACCCCGCACTGAGAGAGCGCCCCGAGGTTGCAGTCCAAGTGCTGGTTCGGCTCGCGCTCCATGTGGGTGTTCATGCCGAGGGGCGAGTTCAGCGGGTCGCCGCGCCCGGTCATCGGCTCGACGATGCTCACCGTGTCCTGACTCTCGGAGAGGCGCTTCCCATCCTGGCTAACGCTGAAGGTGAGGGCGAACCAACCGACCTCCGAGGTCGGTATCTCGATCCTGGCCGGCGCCGCCCCCTTGGCCGGCACCGAGCCCTCGAACACCTTGCCTGCCGCGACCTCCGCCCCGAGGTAGTTCGTCAGCCGGTAGTCGGCACGCAGGCGACGGTCCGTGTGTCCCGCATTCACGACCTCGACCGCCAGCGAGGCCGGCGAGCCGGCGGCGAACAGGTTGCCCTGCGGCATCGCGGTGACGACGCCGACGGACTGAGCCTCCGGTTGGGAGAACGTCTCACTCTCGCCCACCACGAGACTGGCCGCGTCGATAGAGAGGGTGACCCCGGCCGGCTTCGTGACCCCGACGTAAGCCCGGTCGGTCGGCCAGTCCTCGGGCACCGCGTAGCGGAAGGAGACGCGCTGCCAGTCGGGCGTCACATCGAAGTCCTGGCTCCGGCTTGGCCGCTTCGCCCCGCTTGGCAGGCCCGTGCCCGCCAGCGTCAGCGTCACCTTGGCGGGCTGCTCTGAGCGCACCAGCGCGGAGACGGTGTGCGTCTTGCCGGGCGAGATGAGGATCGGATGGGTGATGAGCGCATAGCGGCCGGGCTCAGTGGAGGAGACGAATGCGCGGCCCTCAGGCGCGCCGGCGGTCTCCATGCGCCACTGCAGCCGCGCGTTGGCCTCGCCGTCGCTCCGCCAGCCGCGCAGGCCGAACTCGAAGCTCGGGTTGGGGATCAGGTTCGTGTCGGCGGGGATCGGCGCCGAGAGGCCGGGGGAGAGCGGCGCGTACTGGCGGGCGACCGACGAGATGCGCACCTCATCGAGCTTCCCGTCGAGCACCGACCCCTCAGGATTCCACGTGTTCGCCCCGAGGCGCAGGACATCGTTGCCGACGCCCAGGACTCCGGCCGTCGCCCCCTCCGGGACCTGGGCGGCGTCCGGCCGGCCGTCGATGTAGGTGCGGACCTCCTTGGTCGCGCAGTCGTAGGTCATCGCGAGGTGCGTCCAGCGTCCGGTCGGCACTCCCCGATGGCCGATGACCTTGCGCCAGGCGCCATCAACCGCGATGTACGCCTGGATCGCCCCGTCGATCCGCAGCATGTACGCCATGTTTCTGCAGATGACATCCGACCTCGCCCCCTGCCGGAACTTCACCCAGCATTCGACCGTGAGACCCTTGCCGGTGGCCGCGCTGCCAGGCTGAGGAACGTCGATCCACCCGCCGACTCCGTTCATCGCCGCAGCGCCGTCGAAACGCCCGAGCGTCGGGGTGGCTCCTGTGCCAGGCCCCGGCGGACCGCCCACGGCGTCCGCCATCTGGCCGGTCGCGAGGTCGTCGAGGTGATAGAGCGCGACCGTATCCGCGTCCGGCGTGAACGGTCGCGTGAGGTCCACTTGCGCTGAGCAGAGAGTAGCCCAGCCAAGCACGGCGGATGCGAGAAGCGTCAGGGGGAAGGTCCGAGGGCGCACGGTCTGCTCCTCCTCCAAGCGGGGCTGGACGGCTGCGGTTTCGATCGTACTTCGCATGGTTCGCCAGGCGTCACCGCCATCCTCGTCCCCCTGTGCCCGGGAGCGTGCGAGGACGACGGTCGCAGGCCGGCGAACGACCTGCTGTTTCCGGGGAGCGACAGGAGGGCCTCGCCCATGGGTCCGCTTCGCGTCAGCGCGAATGGCCGCTACTTCACCGACGAGTTGGGCAGTCCGTTCTTCTGGCTCGGGGACACACAGTGGCAGCTGTGCCGAGACCTGCCGCTCGAGGATGTGCCCGAGGTCCTCGACGACCGACGCAGGCGGGGCTTCAGCGTGCTGCAGGTCATGCTCACCGGAGTGGGGGACGGGACGCAGCCGAACGTGGCCGGCTATCGTCCGTGGCTCGGCGACGACCCAGCCACGCCGGACGAACGGTATCTTGAGCACGTCGAGGCTGTGCTGGAACTGGCCCGAGAGAGCGGCCTGGTGATCGCGCTGGGCGTGTACCACCAGCTCCACGAGTCGCGGATTACCGTGGCGAATGCGCGCGCACATGCGAGGTCACTGGCGATCCGCTTCGGCGAAGTGCCGCATCTTGTGTGGTCGATGTACCCGCGGGCCGAAGCGCGCTTCGTCCCCGTCGTCCGGGAACTCGCGGCGGGCCTGCAGGAGGGCGACGGCGGCCGCCACCCGATCACCGTTCACCCCGATCCGTCGCCCGCGTCATCCAGCTTCCTCTCGCCGAACGAGGCCGAGGGATGGCTCGCCTTCCACTCGATCCAGACGTGGGCTGACACCCACCTCATCGTCCCGATGGTCATGCACGACTACCAGCTGCAGCCGGCAAGGCCGGTGGTGATGGCGGAGGGGGCGTACGAGGCAGGCCAGGAGTACGGCTTCGAGGTGACTCCGCTGTGGGTGCGCTGGCAGGCGTACTGGACCGTGCTCGCCGGCGGTCACCACAGCTACGGCCACAACGATCTGTGGCGCCTTCCGCCCCACTGGCGGGAGGCTCTCAAGGCGCCCGGCGCCGCGCAGCTCACGATCCTGAGGCAAGTCCTGACCGAGCGACGCGAGTGGTGGAACCTCGTGCCGGATCAGTCGCTCATTGCCGCACCGACGGACCTGCCGATTGCTGCCCGCTCGCAGGCGGGCGATTGGGCGCTGGTCTACCTGGCCGCTGGCGGGGCGGTATCGCTGAACCTGGATCGGCTGAGTCCGCCGGGTACACTGAGCGCCTGCTGGATCGACCCCGTCACCGGGGAAGCCGTGACGATGGGTAGTGTCTCGGGCGCGCGGGTCGAGGAGTTCCGAGCGCCCGATGCTTGGGAGGATGCGCTGCTGCTGCTTGAGCGAGCCCCATGCAGCAGGCGACCCGAAGGGAGGGTGTGACAGTGATGCTCACCGTATTCCTGGCGGCATGCCTGACGGCGGCGACCGCTGTCGCCGACGAGGGCCTGCTGTTCCACGCGCCGTTTGACGGCAGCCTGGACGCGTACAGCCTGGGCGGCGCGGGCAACCCGGCGCAGGTCACCGGGGCGGCCCAGCCGACCTTCGCGCCGGGCAAGTTCGGGCAGGCGCTGCTCGGCGGCCCGGAGCAGGCGCTCGTCCATTACCAGACGGCGGGCAATGTCATGCCGCCCTCGGGGACGATCAGCCTCTGGGTGAAGCCGCTGAACTGGACGCTCGACGACGGGAGCTTCCATGTGTTCTTCGAGAGCGGCACCGGCGCCGGGGCCACCGGCTGGCTGATCCTCTACCAGTTCTACCAGGGCGGTCAATTGCTGCTGCGCTACGCCGACGAGCTGCAGCGCGTCGGCATGGCGAGCGCGCAGGGCCTCGGGTGGCAGGCCGGCGACTGGCACCACCTCGCGGGCACGTGGTCCCCCGAGGCGGAGCGCCTGTATGTCGATGGCGAGCTGGCGGCCACAGCTCCCACGCCACTCGTCGCCCAGACTCTCGGCGAGACCTTCGCGCTGGGTGATAGCGGCTGGCACGTGCCGCACGCGGGCGCACAGACGCTGATCGATGACGTGCGGATCTACGCGCATCCGCTGACTCCCGAGCGCATTCGCGAGCTGGCGGGTCACGGATCGCTGACGGTTGCGCGCGGGCCGACCGAGGGCGCGTGGCAGGCCGAGTTCAGGATGAGTGCGCGCGAGGATGTCAAGCGGGTGCGGTTCGAAGTCCTCGCCGACGCGGGTGGCGCGGCCTTGAGGACCGCCGAGGCGGAGATGTCCGAGGGCGTCGCCCGGGCGGAGTTCCCAGTCGCGGACCTGGCTCCGGGCGAGTATCGCGTGACGGCACAGGCGCTCGACGCCCAGGCCGCTGTGGTTGCCGACGGGACGGCCCAGGTGAAGAGGCTGGAGCAGGAGCGCGTGGTGCTCGCGAACGCCCAACTCCGGCTGGTGTTCGATGGCGGGACGGGGGCCGTGACCGCGATCGAGGCGCCTGCGTTGGGTTTCACCGCCCGCGCGGCAACGGCGCCGCCGGCGCTCTTCAGCCTCGATACCGTGCGCTTCCTGGAGCACGCCCGCTTCTACCAGCCGACCGACGTCAAGGTGCTCGCCGCCGGCGAAAGCCACCTGAAGAGCATCGTGGTCGAGCGGACTGCGCAGGGCCAGCGTCTGACCGCCGAGTATGCCTTCGCGCCGGAGATCACGGCCACGTTGGTCGCGGACCTCGCCGACGAGGACTCAGTCGCGCAGCTCCGTCTGCGCGTCGCCAACGGTCTCCCGGTGAAGCCGTCGGAGGCCCTGCGAGTGCCCCGGATCGCCTTCCCACGTCTCGGCGGTCTGCGGGTCGGCGAGAAGGCCGACGACGACACTCTCGCGACCGGCTACATCCACGGCGAGACGCTCGCCAATCCGGCCGCCAAGCTGCCGGCGGAGCGGACTGTGCAGTACCCGGGGACGGCCTGTCTTCCCTGGCAGGACCTATACGACCCGGCCGGAGGGCTGTACCTCGGTCCGCAGACCGACGGTACGTGCCAACTCGAGATCACCGCAGGGGCCCGCGATGGCGCCATGGACCTCGGCAACCGCTGGTGGGCGCTGCTGGAGCCGGGGGAGGTGTGGCAATCGCCGGTCGTCGAGTTGGGCGTGCACGCGGGCGCCTGGCATTGGGGCGCGGATCGGTTCCGCGACTGGGCGCTCCAGGCCACGCCCCCGCGCACGCCGCCCGCGTGGTTGTCCGAGTGCGACGGCTGGCTTGGGCTTGGGTCTCCCGTCTACCAGTTCCGCGACCTGCCCAAGGTCCTGGAAGCCGCGAAGTACTATGGCTTCTCCTACTTGCAGCTGTGGTCGCAGATGATCCTGGGGGACCAGTACTACTGCTACTTCTATCCCAACCCGGACCTCGGCACGGAAGACGAGCTGAGGCAGGGCATCGCGCAGCTTCATGCCCAGGGCGGACAGATCGGCTTCTACAGCAACGTGATCTGTTTCGACGGCGCCATCGACCGTAACCCGCAGCTTCAGGCGAAGATCGCGCAGTACGGCCTGAAGGACCTGCCGATGCTCCCGCGTTTCCGCGACGAAGCCGCCAAGAGCGTCTACGTGGGACCCAGCGGCGCCTACGGCCGAAGCGCGGCGGGGTATCTCGACGGGTACTGGGCGATGGACCCCTGCGCGCCGTGGTGGCGCGACTACCTCGCCAACTGGATCAGGCGCTGGCACGAGGACTACGGGGCCGACATCTGGTACCTCGACAGCTTCCCCGTCCACGGGTACGGGCTCGGACCGGCGTCCTACGCGCTCCATCTGGACCATCCCCAGAGCCTCGGCGGCGGACAGATCGGCCTGCTGCAGCGCATCCGCGAGAGCTTCGATGGACCGATGCTGTACGAGGGGGTCGCGTGCGCGGCCTTCATGCCCTACACGAACTGGTGCCTGGGCACGCAGTTGTCGTTCGGCTCCGGTGCGTGGTCGCGGCCCGAGATTCTCGACTACAGCTTCAGCGACGTGTACCCGGTCTTCGCGGGGAGCTGCAACGTCTGGACCGGGATCGGGCAGATCTGGCCGGACCTGGAGAAGCCCCGGCACGAGGACGCGATGAACCTCGTGTTCCTCAACGGCGAGCGCTTCGATACGCTCGGGCTCTACCCGCTGGACACGCAGTCCCCGTTCGGCGAGCACGTGCGGAAGCTCGTGGCCCTCCGGCGGAAGATCCGGGACATCGTCTACCAGGGACGCTTCCGCGACACCCTTGGCCTGTCGGGGACGCCGGAGGGGGTATCCGCCCGCCTGTTCACCGGCGAGGGCCTTGGCGCGGCAGTCACCATCGTGGACCGTCGGAAGGAACGCGCACCGTGGGAGCTGAGGGTCGAAGGCCTGGCGGCCGCGAGCGCTCGCCTCCTGCTTCTCGACGGCAGTGAGGAGCAGCTCGACATCAGGCATGATGGGCAGGCGCTTCTGCTGGAGATCAGTCCTCCCACCGAGGTCTGCGCGATCCGGTTCGGCGAGGGCTGACACCGTGAACGGGCCCCATGTGTCTCGTAGGTCGGGCTTCTAAGCCCGACAGCGCC
The DNA here is from genome assembly GCA_016869045.1 of Armatimonadota bacterium. Taxonomy (GTDB): domain Bacteria; phylum Armatimonadota; class Zipacnadia; order Zipacnadales; family VGFC01; genus VGFC01. The sequence goes on from VGFC01000143.1 coordinate 14,454, forward strand.
TTTCTCAACGTAATCTGAACCGCGCCCGAGGCTCGGAACCGCGGACTCCTATCTGGGAGCCTGTCCGACTAACGCCCGGAGAGCCTATTTCCGCAGGTTGCCTGTGTATGCTTGCCCGCGCAAGCATGTACTCGACGAGGGCCTCGAGGGGTCACTCGGACAGGCTCCTAGACAGACGGCTCCGCGGCGTCCGCCCGCCTCAGCCACCAATCGACCGCCAGAACGAAGGCTCCCGCGAAGCCCAGCGTGAGGAAGGCCTCGGCGGGCCCGAAGCGGGGATGGGCTGGCCGGAGGGAGGGCGCAACCAGCAGGTAGCGCTCCAACCACATCGCAACGAGCACCAGCGCCCCTACGCACGCCAGCAGGCGCGGGCCAGCCTTCACCTCGCGCACGATGAGGCAGGCGAACGGCGCCAGGAACGCCCCCCCGATCACGATCCAGGTCAGCGTGAACCACGGCGGCTGGTGGTAGCGCGCGATGAGGAAGCTCGTCTCATCCGGCAGGTTCGCGTACCAGATCACGAGTAGGTGGGCGAAGAACATGTAGGTCGTGAGCATCCCGAAGGCCAGCAGCAGGTTCCCCACGTCAAGCTGCGGTTGGCCGGCCAACTGCCAGGGCGAGCCGGGCGTACGCCCCAGCACCGCAGCCCCCAGTGCGATCCACGCCATCGCGCAGTACAGCGCCCCGCAGAAGAAGTAGGGCCCGATCAGAGTGCTGTGCCAGAAGGGCTGCAGGCCCATGACGAAGTCGAACGCCAGGATGCTGAACACCACGGCATACGTGATGGGAATCGCCGCAGCCAGCCCACCCGTTCGGCGGCGCGCCTCCTCGGAGCCTTCCCCCTCGGCGCGAGCGCGCTTGCTGCGGGACACGTACACCAGGCTCAGGACGGTCAGGAGCACCAGCCCGACTGCGTTCCGCGCGAAGAGGGCCGGCACGTTCATCCAGGCCGCCCGGTCCCCCATGTCCTCGCCGATCCACGGGACAATCCACCGGCGGCCCAGGAACAAGGCCACGGCGGGGATGAACGAGATCGGCAGGAACGCCGCGCACGCCTCGCCCAGCTGCCGCACAGGATCGCTCCACCGGGCCCTTGCCAGGTCCAGCACTGCCGCCCACGTGACCGCGCCTTGGGCGAGGCCGAGGAAGTAGAGGTAGTTCACCAAGAGGGCGGTCCAGACCGCCTGCTTGTGGCCGGACAGCGCGCCCGCAGCGAAGGCGCCGATCCCGCCCAGCACGGCCAGCCGTGCGGCCATCACGAGGCCCCGCGGAAGGGCGTCTGCGACCCTCGTTCTCTCCTCGACCGGCCCGTCGTCTCCTACCACGAGTCCTCTCCTCAGGGCCCCCAGACGGCGGCCTCGATCACCCGCAGGATCGGGGTTGGGTAGACTCCCAGCGCGACCACCAGGAACGTCAGGACCGACAGCAGCACGCTACCGGCGAGCGGGACCGGGAATTCGGGGATACGATCCCAATTCGCAACGGCGCGAACTGGGTCATGTCCCCGAGTTCCCCAGATCGCGAGGACGATCCTCAGGTAGTAGAACAGCCCGATGACGCTGCCCAGCGCGAGCGCGCCGAGCAGGACCCACTGCGCCGCGTCGGCGCCGGCAGCGGCGACATAGAGCTTGCCGACGAACCCCGCCGTCAGCGGCATCCCGGCCAGCGACAGCAGCATCGTCGTCATCGCCGCCGCGAGCCACGGGCGCGTCTGGGCCAGTCCTCGGAAGTCCTCGATCCGGTCCGCCCGGGAGCCTCGGC
>VGFC01000144.1 GCA_016869045.1 Armatimonadota bacterium
ACGACGCAGGCGGATGCAGCCAACCTAGCCCTCGTTCCGCTAGCCCGCGAGGGCCTCACGGTGAAGATCATCAAGGGCCAGGAGGACCCCGTGCAGGGCTGGGCGCCGATGTACAACCACCAACCCTCTCCCACGGCCATCTACGAGAAGACCGGCCCCTGCCCCCAGCTCTTCGTCACACTCCTGGTGCCGTACGCGAAGGGCTCTCAGCCGGCCATCACGGGCGAGGTGCTGGACGTGGGTACGCCGAAGCATGAGGCGTTCGGCCTGCGGGTCACGGTCGGGGAGGCAACCGACACGTTACTCTACTCGTTTGAGGGAGCGCGCCCCATGGCGGTCGGCGGGATCCGCGCCGAGGCGCGCCTCGCGCTGGTCCGTTCCCGGCCGGGCACCCCGCCTACGACGGCGGCGATGGATGGGAAGTTGGTCAGCGCCGAGTAAGGGGGATATGCGATGGGTCTGGGAATGCGCGATACGCACCCGAAAGCGGAGGCCGTGCTCATCCGCCTGCTGCGTGAGATGCCTCCGGCCAAGAAGCTGCGGCAGATCAGTGCCCTCACGTACGCGGCCCGGGCCTTCGCTCTGGACGGCCTGCGGCGCCGCTACCCCACCGCCTCTCCGGATGAACTCCACAAGCGGCTGGCTGCCCGGGCTTTGGGGCCGGAGATCGCGCTGAGAGTGTACGGGTGGGACGTGCGCAAGGAGGGCTACTGATGCTCGACTACGTCCGACGGGCGGCCGGCAGAGTGGCCGAGGTGTTCGACCTGCTGGGGATCCGCTACGTCATCGGCGGCTCCGTGGCGAGCAGTGTCTACGGCGACCCTCGGTCCACCAATGACGCGGACTTCATCGCCGACGTCAGACCCGAGCACACTGACGGCCTCGTGGAGCACCTCAGCGAGGAATTCTACGCGGACCGCGAGATGATCGCCGAGGCGGTACAGAGAGAGGGCTCCTTCAACGTCATCCACTACGACCTGGGGTTCAAGGTTGACGTGTTCGTCTGTGGGAAGGACGCCTTCAGGGCAGTGCAGCTCGTAAGGCGAGTGCCCCACCAAACGGAGGACGGGCGGTCGTTCGACATAGCGTCTCCCGAGGACACAATCGTCGCCAAGCTCCGCTGGTACCGAATCGGGGGTTGTGTGTCCGAACGGCAGTGGCGGGATGTGCTGGAGGTCCTGTGCGTCCAGGGGCCCAGTCTCGACGAGGCCTATCTCGAAACGGCTGCCGAGAGCCTCGGCGTGGCGGACCTGCTCGCCAAGGCGCGGGAGGAGGCCGCGCGGCCCGCCGACCCCTTGTAACCCCTCAGCGGTTGTGCTACAATCGCGTCACCTCCTTCGCCGACCGATACGCAGCAGCACTCGCCGCACACATCGCAGCACAGGGGGTTCCACGATGGCCGCCACGCAGGTCTCCGAACGCAGAGCCCGCTACACTGAGGCCCTTCTCTTCTGGGCGATCACCCTGGTTGTATGCGCCGGCGCCGGGTACGGCAGTTACCGCTACGGCCGCAGTTGGATTGGCGATCGCCTGGGCAGCGACGTGAAGTCTGTGCTCACGTCCGATCAGCTCTCGACGAAGGTCACCTCCGAAGCCTTGGACCGACCCGGGTCCGATGTTGAGAGTGATGCTGCGGAGGAGCCCCCGAAGGAAGCGGTCGTGGAGGTCAAGGCCGTCACCGTCGGCGCGGACGACAAGGAGAAGCTCGAGACCGAGCGCGCAGAGGGCAAGTCGGCCATCGAGCCCGATGAGCCCGCCAGGGAGGAAGGCGCCGAGGACGCACCCTCCCGGACAGAAGAGCGCAGCGAGGCCCGTACCAAGTCCGAGAGAGAGACTGAGACCCGGCCTGAGCGGGAGCCCCGCGGCCCCTCAGCCTCTCGAACAGAGTCCACCGCTGCGGGTGGGCGGTATGTCGTGCGAGCCGGGGCGTTCGCCAAGCGCGCCAACGCCGAGAGCGTCGCGAAGGAACTCCGCGCGAAGGGCTACTCGCCCTATCTGACCACGGTAGTCAAGGACAACGTGGAGTACACCCGCGTGAACGTGGGGAGCTATGACGACCGGGACGACGCGCTCAAGCTGCGCGGCGAGCTGCGAGGCGAGGGGTACTCGGACTCCAGCGTCGCTACGGAGTAACGTTGGCCTCTACCGGAAGAAGTTGGCAAAGCCCGCGAGCGACCAGATGATGTCCCGCCACCACTCCCAGCCCCGCCGACTGGGATCCCGGGACGGCACGTAGAGAGCATCGCCCTCAACGAGTGGGATCTTCGCCTGCTCGAGCCCTTTCTCCATACGCCGGAAGTCCAGCTTGATGACCTGGGGCTCGGTGTTGCCCTGAGTCGCGCGGATGAGCTGCATCTTCCCCGGTACCGCGTCCGCGCGGAAGCCCCCCGCCATCCCTACGAGTTCCATGGCCGTCATCCGGTCGGTGAGGGCGTACATTCCCGGCGCATTGAAGCCGCCGACGGCGTAGACCTTCTTGAGTTCCGGCACGAAGATCAGGTCCCCGCCCCGCACCTCGACGTTGGCCTGCCGCGCCCCCTCGTCGGTCACCGACTTGAGGTCCACGATGATCGGCTCCGGCGCGCCGACGCGGTGGATGACGACACGCCTCAAGTCGGCCGTCGGCTTCGGGACGGCCGTCTCAACGACCCGCAGGATGCTGCGATCGCGTGCCCGGTGGATGTCGATGGAGCTGGGCGTCCCGACGGCGCCGACGACGAGCACTTCCTCCGGGTCGCGCGTCGGCACGTGGACCGAATCCCCGGGGCGCACCTCCACGTTCTGGGCCAGGTCCCCCTGCCCCCACAGCTTCTCCAAGTCCACGACCAGCGGGCCCTCGGGCCGCAACACGGTGGCTTTCTTCAGGTCGGCGTTGGGCGTCAGCCCTTTGGCCTGCGCAATGACCTCGAGGAGCTTCATCGGCTCAGGCGCGAGGAACGTGGTCGGTTCCATGACCTCCCCGGTCGCCGTGATCCGGTCTGCGCTGCGCACGATGAGCGCGTCGCCGAGGCCCATCGGCTTGTTCTGGGTCAGGTCGCCCTCCATGAGGAGGGCGTGGAGGTCCACCGTGTCGGACTGGCCCGCCTTGCGGAGAATGGTCGCCTGAGAGAGGTTCGCCCCCTCTTTCACACCGCCCGCCGCGTTGAGCGCGCGGAGCACGTCGAGCTGATCGGCGTCCTGCGGGTCCAGCAGCTTCACGCCCGGCTCCATCACCATGCCCAACACGGAGAACCCCGCATCCGCCCGCTTGGGGACGTGAACGAGGTCGCCGTCACGCGCCGCGACGGCCTGCCCGCTCATGTCCCCGCGACGAACGCCCTCGATGTCCAGAATGAACCCGGGCTGGCCCGGTCGGGTCACGCGCACTTGGGAGAGGTCGGACTGGGGGGTAGTGCCGGCTGCCAGAACTGCGCCGGCGAGGGAGCCGCCGAACGGGACGAGCACGGCGCCGGGTTCAGCCACGTACCCGGACACGACCACCCGACGCGCGGACGCCTCGGCATCCACGTTCACCTGCACCACCGGCCGCTTGATGTAGGCGCGAAGCCCGTTCGTGATCTCGGTCGCGAGCTGGTCCGTGGTGAAGCCGGCCGCCCGCACGACCCCAGGCAGCAGCATGCTGATCGTTCCGGCGTCGCTGATCCGGTACTTGCCGGTCAGGTCTTCCTCCAGCAACACCGTCACCGCCACCACATCCCCGGAGGTCAGCAGGTACCCGCCGGCGTTCGTCCCCACGACCACGGGTCCGGCTGCGCCCGACTCCTGCGCCGGAACCGCGGCCGCACACGCCATCGTTGCCACGGCGACCATCGCCAACATGACGCCCAACCGGAGCCGGGATTCCCGCATGGTCGAGGCCCTCCAGCGTGGATGGACTTGGCGGGCGTCCCCACGGACGTCTGCGGGACAACCGTGCAGCGATTGTATGTTCGGCGACCTGCCCTGTCAAGCCGACCTCGCCGCGACGGGCCGCGCTAGTGACATCCTTCCGCGCGCTCTGCTATAATCCGGTCGTTCGTCGGGGCCTGACCCGGCCTACGGGCGGGGAGCTGCTCCGAAGCGCCCCGAGGGTGACTATGTCCCTGCTGAGCCGTCTCGAGGCGGCACTGGAACGCGTCGCGGAGGGCGGGGCGGAGCGCGTCTTCGGGGGACGGCTCGACCTGGTCGCCGTCGGCCAGGAGTTGTACAACCAGGCCGTCGAGGCCAGCCGGAAGCGCGATGGAGGGCCGCTCGCCCCGAACGCGTATGCGGTGAACCTCGCCCTGGCCGACTACGGTCACTTCTGCAGCGAGGTCGAGGCGCTTCAGGCGCGGTACGCGGTCTCCCTGTGGGGCCGCCTGCGGGAATCGGGGTATGCCCTGAGGGCTCCGCCCAGCGTCCTGATCACGCCGCTGGACGAGTTGCCGGCCGGCGCCTTCCGCATTGAGACGGCCTTCTGTGCGGCCGCCCCGGCTTTCTCGCTTTCGAACCTGACGGGACGGGCGACCGTCCATCGACTGGAGACCCCCGCGACGATCGGGCGCGATGCGGAGTGTCACCTCCGGCTCGACAGTGCGGGCGTCTCCCGGCAGCACGCCCAGGTCACCTGGGAGCACAACGGCTTCGTGGTCGTCGATCTGGGCAGCAAGAACGGCACGTCGGTCAACGGTGTACCGACCCCGCGGGCCGCGCTGGAGCCCGGCGATGTGATGACGCTGGGCGACGTGGCCCTGCGGTTCGAGCCCGAGATCGGCGGCCTGCCGACGGGGGATACGCGGTGACGGGTGACATCCTCTGGCTTGTGGGGCGCTACGCGTTCCTGGGCCTGCTCTACCTGTTCGTGCTGCTCGTTCTGCGCGCTCTCGTGGCGGAGATGCACGTTGAGGCGCCGGCGGCCGGCCCGGTGCGCCACACCGTGGTGCTGCCGCGCGTCGCGGACGCGGGGCACACCGGCGAGCTTGCCCCGGCTGCGCCGCCCGAGGCGCCCGCCGTGGCGGTGGCCGAGCCTCGACCCTCCGCCCCCACGCCGCTCCCGCCTCGGCTGATTGTCGTGGAGAGCGCCGATCCGGCCGAGCTGCCGACAGGTACGACGTTCACACTGACCGCTGTGACGACCATCGGGCGGGGCACGCACAACTCGATCTCCCTGCCATCCGACAAGTACGCCTCCACCAACCACGCGCTGGTCTTCGTGCGGGAAGGGGCCCTGTACCTCCGGGATCGCGGCTCCACCAACGGGACCCTCCTCAACGGGAAGCGCGCGGAGGGGGAGATTCTGCTTCACGACGGCGACCGGCTCTCGGTCGGGACGACCGTCCTGCGGTACAGCGCCGGCCGGGCTCCCGAAGCGCCGGCGCCTGCCACGGCGGCCGACGTCTAGATGGGAGTCCGCGATTCTCGTCCGAGCCGTTCCCGTGTAGGGGCCCGATTCATCGCGCCCGGCCATATAGGGGCGCCATTCGTGGCGCCCGAGAACCAACATCGCGGATTCCCATATAGCGCCCGATCCCTTGCCGCACACGAAACCCGCCCTGAGGCCCGCACGCAGCCGAGCCGAACGGGCTGAGTCTGTGAGGAGCTCCCAATCAGCGCCCCACGCCGATACGAGCTTCTGCTGATGTGCCTGGCGGCCCTGATCTCGGGCGCCGCGGCCCTGCAGGTCTGCCATGCCCTGGACGTGCCTTTGCACCACGCCTCTCGCCTGGTGCTGGCCCTGTGTGTCTTGGTTCTGGCGACGTTCTTGCTGGATCGGGTCTCTCCCCACCGCGACCATGTCCTGCTCCCCGCGGTCGCGGGCCTCATCGCCTGCAGCCTGCCGATCCTGTGGCGGCTGGAGCTGGCCGGCGTCGGCGCCGCGGGCAGCCGCCAGATGTGGTGGACCATCGTAGGAGCGGTCGCGCTTGTGGCGACTTACGTACTGGTGCCCGATGTCAGGCGGCTCGCCCGCTACAAGTACCTCTGCGGGATCGGCGCCATCTTGCTGATCGTGGTCACGATGGCCTGGGGGCATGAGGTGAATGGCGCCCGGCTCTGGGTCGGGCTCCCCGGCCTGCTCACCTTCCAGCCCACCGAGCTGGCCAAGATCCTGATCTGCATCTTCCTGGCCGGCTACATCGCCGCGAAGGGTGACATGCTGGTGGCGCGCGGGCCGCGGTTCCTCGGGGTCTCGGTGCCTGAGATGCGCTACGTAGCGCCCTTGCTGCTGGTGGTCATGTTCTCGCTGATGATGTTCGTACGTCAGCGGGACCTGGGCGCCGCCGTGCTCGTGTTCGGGGTCGTCCTGGCCATGGTCTACCTCGCGACGGGCCGTAAGACCTACGTGGTGCTGGGTGTCCTCCTGTTCCTGGCCGGGGGCGTTGCCGCCAACCATGCTTTCCCTCACGTGCACCGGCGCGTGGACGCGTGGCTCAACCCGTGGGCCGACCCCACCGCCAGCGGATTCCAGATTCTGCAATCCCTCTTCTGCTTCGGCGAGGGTGGGGTGGTGGGGACCGGTCTCGGCCAAGGTCTCCCCGATCCGCGCCAGCTGCCCGCCGCCCACACCGACCTGGCGATCTCGGTGGTGGGCGAAGAGCTGGGCCTGGCGGGCCTCATCGTGATCCTGCTGCTCGCCGCCATGGTGGCCTACCGGAGCTTCGCGATCGCCTGGAACTCCCGCGACCGATTCGGCTCGCTCCTGGCGGCGGCGCTCTCGACGACCTTCGCGCTCCAGACGCTGGTCATCGTCGGCGGGGCAACCAAGCTTATCCCCCTGACCGGCATCACCTTCCCGTTCGTCAGCTACGGCGGAACCTCCGTGCTGGCGAACTTCGTGTCCATGGGGCTGCTGTTGTGCGTCTCGCGGGACTGCGCGCAGCCGGAGGTTGGCGCACCGTGAAGCAGGCTGAGCTTGCCCACAAGATCAAGGAACTCGCCTTCGTGACGCTCATCGCGTTCTGCGCGATGCCCTTCTACATCGGCTACTGGGCCGTCTTCCGCGCGCCGGACCTCCGAGGCCATCCGCTCAACAAGCGGGCGGAAGCCCGGGCCGTGCACACTCAGCCCGGGCGCTTGCTGGCGAGCGGCAGAGAGGAGATCCTCGGGCGCGTGCCGGTGGGCAAGGGCCTTTGGGAGTCCAGCTACAACTCGCCGCTGACCTACTGCCATCTCACCGGCTATGACCGTCAGACGGGCCTGCAGCTCTCGCTGCGCTCCCTCCTCTTGGAGCCGGCCGGTCAGAGTGACCTGTTGGCCTTCCTGGAGAGCCCCGAGCCCGTCGGCAACGACGTGCAGCTCACCATCGTCGATCGGGCCCAGGCCCTGGCTCGCGAGCGCCTCGAGGGGCAGCGGGGGGCGGTCGTGGCGCTCGACCCGACGACGGGTGCGGTGCTCGTCCTGGCGAGCGCGCCGACCTTCCAGCCCGCCGGCGTTGCCAAGACCCACGAGAGCTGGGAGCTGTTCAGCACCGACCCGGCCTCTCCCGGGCTCAACCGCGCCGTTCAGGGCCTGTATCCGCTGGGCTCGATCTTCAAGGTTGTCACGGCGGCGGCGGCCCTGGAGACCGGCACGGTGAGCATCGACACCGAGTACACCTGCAACGGGCAGATCACCATCGGTGACCGGCCGCTGCGCTGCTGGAAGGCCAGCGGGCACGGTACGCTGAACGTGGCGGGCGCCCTCGCGCAGTCGTGCAACGTGTACTTCGCCCAGTTGGGCGAGGCTCTGGGGATCGAGGCGCTGTCCGCTTACGCCCAGCGAACAGGCCTGTTCGATGCACCCGCGCTGCCCTTGCCTCCGAACACGGTCTCCGCCAGCCGTCTGACGACCACGCAGACCGGCGACCTGGCGTCGGCGAGCTATGCCCTGGGCCAGGGCGACCTGCTCGTCACGCCCTTCGCCGCCGCGCAGATCGCGGCCGCAGTGGCCAACCACGGTGTGCTGATGCAGCCGGAGCTCATTCAGGCCGTCATCTCGCCGAGGGGGCAAGTGCGTCAGTCCCTGACGCCGACGGCCGAGCGCCAGGCCTTCCGCGAGTCCACGGCGCGCCTGCTGGCAGGGATGATGGAGTCGGCGGTCGAATCGGGAACGGGGCGCGCGGCGCAGCTGGAGTATGTACGCATTGCCGGCAAGACCGGCTCGGCTCAGGCCCCGGGCGGCGAGGCCCATGCGTGGTTCATTGGCTTCGCGCCCGCCCAGGACCCCCGGGTGGCGGTCGCTGTCGTCGTCGAGCATGGGGGCAGTGGCGCCGGCGCGGCCGCGCCGATCGCCCGCGACATCATCGCGACGCTGTTGGAGTAGAGTTGCGGCCGGGACTGAGGACGCCGCAGGGAGTTGCGACCATGAAGGGCAGGCTCTTGGCCGGCAGGTACCAGATCGAGGAGGAACTCGGTCGGGGAGGCATGGCGGTCGTCTACCGGGCCTTCGACCGTTCCCTCGAGCGGCAGGTCGCCGTCAAGGTGCTGTACCGGGAGCTGGGGGGAGAGGAGGCGATCGTCGCACGCTTCCGCGCCGAGGCGCAGGCGGCCGCCCGCCTCTCGCACCCGAGCATCGCCCAGATCTACGACACCGGCGCCGATGACGGGGACTACTTCATCGTCATGGAGTACCTCCCCGAGCCGGACCTCAAGAGCATCATCCGCAACTACGCCCCGCTGCCTCCCCACAAGGTGGCCGAGGTGGCCATCCAGGCCTGCGAGGCTCTGGGATACGCCCATCAGCACGGGATCGTGCACCGCGACGTGAAGCCGCACAACATCCTGTTCACCGCCGACGGCCGCGCGAAGCTGGTGGACTTCGGAATCGCCGCCGCGGCGGGGCAGCGCAGCAAGGACGGAGTGCTCATCGGCTCGGCGCATTACCTCTCGCCCGAAGAGGTGCGCGGCAACGCTCCCACGCCTCAGTCGGACATCTACTCCCTCGGCGTCGTCATGTACGAGTGCCTGACGGGGCGGACGCCGTTCCAGGGCGAGACGGCGGAGGCGGTCATCGCCAAGCGTCTTGCGGGCCCGGCGCCGGCGCCACGGTCCCTGAACCCGGGCATTCCCCCTGCCGCCGAGCATGTCGTGATGAAGGCCATGGCGCGGGACCCGAATCAGCGGTACCAGTCGGCCGGTGAGATGCTCGCCGACCTGCGCCGACTGGCCGCTGGGGCGCCTGTGGAGGCCCCCAGCACCGCCGAGGCCACCAAGACGCTCGTGCTTCCCGCCACACCCGAGGCGGTGACTCCCGCCCCCGTGCGCGAGGCGCCTCGCGGGCCGCGTGCCCCCGCCGCGCCGTCACCCCCCCGCAAGGAGGGCGCGGGTTGGGCCTGGGGCATCGGCGGCCTGCTCGTGGGGATTCTCGTTCTGGTGGTGTTAGTGTATCTCTTCCGGTATCTCTTCTACCCCGGGGTCCAGCAGGCATCCTTCGTGAGCGTGCCGGGCGTTACGGGCCTCTCCGAGGAGCAGGCCCGCCAGGTGCTCGAGGACGCCAAGCTGGCGGTGGGACGGGTGCGGGAAGACCCGGAAAGCACCCAGCCGGCGGGCACGGTCGTCTCTCAGGAGCCCGAGATGGGCGAACACGTGCCCGAGGGCACCGAGATCAAGCTGGTTGTCGCTCGGGCGGACGAGACGAAGACCAAGGTGGTCGAGGTCATCCGGGTGGTGGGGCTGTCCCTGGAAGACGCGGAGGCGAACCTCCGGCGGGTACGCCTGAAACTCGGGACCGTCGATGAGGTCTATGATGAAAACGCCCCGAAGGGCGAGGTCGTTGCCCAGAGCGTGCCGCCGGGAACTCAGGTGGCCGAGTGGGAGGGGATCGGGCTAACCGTCAGCAAGGGGCCGAAGCCCCCGGAGGTCGAGGGCACGGAGCCCGGAGCCGGCGACGAGAAGGCCGGCCCAGGCGAAGACCAGGCCCCCGACTTCGAGGCGACGGAGGTGCCGGGCGCCTCGGACGACCCGACCGTCCGCCAGTTCAGGGTGAGCCTGATGGCCCAGGGCTCCCAACAGGGCCAGCACATCCAGATCTTCATGCGCGATGACCGCAACCCGCACAGCCTGGTCATCGAAGGGTGGTTGGACCCGGGCGATCCCCTCGAGAAGACGGTCACGACGCACGGGTCGGTGACCTTCGAGATCTACCGGGACGGCCAAATGGTGGACCAGGCGCCCTTCCCGCAATCGACCCCGTCGGGACCGGGCGGGGAGGGCAAGGGCCACTAGGCGGGTGTATGACAAGGGTGGCCGGGCGCCATGAATGGCGCCCCTACACAACTGGGCGCGATGAATCGCGCCCCTACGTCACCAACGACCGCACAGCGCCGTCATGTAGGGGCGCGATGAATCGCGCCCGCGTGTAGGGGCGTGATTCATCACGCCCCATGCCGTGCTTCTCCTACACGCTTCAAGCGGGTCGCTCTGAGGGCATGCAAACATACCGCGGAGACCGGATCGCAATGCGTCAACGACAGCTACTCGTAGCGCTACTGCCCCTGCTCGCCGCCTCGTCGGCCTGGTGTGCGGACGAGGGCGTGCTGGTCGGTGCAGTGAACATCGTATCCGCCGAGGCGGGCGGGCGTGTGGTCGCCGCCTCCAGCGAAGTGCGCGAACGCACCAAGATCGCTCGGGAGTGGCGCAAGGAGAACCTCATCGACGGCAAGTTCGTGGAAGGCCCCATCGTGCCTGCCGATTCGTACGGTTGGGCCACCGAGACGCCTCCCACGCCGCGCGCGCCTCACTGGGCGGTCTTCGCCTTCGCGCAGGACAAGCCGCATCTCATGGGAGCGGTCCGCCTGGACCCTCGGACCAACGACCCCGAGGTCATCGGGCGCTGGGTCAAGAACTTCCGAATCGAGGTCTCCGTCACGACCCCCGAAGGCCCGTGGGAGACGGTGGGCGTCTTCGAGGTGATCGACGTCCCTCAGAAGCAGACGTTCACTTTCCCCGTCCCGGTGCTCGCGAAGTACGTTCGGCTCGTCATCACCTCGAACCAGGGCTCGAACGCCCGCGTGAGTCTCGGCGAGTTCGAGGTCTACGAGGCCCTCGTCGGCGACGACGCACTCACCCGGATCATCGCCGATCTGGAGGCCAGCCTGGACCGCCTGAGGGACTTCGCGGTTGGCCACGTCCCGGCGACTGCGAGCGTGGAGTCGGCGATCCCGCCCTACGACCAGAGCCTCCTCTCGCAGGCCAGAGGCGGCACGGTCACGGCGGTGTCCAGTGAGGCGCTCGGCGACGCCCCGCCTGACCCCGGCACGCAGCCCCAGGTCCTCCAGCAGTGGCGGGCCACCAACCTGATCGACGGCCTCGTGGCGACCCCGGACGCCGAGCCCGGACACACCTCGTTTGGGTGGTCGTCGAACGCCGCACCGGCCGCCAACGAGCCGCAGTGGGTCATCTTCCGGCTGCCGGGCGACACGCCGACGGTCATCGACTCGGCCGTAGTTGACACCCGGACCCGCGACCCGTGGGGCATGATGCGCGGCGCCCGGGAGATCGAGATCGCGACCTCCATCGACAAGCCGGACGGCCCCTGGAAGTCGCTGGGGCGCTGGGAGTTGGCGCTTGAGCCGGGACCCCGTCTCCTGCGCTTCCCCTCCGCCGAGGCGCTATGGGTGCGCCTGACCGTCCTGTCCAACCACGGGTCGGATCGCTACGTGCAGTTGGGCGAGTTCGGCGTCTACCGCCTATCGCCCGACGTCGATCCTCTCGGCAGTCTTGCGCTGGAGTTCGAGAACCTCCTCACGAACCTCAAGCGGTACAGGGAGGGCGCGCTCGGACTTGGCGCCGCAGGCCCGTGACGGCGGAAAACGCCTCCGTCCCACATTCCGCGCAGTTGACGTCCCTGCCCGGTGTGCAGTATCATCGCGGTTCCGAATCACGTACCGGAACGCTCCCTGAGCGTGCAGAAGGAGTTGCGCGATGTCGCGCTACAAGGATGTCTACGAGCTGGCGGATGAGACGGGCGGAATGTATGCCCTCGTCGTGGCGGCGGCCAAGCGGGCGAAGCAACTGCGGGAGGGCCGCCAGCCGGTCGTGCAGGCCGACTCCAGCAACCCGCTGACGGTCGCCATTCAGGAACTCCTGGACGGCAGGGTGTTGGTGCGCCCGCCGGGCGCCGTGGACGAAGAGCCCGCGCCGCAGACCGAGATCGTCGAGGTGTCCTCCCGCGACCTGCAAGTGCAGATCGTGGAGCCTGAGCCCGAGGACGAAGAGGCCGAGCCTCCGGATGACCCGGAGGCGGAGTAGACACCAGCGGCGGCGGTCGTCGCGCCTTCGTCCGGCGCTGACTCGCCTCAGTTGGACTTCCGCCAGGTCAGGTACCCCGATCCGATGGATCCGATGGCCGCGCAGAAACGGGATTACTACGAGGTGCTCAACCTCGCGCGCGAGGCGACGGACAAGGACATCCGGTCGGCGTACCGCAAGCTGGCCCGGCAGTACCACCCCGACGTGTGTGATCTGCCCGACGCGCGTCAGCGCTTCCAGGAGATCGGCGAGGCCTACGCAGTGCTCTCCGACCCCGACCGGCGCGCGAGCTACGACCGGTTCGGCCACGCGGGGCCCGAGGGCGTCGGGTTCGACATCGGGGTCACCGACATCTTCGATCTCTTCCAGTCCGTGGTCGGCGGCTTCGGCTTCCAGAGAGAGCGCGCCGCGGGCGGCAGCGATCTGGAGTACCAGCTCCCCCTGACGCTGGAGGACGTAGTGAGCGGCTTCGCCACCGAGATCGCAGTCTCGCGGTTCGTGCGTTGCGAGGCGTGCGGCGGCGAGGGCGCGGCGCCAGGCTCGATCCGCCAGCAGTGCCCCACCTGCCGCGGGGCCGGCCGCGTGCGCTACCGGCAGTCTGCCATGCTCCTGACCTTCACGCAGGAGGCCGACTGCCCCGACTGCCGGGGCCGGGGCGTTCACATCCCCGACCCCTGCAAGGAATGCAGCGGCAGCGGGCTTCGGCGGAAGACCGAGAAGGTCGCCGTGGAGGTGCCGCGTGGGGTCCAGGATGGACAGCGCATCCGGTATGCCGGCGGCGGCGACGCGGGTCCGAACGGTACGCGGGCGGGCGACCTCTACGTGCTGATCCGCGTCCAGCCGCACGACACGTTCGTCCGTCGCGGCGCGGACCTGGTCTGTGAGGTGCAGATGCAGTTCCCTCAGGCCGCGCTCGGCGACGTCATCCAGGTTCCGGGCATCCCCGAGCCCCACGAGCTGACCATCCCGCCCGGCACGCAGCACGGCGACGCCCTTGTGATACGGGGCGGCGGACTCCCCGAGCTGCGGCGCCCCGAACGCCGCGGCGACCTGCACGTGCTCGTTCGCCTGGCGGTGCCCAGGCGGCTGACGAAGGAGCAGCGCAAGCTCCTGGGGGAGCTGGCCGAGGCGATGGACCTGGACTTGCACCCACCCGAGTCCGGCCTTCGCAAGCGTCTCGGTCAGGTCCTTGGAGGGTAGCGTCCCCGAACCAGCTCCCGAGGCTGGGACCTCTCATGGCCTGGACACGGCTCGACATCCCCTGTGACGCGGACTCCGCCGACCTGATCGCCGCCCTTGTCCTCGCTGAGACTGGCCGCGGCGCCAGCGTGCTGGAGCAGGACGCAAGCGTGATCGTTCAGGCCTGGGTGCCCGACGAATGGGCCGCTGAATGGGGCGCTCGACTGAGACAGCGCCTGCGGAGCGCCGGGCCGCCACTGGACCAGACGGCCGCCGCCATCACCGAGACGCTCGTCCCCGATGACGACTGGAGCCTCGGCTGGCGCCGGCACTTCAAGGCCTTCCGCGCAGGGGAGCGCCTGGTCGTGAAGCCCTCCTGGGAGCCGTGGCCCCCCGAGGATGACGCGGCGGCCGCGCGTCCGGATGACCTCATCATCGAGATCGACCCGGGCGGCGCCTTCGGCACCGGTACTCACGCCTCGACTCAGCTGGCCCTCCGCGCCCTCGAAGAGGCCGTCGCGCCCCGTGCAGTCGTGATCGACGTCGGCTGTGGCTCGGGGATTCTCTCGCTGGGCGCGCTCCTGCTGGGCGCCGACCGAGTCGTTGCCATCGACTTCGACCCGGCCGCCGTCCAGTGCACGCGCCGAAACCTGGAGGAGCAGCACCTTGCCGACCGCGCGCATGTCGTCGTTGCGGACGGGCTGAGCGCCCTGCGCTGCCGCGCGGACGTGATCGTCGCGAACATCACCGACACTGCGGTCGTCGCCGTCGGGGCGCAAGCGCGGTACTGCCTGAAGCCCGGTGGGCGGTACATCGTCTCCGGCTTCCTGGAGACCTCGGCGACTGCCGTCAGGCAGGGCCTGGAGGCCCTCGGCCTGACGGTCGCCCGAGCGGAGGGCCTCGACGGCTGGTCCTCGCTGACTCTCGTGCAGGAGAAGGGGGGAACCGCGTGAGACGCGTCTTCGTCCCCGAGGGCTGCGTCGAGGGTGACCGCGTCCGCCTTCAAGGCGGTGAGGATCACTACGTGCGGCACGTCCTGCGCCTGGGGCCCGGGGACCGGTTCAGTGCGGTCCTGCCGACCCGCGCCGAGCACGTGGCCGTCGTCGAGTCCGCCGGTGAAGGTGGGGTAGAGGCGCGGTTGGGTGAGGAGCGAGACCTGACCGCCGAACCCCTGATCGACGTGCGGCTGCGGCCCGCAGTGGTGAGGGGCAGGAAGCTCGACTCGGTCATCCGGCAGTGCACCGAGCTTGGGGTTTCGGAGATCGGCCCGGTCACTTGCGAGCGCAGCGTCGCGCGGCCCGACCCCGACTCGGCGGCACATAAGGTAGAGCGCTGGGAGAAGATCGCTCTGGAGGCCGCCCGTCAGTGCGGCCGCCGGACGCCGCCCGGGATCACCGCACCCACGGCCTTCCCCGCGGCCGTCGCGGAGATCGCCGCACTCGGCGGCACCGGGCTGATCTTCGCTCCGGGAGGCGCCGAAGGCGTCGGCACGTTGTTGGCGCCGGGGGCCGCAGAACCCATCAGTGCCCTCATTGGCCCGGAAGGCGGGTTCACGAAAGCAGAGGTGGAGTTGGCGGAGGAGGCCGGCCTGCGCGTGGCTGCCCTCGGCCGCCGCATTCTGCGGGCCGACACCGCCGCAGTCGTCGTCTGTGCCCTGCTGATGTACGAGCTGGGTGAGCTTGCCTGACGGGCTACCCGCCCCCCGCCGCAAAGGCCGATACGCCCCACTTGCCGTCCGTCTGGGTCAGCGTGATCGTGACGCCCCCCGGGGCCCCGCCCGACATCTGCACGGTCGCCGTCGCCCCCGACGTCGTCGCAGTCCCAGCCTTCATGCCGGAGGCGAAGAGGCTGGTCTGGGTCCCGAGTTCGTCCACCTTGGAGGACTTCAGCTTCGAGATGATCTGCTGCCGCTGGCCGGACGGGATGTCGTCCCAGTCCGAGTTGCTCTTCCGCGCCTCGGCGACATAGTTCCACAGCCCAGCAGCAGCCTGGGTGTCGCCCTTGGCCATCGCATCCGCGAAGGCCTGCGCCACGGCCTCCGGCGTGTTCGTCGGCGTCTTGCTCTTGCAGCCTGGCCCGATCAGCGCGCCCGCCGCCAGCGTCGCGGCAAGCGCCAGTACGGTGCCTCTCATCCGACAGTCCTCCCGCATGGGCAATCTGCCGCTCACTTGCGCGCCCCCCTCGCCGATTCCTCCCTGCTCGCGCGCCCGGGAACAGCAAGACGCCGGGCAGCGGAGGCCCGGCGTCTCAGTCGTCTGCAGAGGGTGTCTCTCAGCTCGCCGGGGGCAGCGCCGTCCTGACCCGCTTCAGCAAGGTCACGGCGATGAGGGTCCGCTGATCGCTGAAGGCCTGGTCCGACATCTCCCGTGCGTACTTGAGCCCATTCAGCGTGGACTGGACCGCCTGGTCCCTGCCCTGGAGCGCGTCGAACTCCCCGCACGTCGTCGCGCACGCGGAGAGCCTCCAGATCAACGCCGTCGTCTCGGCGGCCACCGCGGTACCCTTGGCCTCGAACTCCTCGGCAGGCAGAGCGCGCCCGTCGCCCAGTAGCCGCTCGATCTCCTCCACCAGCGCCTTGTCCTCGTCAGGCACCACGACCGGCTGCCTCCGCGTCGGCCCCGGTCCGGTGCCGCCCGTGCTCGCAGCCGCGCCGCCCCCGCCTCGGCCCATCTTGGTGACCGGCTCCGCCCGCGGGAACTGCTGCCGGAAGGCGGCCAGCCACTGCCGCGCCAGGCCGCTGACGCTGCTGCCGGTGCCGGCCGCATCGCCGGGCCGTACTTGCACCAGGAACGTGCCGCCGATGTAGATCGCCGGCAGC
>VGFC01000145.1 GCA_016869045.1 Armatimonadota bacterium
ATTCCATGCCGCCAACATAGCACAAACCTAGACCCCGCGTCTAGCGAACAATAACCGGCGCAATTGCGAATCAGTTGTGAATCCCGCGGCCACCCATAGACCCGGCCGCCAAGTGCGGAATGTGCATAGTATCCCGACCTACGAGCCACGTAGAGCGCGTAGGAGAGGGTTCTTCCTTTGACGGGGCCCTTTCTCAACACAATCCGTGCTGCGCCCATTGCCAGGCATACGAGACGCCACCATGACCGGCAGAGAGCGCATCCTGAAGACGCTCCGCTTCGAGGAGCCTGATCGGCCTCCGCACTTCGAGGTCATGTTCGAGCTGGAGCGCGAGGCCTTCGGGCTGCAGTTCCCCGACCGTCACAGTTGGGGCGGCATGTCGCCTGACGAGAAGGACCGGGCGGTCGGGCTGTGCATGACGATCTACGAACGCATCGTCGAGCGCTTCGCGTGGGATGGGCTGTGCGTCTTCTGGCCGTGGAGCGATCCGGACGGTGTGGTCGCGGCGAAGCGGACGTTCGGCGACGAGATCCTGATCGGCGCGCCGGTTGGGAACAGCGTCTGGGCCATCGAGTCGGTGGAGGATTGGGTGCAGTTCTCGACCGATCTCTTCGGGAACCCCGCGGCCATCCACACCGAGGCCGAAAGCCGCTGCCTCCGCGCGCTGGAGAAGATCGACCAACTGATCGATGCGGGCACCGACTTCATCTTCCTCGCCAACGATGTCGCCTTCAACAGCGGCCCGTTCATCCGGCCGGAGCAGTTCCGCGAGTTCGTGACGCCCTACCTCGCGCGGCAGGTGGCGCGCATCCGCGAGCGGGGCGCGCTCGCCTTCGTACACAGCGACGGCAACCTCATGCCGATCCTCCAGGACCTCCTCAGCACGGACCCGCACGTCCTGCACTCCATCGACCCGATGGCGGGGATGGACATCGCGGAGGTCAAGCGACTGACCTACGACCGCGTCGCGCTGATGGGCAACGTACAGTGCAGCCTCCTGCAGGACGGCCCGCCCGAGGCGATCCGCGAGTCGGCGCTCTACTGCCTGACACACGCCTCCCCGGGCGGCGGCTACATCTTCTCGACCTCGAACACGATCTTCCCGGGCATGCCGCTCGCGAACTACGAATGGATGCTGGCCGTGTTTCGCGGGAAAAAGAGGGACACCATACCAATTTCCAGTGGGCGTTTTGACTGAATCCTCAGGGTTCACGCCTGGAAATTGGTATGGTGTCCCTCTTTTCCCGCTGCTCAACGTTGCCATCGCGCCGGGCGGAGAGTATAATCGGGCTCCTGTCGGGCGAGGCGAAGAACGGGAGTTCCGGAGTCGGGCCATGAGGATTCGCGCGAAGAGCCTGTCGGGAGCGTTGCTGCTGGGGGCACTGCTACTGGGCGGGGTCGGCCTGGCGCTACATGCGGCGGATGATGCGACGAAGCCCGAGACCCCCGCCAAGCCGGCTGCGACCACCCCCCGCGACGTGCTCGACCCCCTGCTGGAGAAGAGCGAGTGGCAGGCGAAGTGGGTCGAGGACATCCAGGCCTACCAGATCGCCTTCAAGGGGCCGGACGTCTACGTGCGGGTGACGGGTGACTTCGTGATGGTGCAGAGCTACCTGGGCCGTGTCCCCAAGACGGTGGTCACGAGCGACCTGATCCGCGTGCTGCGGAAGAACTACGACCTGTACCAGGGGAAGTTCGGCCTGGACAAGGACATGGACTTGTGGTTCGACCTCGCGACCTCGAAGCGGATCATCGACGGCGAGGAGCTGAACCGCCAGATCGCCTTTGTGGCCGCGGCGGCGGAGGACGCGGCCAACCTCGTCAAGACCGAGACCCCGCCGCCACCCAAGCCGTAGGCGGCTTGCCGATCAACCTCTCGTAGAGCGCCTCGTATTGACGCACCGTCGCCTCCAGCGAGTACCTCTCGACGGCACGCTCCCTGCCTGCGCGCCCCATCGCTTCTGACAGCTCCCGGTCTCGCAGGATGCGCACGATGGCGGTGGCCAGCGCCTCCGGGTCATTGGGCTGCACCACGAGGCCCGTCACGCCATCGACGACGGGCGCCGCGGCGGCCGGTGTCACGACACACGGCTTGCCGGTTGCCATCGCCTCCAGTACCGAGCCCGGAAGCCCCTCCTGGTCGGAGGGCAGCACGAACAGGTCGCACACGCGCAGGATCGCGGGCACATCGTCGCGGCGTCCGGTGAACACCACGCGATCCGCCAGGCCCAGCTCGCCGGCCCGCTGCTTCAGCCCCGCCTCGTACTCCGGCCCCACATCCTCGAAGCCCCCGCCGACAATGACGAACCGGGCCTCGGGTGCCTGCTCCAGGACGTGTGGCGCTGCGTCGATCAGCAGATCGTGGCGCTTGCGCGGATGCAGACCGCCGACCATGAGCACGACGCGGTCGCCTGGCGCGAGGTGCAGACCATGGGGGACCGGCGGGGCGTCGATGGCGGGGGCGAAGCGGCTCGTGTCCACACCCAAGGGGATCTCGACGACCTTGCTGCGGAGCCGCTGGACGTTCTCGAAGTCATTGGTGCAATCCGGCGCGAGCGCCACAACCGCCGAGGCGCACCAGCCGGCAAGCCGCGTTGCCATCGCCGGCAGGCGCTCCTTCATGCGCACTACCCAGACCATCGGGAGGCCCGCAAGCCGCGCGCCCAGGCCCGCCTGTAGCGCAGCGCGCGTCTGGTTGCAGTGCAGCAGGTCGATGTGGTTTGCGCGCAGCCAGCGGCGCATCTGCAGCCCATGGCGGAGCAGCGAGAACCCCATCCCGGGGAGCGCCGCGGGCCCGCCCGACAGCAGCGCCTTGTTGTACCGCCGCAGAGCGCCGGCCGGCGCCACGACGTGGGCCTCGTAGCCGCGCACGCGGGCGGCTGTGACGAGATCACCCTCGCGCGGGCAGACGATCACCGGCTCGAAGCGCTCGCGGTCGAGCAGCCCAAGAACATCGAGCATCGCTCGGCCCGAGCCTTCGAACAGAGCGAAGGCGTCGTACACGGCAATCCGCAGAGGCATGTGAGCCGGTCTCCACTCGGATGAGCCTGCGCGCCGATCATAGCCACGGGAGGCTCGGTCTGTCAACGCGCAGCGAAGGAGGGCACGGCCCGCTGTTCGGCCAACCGTGAGGTTCGGGCCTGGTCGCGCGGGCCCCGATCCGAAGGAGACGAGACATGAACCCATTGGGGATCGAGGGGATCATCACCCCGCTGCTGACGCCGTACGACGAGTCGGAGGCCATCGACGAGGAGGCCTTGCGGCGGCTGATCCGCTGCCAGATCGACAGCGGCGTCGCGGCGCTGTTCGCGATGGGCTCCTCGGCGGAGTTCTGTCTGCTCACCGATGCCGAGCGGTACCGCGGCGCACAGATTGCGGTTGAGGAGACAGCCGGCGCAGTGCCGGTGCTCATGGGCGCGATCGCTGAAGGACCGCAGCGCGTGCTGGAGCTGGCGGAGGATGCGAAGGCGGTCGGCGCGGCGGCGGTCGTGGTGACGGCGCCTTACTACTTCGGCTGGAACGCCGGGGAGATCGAGGGCTTCTTCGTCACAATCGCCGACCGCGCGCCGCTGCCGATGGTGCTGTACGACATCCCCTGGCGGACGCACAACCCGATCGCTCGCGACACGATCTTGCGCCTCAGCGAGCACCCGAACATCGTGGGCATCAAGGACACGACCACCGACGGCGGGCGCTTCGTGAACCTGCTGCTTGAGCTCGAGGGCCGCGACGACTTCGCCCTCTACCAGGGCAGCGAGCCGCTGGGTCTGGCGTCGTTTCTGCTGGGCGCAGACGGCGCCGTCTTCAGCCTCGCCAACGTTGCGCCGCGCACGTCGGTAGGCCTCTACGAGGGGTGTGTCCGCAACGACTTGGAGGAAGCCCGGCGGCTACAGCGGATCTACAATCGGCTCTTCGCGATCTTCTCCATCGTCGATCCGGGAGGCGGCAGCATCGCCGGGGCGCTCGGGGGGCTGAAGGTCGGCCTGGAACTGCTCGGCATCGCCTCCTCGCGGGTGCGCTCGCCGGGCAGGCAAGCCACCGACGAAGAGAAGGAGCGCGTTGCCGAACTGCTGCGCGAGATTCCCGAGACCGCCGAGAGGCTGACGAGATGACCGGATGCGCGCTTGCGGGACCGTTGGCAGTGATCGCCGCAGCGGGCTGCGCCGGCGCGGCGGAATGGCCGCGCGCGACGCCCGAGTCGCAGGGAGTCGACGCAGGTCGACTGCGCGCCGCTGTGCAGTACATGGATGACCGCTTCCAGCCCGACGGCGCACGGCAGCTCGTCATCCTCCGCAACGGCTGGCTGATCCACGAGGGCCCGGAGGTGGACGCCTACCATCCCATCTTCTCCTGTACGAAGACCTTCACCAGCACGGTTCTCGGGCTGCTCATCGACGACGGGAAGTGCACGCTGGACACGCGGGTGATCGACGTCCTCCCCGAGATGGCAGACGAGTTCCCGGCCTACGCGCAGATTCGCCTGAGGCACCTCGCCTCGATGCGGGGCGGCTATCAGGGCGTGGTCGAGGGCGTCAGCGACGACCAGCCGTGGGGCGACCCGCTGGCGTACTTCCGGCCGCAGCCGCCCACCTTCGAGGCCGGCACGCAGATTGCGTACAACGACCACGACGTGCACCTGCTGGGCCGCGTACTCATGCGCCTGTCGGGCGAGCCGCTGGCGGACGTGTTCCGGCGCCGCATCGCCGAGCCGATCGGCATGGCGCAGTGGGAGTGGGGTGCGTGTGGCACGCTGGACGGGCTGACGTACTACAACGCGGCGGGCACTCCCTGCGCCAAGGGCGGCGGGGGCGTGAGGACCACCGCACTCGAACTCGCGCGCCTGGGGCAGCTGTACCTGAACGGCGGCGAGTGGAGTGGAGCGCGGGTGCTGTCCCCCGGCTTTGTGGCGGAGGCCTCGCGCAGCCACATCCCGGCAGACCTGCCAGGCCGCAGCCACCGGATGCTCGCCGGTCGCTACGGCCTGTACTGGTGGACCAACGGCGTGCGCGACGACGACACGCGCCCGTGGCCGTCCGCGCCGCCCGGCGCCTTCGCGGCCCACGGCCACACCGCCAACTACTGTTTCGTAATCCCCGAGTGGCAGATGGTGATCGTGCGGCTGGGGAGCGCGGCGATCGGCAGAATCGGCGAGGACGATGTGCTTTGGGAGGGCTTCTTCAGCCGCCTCGCGGCAGCCGTGCAAGAACGGCCGCGCGTGACGCGCATCGGCATCGCAGACGGACGCTGGCAGATCAACGGTGCCGTCACCTACACGGGAGCGGCGGCCGAGGGGCTGCTGCTGAACGTGCGGATGGTCAACGCCGTGTTCGAGGACCGCAACCGCACGGACTTCGATCCCGAGGCCAACACGGACGAGTTCATCGCCGCGCTGCCGGAGTACGTCCGGTGCGGCGTCCGCGCCTTCACCCTCAACCTGCAGGGCGGCTTCCCCGACTACGAGGGGGCTCTCAACAGCGCCTTCGAAGCGGATGGAACGCTCCGCACGGAATACGTGGCGCGCGTGGAGCGGGTCATCGAGGCCTGCGACCGCGAGCGGGCCACCGTGATCCTGGGCTGCTTCTACCAGCGCCAGGATCAGGTCCTGCGCGACGAGGCGGCCGTGAGGGAGGGCGTGAAGAACGTGGTGGGATGGCTTGCGGGGCGCGGTCTCACCAACGTGCTGCTGGAGATCGCGAACGAGTTCGGCCACGGGGGCTTCGATCATGGGGTGCTACGCTCGGCCGACGGCCAGGTGGGGCTGATCGAGCTTGCCCGGCGGACGGCGGCGGAGCACGGCCACCCACTGCTTGTCTCGACGAGTGGCCTCGGCGACGCCCGCGTGGGCGACCGCGTGGCCGAGGCGAGCGACTTCCTGCTCGTACACCTGAACTCGACGCCCCTCGCCGAGATACCGAACCGGCTCGCCGCCCTCCGGCGCTTCGGCAAGCCCATCGTGGTGAACGAGGATGATAAGGTGGGGGAGGAGGCAGCCCGGGCGGCGGAGCTGTGCGTCGAGGCGGGGGTCTCGTGGGGCTACATGGGCTTCGCCGTGAACCAGCGCTTCCCGTTCGAGTTCCACGGGGCGGCCGATGACCCGATCGTGTACCGCAAGCTGGCGGGCCTCTCGTCGGCGCAGTGAGGGGTGTCGCCGCCCAGCCGGTCGCCCCGACACGCCCGAAAACCCCGGCAAAAAGCCCTTGACTTCCATCCGCGTTGCTGCCATAATACGCAGTCACAAGGCGACCCGCCCCCCGGCGGGCGGCTTGTAAGCTAGGTCAGGCTTGCAGGGCAGGCGGAACCTCCGGTTTCGGCCCAACGCAGGTAACTAGCCATCCCGAACAAGGAGGTACGTCCGTATGCCCCGAGGCAAGGTCAAGTGGTTCAATGACAGCAAGGGCTTCGGTTTCGTTGAGACCGAAGGCAGCGAAGATGTCTTTGTGCACTTCTCTGCGATCCAAGGCGAAGGCTACCGATCCCTCAAGGAGGGCCAGGAAGTCGAGTTCGAAGTGGTCCAGGATCGCAAGGGCCCGCGCGCCGAGAACGTCGTCGTGATCTCCTAGCGCGAAGCGCACGCACGGAACCAACGCGGCTCCCGTCCATAGTGGCGGGGGCCGCGTGCGATTCTGGGCGCGGCCAGGTCACTTCAGCGCGAACACGGTGAGTTCGTCGTCGTCGACCACGATCGGCAGGTGGAGTTCATCGGCCAGTAGCGTGAGGCAGAACCGGGCGCTCTCCAGCGGCGCGACGGACTTGTGCACCACAATGAAACGGGCATCGACTCGGCGAAGCTGCCGGAGCCCTTGCTCCGCAGCGCCGCGTGCTTCCGGGGTCAGGAGGGGGCCCGGGTGCTCCCAGGAGCCCTGGAGGCCGTTCTGCTGATCTCCCGACGCGTCCGACCCGACGCGCAGGCACCGCAGCAGGCCGTTCCCCTCGATAAACGCGAACGCCTCAGGGGGAGTACGGGCCAGATGCACCTCAAACAGGCGCTTGTGGTGCACCGTCTGGTATGCCTGGTAGGCACTGAACCCCGGGCCCATCGGCGCCTCGACGATCGCGAAGTCGCCCGGGCTCCGCGCGAGCCAGTGGTAGAACCAGTGGACCTTCGTGGTGGTGGTCGGGTATGGCACGGCCAGGCTCTCAAACAGGATGACCGCGCACAGGGCCGCCGGTGCGGCCCAGGCGGCCTTGCGCCCCCTGTCCGCAACCCATCTGTCGTGGAGGCTCGACAGGCCGACCGAAGCACAGAGACCCAAGCCCATGATCGCCAGCACAGCCAGACGGGCCGGAGCCTTGAACGGCCCCAGGACCGGCAGAGCCTGGGTCAGCCAGTAGAACGGCATCACGACACTCGGGCCTGGCTGAGTGAGTGCCCGTTGCGGGTGGGCGATCACGCCGACACAGTAGTGCGACGCGAATGCGCCGCTGAGCGGCAGGTCGAGGCCGGTGCCGGGAGGCCCCCCGAGGAGGATGCCTGTCAGCGCACTGGGCCCCGGCGTTCCGCCAACCTGCAGGCTCGGCCCGCACGCCAGCACCCATCCGCACAAGGCCACGGCGGCCCACGGTGCCAGGAGCCGCCGCTGCCGTCGCAGACCCACCACGGCGAGCGCCATAACCGCCAGCCCTGGGGTCACGTACTTCTCCATCGGGATCTGCTCGGGCAGAGGTCGGCGCAGGGAGTGGAGCCGACTTGGCCGCACGAGGTCCAGCACGTCGGCACTGAAGGTGGTCGTCAGGCCCAGGTTGACGTTCATGTACGATGCCCGCCCACGCTCTCGCTGCGCAGGGACCAGTAGCGGCAGCAGGACAAGCGCCGCCGTGCCGCCCGAGAGCAGCCCCAGCGCGCCGGTCCGCAGAAGGGCAGCCGGCGACAGCCGGCTCTGAACCAGCGCGACGACCGCCAGGCATACCATGGCGATCATGCCGAACACGACGTAGTACCAGTCGCACAGACCGCACAAGCCCAAGGCCACTCCCCCCGCCAGGGCCTGAGTCGGGCGGCCGGTGATGAGCGCGCTGCAGAAAAGCAGGCACGTAACCGGCAGGAACTGAGCCGAGATCAGGTTCAGGTGTCCCAGGGCGTGCGCCATCATGTAGGACGAGAAGCCGAACGCGAAGCCGGCCACGACGGAGGACCAGTGGCAACGCGTGACCGCCGCGGCCAGCCAGTACATGGCAAAGGCCCCAGCAGCCAGGGTCAGCACCAGGATCACGTTGTACGTTGCCGTCAGGCTCAACACCCGCAGCAGGGGCACGGCCACGGCGCAAGCGACCCAGTTCATCGTGTGGTACGCGAGCGACACGGTCTCGGGGTAGTAGCCGAGGTCGGTGGAGGTGAGGGGCCTGCCACTGCGCAGCGCGTGGTCGAAGAGCCACAAGTCCCACACGAACACGTTGCTGTCCGCCACGTTGCCCGCCCGCCGGGTGTTCAGGTGGAGGACCACCGGGAAGGTCATCAACAGCGCCAAGGCGATGTACAGCAGGGCGGGTAGAGCGCCCCGCCGCAGCGGACCGAGGAGGTCGGGAGCCGGCAACGGAGGAGCGACCGAGCGACGCAAGGGCGACGTCAGGCCCGGGCCGGTGTCCCTGATCACGACCGTGCCGGCGATCCGGTCATGCCAGCCCTGGCGGTTGGCGTCCCACAGGATCGCCGCCAGCCCGAGGCGGGCGGGCAGGCAGGCCACGAGGTAGCCGATGCACCGCAGCGCCCCACGCGCCAGGGTCATGCGGCCGCCCGAGGCGGGCACGATGCGGATCCGCCACAGGTGCTTGCCGAGCGTCTTGCCGAAGACCCCCCACCCGATCCACGTGTAGGCCCAGCCGAGGATCAGGGCGCCGATCCCCCAGTCTGGCTCCTCCTGCGGCCCGGGGGGCCGCAGGAGGAGCCAAACGCCGACTACACACAGGTTCAGCAGCAAGAGGATGAGGGCGTCGGTGGCAGAGGCGGCTAGCCGTCGCCACGGCGGGGCCAGCACCGGCTGCCCCGAGCACGCCCCGGATGCGTGATCCGTCTCCGGCATGGCTGCCTCCTCGCGTCGGACGGGGGTCGCCTTCAGCTCAACCCCTGCTACGCCTGTTCGCGCAGCTCCTTGAGCTTCACGAGTGCCTCCAGCGGCGTCAGCTCGTCGGTGTTGATGGCCTTCAGCGACTTGGCAAGGGGGTGCTCGGCAGCCTCGAAGAGTTGAAGCTGGATGGGGGGAGAGATGCGGGCGGCGGCGGCTTGCGAGGGGGCGGCCTTGGCGCCGAGATCCTCGGTCTCGAGTTGCGCCAGGACCTCCTTCGCGCGCTCGATCACGCCCACTGGCAGGCCCGCGAGGCGCGCCACCTGGATGCCGTAGCTGCGGTCGGTGCCGCCGGGCACGATCCGGCGCAGGAAGACGATGTCCTCGGCCTCCTCCTTCACCGTGACGCGGTAGTTCCTCACGCGCGGCAGGATCTCGGCCAGCTCGTTCAGGTGATGGTAATGGGTCGCGAACAGCGTCTTCGCCCCGACCTGGTTGACAAGGTGCTCGGAGACCGCCCAGGCGATGGACAGGCCGTCGAAGGTGCTCGTACCGCGCCCGATCTCGTCCAGGACGATGAGGCTGCGCTCGGTTGCGTTGTGGAGGATGAGCGCGGTCTCGGTCATCTCGACCATGAAGGTGCTCTGCCCGGTGGCGAGGTCGTCCATCGCGCCGACGCGGGTGAAGATGCGGTCACATAGGCCGATGCTCGCGCGCTGAGCGGGCACGAAGGAGCCGATCTGCGCCAGCAGCACGATCAGCGCGACCTGCCGCAGGTAGGTACTCTTCCCCGCCATGTTCGGCCCAGTGATGATGAGCAGCTGGTTGTGCTCGCAGTCCATCCGGGCATCGTTGGGTACAAACGGCTCCGTGCCGACCGTAGTCTCGACCACCGGGTGCCGGCCGGCGATGATCTCCAGCGTTGTGCCCTCATGCACCTCGGGTTGCGTGTAGCCATACTCCAAGGCCACTTGGGCCCAGGAGAGCAGGACATCCAACTCGGCCAGTGCCCGCGCAGTAGTGAGCACGGCCTCGGCGTGCTCGGCGACGCGGGCACGCACGTCGCAGAAGAGGTCGTACTCCAGCGCGGCCATGCGCTCCTCGGCGCCGAGGATCAGGCTCTCCTTCTCCTTCAGCTCGGGCGTGATGAACCGCTCGGCGCTCACCATCGTCTGCTTGCGGATGTAGCGGTCCGGCGCCAGACTCAGGTTCGGCCGAGTGACCTCGATGTAGTAGCCGAAAACCTGGTTGAAGCCGACCTTCAGCGACTTGATACCGGTCGCCTGGCGCTCCTGTTCCTGGAGCGCGGCGATCCACTGCTTGCCGGAGGTCGCGGCCTCGTGAATCTCGTCGAGTTCCGCCGAGAAGCCCCGCCGGATGACGCCACCTTCGGTCGTTACGGCCGGCGGGTCCTCGACGATCGCCGCGTCGATCAACTCGCGCACGGGCTGCAGGTCGGCCTGCCGGGCCACCAGGTCGCGCAGCAGGTCGGCCTCGGCCGAGGCCAGGGCCTCGGTGATCGCCGGAAGGCGTGCGATGGAAGCGGTCAAGGCGCGCAGGTCACGAGCGTTGGCGGTCCCCGCGGCCGCGCGGCTGATGAGACGCTCCAGATCGTAGACGCCCTTGAGGCCCTCGTGGATGGCGCCGGCCAGCGCGCGGTCGCGCAGGAGGTTGCCGACGGCGCCGTGTCGGCGGCGGATCTCGCTCAGGTCGAGCAGCGGATGCAGCAGCCAGTGGCGGATCATCCGCCGGCCCATCGGCGTCAGCGTGCGGTCCAGCAGGTGCAACAGCGACCCCGAGGGCCCCTCCCCCCGGAGCGTGCGCGTCAGCTCGAGGTTCCGCTTCGTGGCCTCGTCGAGCATCATCGTGTCCGTCAGTGCATATCGACGGATCGCCCGCAGATGGGGGAGCGATTCGAGGTGGTTGGCGGCGAGGTAGTCCAGCACGGCCGCGGCGGCTGCAATGCCGGCGGTCAGGTCCGCGATTCCGAAGCCCTCCAGTGACGCGACGCCGAAGTGCCGCGCGAGCCGCTCGCCTGGTGTGTGGAAGGCATCGATCGGCGGGTCGATCACCGTCACGTGCGGGCCGCCGTGAGCCGCCAGCATCTCGGCGACATCCGCCGGAGCGATGATCTCGGCAGGCTCGATGCGGGACAGCTCCTCCGTCACGGAACCCGGAACCCGTTCGTCTCGCGGAGCAGCCCCGTTCAGCAACCCTTGGCGCGAGGCGGGAGCGGGCTGCGCGGCGATCTGCGTCACGGCGAAGTCGCCGGTGGAGATGTCCACCGAGGCGATTCCCCAGGCAGTGCCTTCACGGGCGACTGACGCGAGGTAGTTGCTCGCGCTCCCCTCCAGGAACTCGTCTTCCAGCAAGGTCCCCGGCGTCACCACGCGCGTCACGTCGCGCTGCACGAGACCCTTGGCATACCGCGGGTCCTCGACCTGCTCGCAGACTGCGGCGCGGTAGCCCTTCTTGATGAGGGTCTGCACGTACCGCTGCACAGCATGGTGCGGCACGCCGCACATGGGGATGCGTCGGCCCCTGCCGCACTCGCGGCTGGTGAGGGTCAGCTCCAGCTCGCGGGCGCCGATCTCGGCGTCCTCCGCGAACATCTCGTAGAAATCGCCCATGCGGAACAGCAGCAGGGCGTCTGGATAGCGGGCCTTGGCCGCCTGCCACTGCCGGAACATGGGCGTGAGCTTGTCGCCGGTCATCGTGTCCGCGTCTTCCGCTGGAGATACGTAGAGGAGCTACTTCGTCGGCGCCGGAGGGGTGCCCTTCAGGGGGTGAGTCACGGCGCGGCGATGTAGAGGGTCCAGTCGTCAGCGGAGGGCTTGCGCACCACTACCGCAGCGTCGGACTGCAGGGGGAAAGCCTCGCCGAACCACTCCCCGGTCCGTGGGTCGTACCAGCGCGCCGTACGCGTCGCCGTCGCCAGGTTGAGGGTGAACTCCGCGCCCGAGACGGAGTACACGGCCCACTCGCCACCGAGGTCGGCGAGGCAGTATGCCGATCCGGACTTCACCAATTCGTTATGGGGGGCCATCGCGTCGAGGTTGCTGAGCTGCTCGTTGAAGAAGCGGCTCGCATGGCCGATCCAGTCGCGCGCGGTCGGGTTCGTGTCTCCGCCGGGAACGTGCGGGTCGTAGCCCATGATGCCGCGCGTCACCGCGCCCTGGTCGGAGTCGTCGTGGAAGAAGCAGTGCCCGCCCCCGATCACGAAGGTCCACAGCGCCGTCCGCACCCCGGTGCCCTGGTAGGGGCCGCCCTCCAGGTGGATGATCGGCCTCGCCGGCGTGCGGCCGAAGCCCTCGACGGCCGCGGCGTTCTTGTCCTCCGACGAGAACGTGTCGGTCATGACGACATCGACGGCCTCCCATCGGCGATCCCAGTCAACCCACAGCGCCCCACGCTTGCGCAAAAACGCTGCGAAGTGGTCGCCGCAGTTGCCCTCGGGGTAGCTGTGCTCATCCATGAACACGAAGAAGACGTTGCCAACGGCTCGCGTGTCGTCGATGAGTTTCTCGCTGAAGCGTTCCCAGACCCATTGCGTCTTCTTCGGCGGAGGCCATGCCGGGTCCCAAGCCTCTTGCAGGACCTCCTCACCGGGGGAGGCGATCTCCTGGCAGCCGGTCGTGATCGGTTCAGTCCGGACCAGATGCCCGCCGTTGAGCACGTTGAACGGATGGTAGGACCAATCCGGCCGCTCCGGGCGGTTGTGCTTGGGCCAGCCGAAGAAGACGGTGATCCCCACGACGATTCCGCGCGCCTGCGCGTAGGCGCATAGGTCCCGCAACCGCGGCCAGTAGTGAGCCTTCGGGTCGGTACCCTCGTCGAAGCGAGTCAGGTCCCACTGCGGGAGCTGGTCGAAGGCCGCTGGGCCGCCGTCGCGGCGCGCCCAGGGCGTCGCTCCCGGGTAGACGTATCCGTAGCGCGCCTCGAGGACGCTGCCGTCTTGCTTCTGGCGCGGAGCCACGAACGACCAGACGTGCACCGCGCGGATTCCCCGGGCGTGGCAGTCATCTAGCCAGCGTCGGTAGTCGAGGTTCAGGTCCTGGAGCACACATTGGGTGCCGCTGTCGCCGACCAGCGCCAGAGCGCGGCCGCCGTACCGGACGTAGTGCCCGCTGGGGCTGACGCGCAGGCGCGTCACCTCGGCGGCGCAAGAGCACGCGCAGCCAAGAGCCGTGAGCAACGCGAGCAGCACAGGGACGCCGAGGCGCCTCACACCGGTACCCCTGCGGGATCGGCCGCGTCTTCTGCGACGGGGACACGCGCGCGGGCGGACCAGATGAAGGCCACCAGGGCCGCGCCGAGGCGGAAGAGGAAGGCGCGGATGGCCAGCGGACCGACGCCCGCGAGGAAGTTGAGGGTGCTGAAGAGGGCAAAGACGTACAGCAGGGGCACCATGGCGCTCACGTCCGCGCCTCGCACGAGGTAGCACTGCAGCAGGCGGCACCACAGCCCGAGCAGGAACATGATGCCGAGAGCCCCCACGGCGCCGAAGTTGAGGTAGCCCTCTCCCATCGCCGAGGGAGGGCGCCCACCGATCCCGTTGGGTTCGACGATCTTGCGAACGGTCACCCCTGCGGTCTCCGTCTCCATGGGCCAGATGGCCCTGGGCACCATGACGGGGATCAGTTGGACGTACGAGGTGCCCTCCTGGTACGGGACGTCGCGGCCGGCGGCCTGCATCGCCGCGACCATGTGGTCGAACATCGGCACGGTGTCCATCGCGTTCTCGGTGATGGCGGACGGCAGCTCGCGGAGGCTCTCCACGGCGGCCCCCAGCCCGCGGCTGGTCGCTCGGCGGACGCCCAGAGCCCCGGCGGCGAACACGATGACCACGAGCACGAGCGTTCCGAGGAACTTCCAGCTCCGGTAGCGCGGCCGGGCGAGGGCGTACAGGAGGTAGGTCATCACCCAGAGCTGCGCGACAGCCCCGCGGCCGCCCATCGTGCCAATCAGCACGCTGCTGAAGCCTAGCAGCGGCCACGCCCAGCGCGCCCGGCCGATGCGCAGGTGGTAGTGCATCCCCAGAAGCGCGGCCACACCCACCAGCTTGGCGAGTTCCTTCATCGGGCCGGCGGTTTCGTCCGCCTCGTACACGGCCGCGCGCATGTAGAGAACCGCCAGCAGTTCCTTGAGTCCGCCCATGCTCCGCAGGAAGATCAGGTAGGCCGCCAGCCCCAGCAGGAAGCAACCCAGCACGGCCTGCCGCCAGCGTGCAGGGGAGATCTCCTGCGGGAAGAGCGGGACGAGTTCGCTGAGACGCTTGCCGCCGCGCAGGAAGTACCCGATCCAGAAGGCGGCCAGCCCGGCCAAGGCCATGCACAACCCGCCGACGACGAGCCGAGGGAACTCGGCCTGCTCGCCGATGTACGGGTGGGCCTTGGTCGGATCGAGCAGAATGTAGAGCGGCCGGACCGCGAAAACCCCCAGGAAGGCGCCGATGATCCAGAACCGAGGGGAGATCACGACGTCGCGCCTGGGCGCCAGAATGAAGGGGGCCAGTCCCAGGAGCACGATCGCGGCGATCAGGATGAGGGCATCAGGCAGGATCAGCATCGGCATCGGCCGAAGGGGCGGACGCGCGCTTGCGCCGTCGCTCCCAGCTTGGGGCGGCCAGGGCCCCCAGCACGAACCCGACGAAGGCCAGAGCGAGGCACGTCTTCGAGCCCGAGGGGGCCATCTTTTTGGGCGGGATCACCGCCTCGTCCAGGACGGTGAACTGCGGCGCCTCCTGGGCGGCGTCCGCTTCGGCCATCTCGTAGGCGTTTGTCACGACGCCGTAGATGGCCGTCTTCACCTCCAACTCCTGCGCCAGCGCCCCGATCTGCTCCATCGCGCCCGGCAGCTGTTGCAGGCGCGCGTTGATCTTCGCCTCCGCCCCGGCCAGCACTCTCTCCTGGGCCTCCGCACCCACGCGGGTCCCTTCCAGGGTCGCTGCTTGCTGCAGCAGCGCCGCCCGGACGGGGTTGGCGGACTGCGTCTGGCTCTGGGTGCGCAGCCCCCCGCTGATCTCATCCGCGTATGCACGCTCTAACGAGTCGATGCGGGCCAGCAGGTTGCGACACTCGGGCGTCTCATCGCTGTAGCCCTTGTCGTGCAGCTCCGCCAACTCGGCCGTGGCCTCGGCGACGTCCCCCGACAGCCGATCGGCGACTCCGCTGCGCTGGCTCAGCACATTGGTGAGCACCATCAGCTCTTCCTTGGCGAGCTGCGACTTCAGCTGGTCCAACTCCTCGCTCGCCGAGTGGGCCTCGGCCTCTGCCGTCACGCGGTCCTTCTCCAATGCGGCCAGCGCCGCGACCTCGGGAGGAGGTGCGCTCGAGGGCGGCGTCACGACCTGCAGCTCGACCTGCTTCTCCTTCAGGGCGCGCCGGGTGGAGTCGAGGTCCTCCTTCGCCTGGGCGACGCGCTCCTTCAGGAACTTGGCTTTGCGCTGGCTCTGCGTCAGGATGAGGGTGCCCAGCTTCTCGCGCACGACGTCCACGTACGCATTCGCGACATCCCGCGTGAGTGTGCGCTGCTCGAGGTCGTCATCATGCCTGGGGAGCACGCCGCGCGGCGAGCCGGAAGCGCTGACGTAGACGACCATCGTGCCCTGATCGGTGAGGTTGATGGCGGTCGCCTTCCTCAGCTTCTCATCGGCATCGAAGACACCCTCGGCCTTCCACTTGCGCACGAGGCCGAGCCGTTCGATGATCTCCAGGCGGACCGTCTGGCTGTGGCCGAAGGCCATGGCCATGTTGGCGGCGGTCGAGCCCTGCTGCCCCAGACCGAACTTGGTGGCGAGGCTCTGGATGCCGGGAACGTTGGTCGGGAGGGGGATACTGGTCTGGCTCTGCGTGTCGAAGATGACGGAGGTGCCCGCTCTCCACTGGCGCGGCAGCACGAACTGGATCAGGATGACACCGACGAGCCCGCCCAGCACCGTCATGGCCAGGACGAAGGCCCAGTTCCGGCGCAGCAACGTGAGATAGTGGGACGCGTAGAGGTCTTCTTCCAACGCACAAGTCACCCGTACACGGCGTATCCGGCAAAGGGAAAGGCGTATTCCCCGGCCCCCGCCCCGGACCTCTTTGGCTCCGCCCCTCCCGC